>CAZBXY010000014.1:37500-49799 GCA_964495365.1 uncultured Frigoriglobus sp. | reverse complement strand
TCGGCCCCCCGTTCCTGTCGAAGATCCCGTACCTGAACCGGCTGTTCAAGAACGTGGGCGTCGGGCGCCAGACCCGGCACATCATGATCATGGTGACGCCGCGCATCATCATTAACTCGGAGGAAGAGATCGTCCAGACCGAGGGCCGCTGACCGTGGCGGCGTACCGAGTTGAAAAGCCATAGCGCTGAAAAGCAAAAGCCCCGGGACCGCGGTCCCGGGGCTTTTTCGTTTGCCCTCGCCCCGAAGGTGCGAAAACACAAGGCCCGCCGAGTTCGCTCGGCGGGCCTTCTGTTGTGTCTTCATTCCGCATTCCGAATCCGCGCTCCGCAATCACAAGAGTTCCTTCACCGGTTTGCCCTCGGGGCACAGCTCGATCGGGCGGCCGTCCTGGGCCTTGTACCACGTGTGCAGGTTCACGCCGAGCGTCGTGTAAATGGTCGCGGCGATGTCCTGGGGGCTGACGGGCGTGTCGGTCACCACTTCGGCCAGCGCGTTCGTTTGCCCGACCACCTGCCCGACCTTCAGCCCGCCGCCGGCCATGAGCGCGACGCTCGCGGTGCTCCAGTGGTCGCGGCCCGCGGTCGGGTTCACCTTCGGGGTGCGGCCGAAGTCGCCGAACCAGACGACGAGCGTCTCGTCGAGCATCCCGCGAACGGCGAGATCGTCGAGCAGCGCCGAGACGGCGCGATCGACCCGCGGCATGAGCCGGGTTTTCAGGCTCCGGAAGTTGTCGGTGTGGGTGTCCCAGCCGCCGTCGGTGACAGTGACGAACTGCACGCCGGCGTCGATCAGCCGACGGGCGAGCAAACAGCCCTGGCCGAGCGAGTTCTTCCCGAACCGCTCGCGGGTCTTGTCGGTTTCCTGCGACAGGTCGAACGCCTTCTTGGCGGCCGGCCCGGTGATGATCCCGTGGGCCTTCTCGTAGAACTCGTCGCGGGCCCTCACCACGCCCGGCGCTTCCACCGTCTTCTGGTAGTTTTCGAGGTCCGCGAGCATGGTGTACCGGCGCTCCAGCCGGGCGCGCTCGGCGTCGGTGCCGACCGCGAGGTCGCGCACCTTGAACTGCGGCGCGGACGGATCGTCCGGCACTTCAAACGGGTTGTACTGGTCGCCGAGGAACCCGGCGAGGCCGCCGTTGAACCGCCGGTCGATGGCGCGGCCGAGTTGCACGAACGGGAGCATCCCGTTCTCGTACCCGCGTTCCTTCGCGATCACGGAGCCGAAGCACGGGAACGGCAGCGACGCGTTGAACTTGTGCCCGCTCATCATCAGGTGGTCGGCGACGCCGTGCGACCCGTTCTTCGGGTCGTGCCCGCGAATGACCGCGAGTTTGTCGGTTCGCTGAGCCAGCATCGGGGCCACTTCGCTGAACCGGACGCCGGGCAGCGTGGTCGGAACCGTGCCGAAGTCGCCGCGGATCTCGACCGGCGCGTCGGGCTTCGGGTCGAAGGTGTCGATGTGCGACGGGCCGCCCTGCATCCACAGGAGGATGCACCGCTTGGCCTTGGCTTTCGCGAGCGGCGCCTGATCGCGTGCCCGGAGGAACTGCGGAAGCCCGAGGCCGAACGCGGCGAGGCCGCCGAGGCGGACGAATGTGCGCCGCGAAACGCCGGAACAATCGGACGCAACACCAGTATGCAGATCGAGCATCGGCTAGCACCCTGTGTGGGTGAGAAGGAGGGAGGCGCGCAGGCGGGAACGGCGGGCGGTCAGCCGTCTATTAGAAGGATCGGTGAAAATCGGCCGGCTGTCAACCGAAATTCGCTGTTCGGCAGCGGTCTGGTTTGAATTCGCGCTACCCCTTTGATTCGAGCAGCGCCTCCACCGGCACGCCGATACTCGCGGGGCGGGTGAAGCCGTCCGGGCTGAGCCGCGTCGCGGGGTCGATGCCCAGCGCGGTGTAGAGCGTCGCCGTAAAGTCTTCGAGCGACACCGGGTCGTCCTTCACGTACGCCGCGGTACTGTCGGACGCGCCGTACACCGCGCCGCCGCGAACCCCGCCGCCGGCGAGCATCGCGGAGTAGCAGTGGGGCCAGTGGTCGCGGCCGTTCGCGCCCGCGCCGACCTTCGAGATCCGCGGGGTGCGGCCGAACTCGCCGATCAGTACCACGAGTGTGTCGTCGAGTAAGCCGCGGTCGGAGAGGTCTTCGAGCAGTGTCGAGACGGCCTGATCGCATCGCGGGAGCGCGAACCCGAGGCCGTTCCAGCCGTCCTCGAAGATGCCGATGCCCGCGTTGCCGTGCATGTCCCACGTTTCGATGCTCAGGAACTTCTCGGTCGGCTTCATCCCGGTCCACGCGACCACGCTCGTGAGGCGCACTCCGGCTTCCACGAGCCGGCGCGCGAGCAGCAAGTTCTGGCCGAGCGGGTTGCGGCCGTATCGATCGCGGACCTTCGCCGGCTCCTGCTCGATGTCGAACGCTTTCTTCACCGCTGTTCCCGTGAGGAGGTCGAACGCCCGTTCGCGGTGCGGGGTCAGCGGGTTATCGGCGTCGAGGCGGGCGAGCAGTTCGCGCCGGCCCGCGACGCGCTCCGGCGAAACGCCCGCGTCCCCCTCGAACACCTTCACCCGGTAACCCGGCGTCGCGAGGTTGTCGGTGTGACCGGTGCCGATGAGCAGCGGCGCATGGGCCGGGCCGAGCGAGCCGCCGGTGAGGTACGTGTGGTCCCGCGGCATCGCGCCGCCGCCGAACTTCTGGAGCCACACGTTGCTCGGCGCGTTCGTCACCGACGGTTTCAGCTTCGACACGACCGAGCCAAACGAGGGGTCGTCGGGCGCCGGCTTGCGATTCCCGGCCAGCAGCATTTCGTTGGCGGTGTGGTGAAGCGCCATCGTGTGCGTCATCGACCGAATCACCGCGTATCGATCGGCGAGCGCGGCCAGGCGCGGCATCAACTCGCCGACGCGGAAGCCCGGTACGCGGGTGGCGATGGGTTTGTACGGGCCGCGGAGTTCGGCCGGGGCGCCGGGCTTCGGGTCCCACGAGTCGAGCTGCGACAGCCCGCCGTACTGGAAGATGAAGATGCAATGCTTCTCGCGCCGCTTCGGTTGTTGTGCGTGGAGGAACTGTGGGAGCGACAGCCCGAGCGCGGTGAGGCCGCCGGCGTGGAGCAACTGACGACGCGAGGGGAGAGCGGGCATCGGCGCGGCTCCGCGGGAAGCGGGTATGGTGGGTCAAATAAAGTGTAACGCACCGGGTTGCGGATGCGATAGTCAAAGTAGTAGGCACACGCCGTGTGCCGTCGCTACATGTAAGGTACAGCGACGGCACACGGCGTGTGCCTACTACTTTGGAGGGCACATTGTTCACCTCAGAAACCGAACTCGAAGCCGCGCTGAGCGAACCGACGCCGGAAGTGATCGCGACGCTCGCCCGGCACCCCGGCGCGATCATTTTCCTCGGCGCGGCCGGGAAGATGGGGCCGACGCTCGCCCGGATGGCGAAACGCGCCGATCCGGCCCGGCGTGTGATCGCAGTATCGCGGTTTTCGGGCGGGGGCGAAGAGGCGTTCACCGCGCACGGCGTCGAGGCGATCCGCTGCGATCTCTTGAACGAATCGGAGGTCGCGAAGCTGCCCGACGCGCCGAACGTCGTGTACATGCCGGGCCGCAAGTTCGGCTCGACAGGCGACGAAGGCACGACGTGGGCCATCAACTGCTATCTCCCCGCGATCGTGTGCAAGAGGTACGCGAACAGTCGCATCGTCGCGTTCTCGACGGGCAACGTTTATCCGTTCACGCGGCCCGACACCGGCGGCCCGACCGAAGACACGCCGCTGGCGCCGGTCGGCGAGTACGGGATGTCCGCGATGGGCCGCGAGCGGATGTTCGGCTACTTCTCACGGACATTGCAGGTGCCCATCGCGATCATCCGACTGAATTACGCGGTCGATTTGCGGTACGGCGTGTTGGTAGACATCGCGCGGAAAGTACGCGGCGGTGAACCGGTCGATCGGACGATGGGGTACTTCAACACGATCTGGCAGGGCGACGCGAACGCGATGACGCTCCGTGCCTTCGACCACTGCGCCGTGCCGCCCCGTGCGTTCAACGTGACCGGCCCGGCGGTCGTGAGCGTGCAGGCCGCGTGCGAACAGTTCGGCAAGCGGTTCGGCGTCGCGCCGAAGTTCACCGGCACCGAAGCCGAAACGGCGCTCATCAGTAACGCGACCGCGGGAATCGCCGCGCTCGGCCCGCTCCGCGTGTCGCTCGATGAACTGACGGAGTGGGTCGCCGACTGGGTGCTGCGCGGGGGCCGGTCGCTCGCCAAGCCGACGCACTTCGAGGCCCGCGACGGGAAGTTCTGACCGCCAATCGGGCGTTCACTTGCGGAAGCCGGCACCCCGCCGGCGGCCCCTGGAAGCCGTAGAATATTCAACGCCGCTGAAGACCCACCGACCCATACTGATTCTCACCATGTCCGTTACCGCCACGCTGCCGAAGACCGCGCTGCCCGTTGTTCCGCACCCCGAAGGGGTCTGTCCGTCCGCAAAAGGGCCACACCTCGATTACGAACTCGTACTCGACTGCGTCCACTGCGGACTTTGCACCGCGAGCTGCCCGACCTACGTCGAAACCTCCAACGAGGCCGATTCGCCCCGCGGGCGCATCTACCTCATGCGGAACGTGATCGACGGCACCCTCGCTCTCGACGACAACGTCAAGCAGCACCTCGACTTGTGTCTCAACTGCCGCGCCTGCGAGACCGCGTGCCCCTCCGGGGTTCAGTACGGCCGGATCATCGAGCCGTTCCGCGAGTTCATGGCCCAGCAAGAACCCGGCCGGCAGGTACAGTCGCTCAACGCGCTGCAAAAGTTCCTGCTGTTCCACGTGTTCCCGTACCGGTGGCGAAACCGCGTGTCGCTGGCCCCGGCCCGGCTCATGCAGTGGACCGGCCTCGACTGGCTCGCGGAGAAGAGCGGGCTGATGAACCTGATGCCGCAATCGCTCCGCAGCATGAAGCAGATGCTCCCGGCGCTGAAGCCGCACTACGGGCACCTGCCGGAAGTGCTCGAACCGGTCGGCCCGAAGCGCGCCCGCGTCGCGCTGTTTTTGGGCTGCGTCGCCGATTCCCTTTACCCCGAAACGAACTACCACACCGCGAAGGTGCTCCAGGCCAACGGCTGCGAGGTGTGGATCCCGCGCGAGCAGGGCTGCTGCGGGGCGCTGCACTACCACGCAGCAGAAGAAGAGCCGGCCCGCGCGTTCGCCGCACAAAATTGCGAGGCGTTCGGCGCCACCAGCGCCGAACGCTTCAAATCGGTGGACGCGATCATCACCAACGCCGCCGGGTGCGGGTACCAGCTCAAGGATTACGCGCACATGATGCACGCGACCCCTCACGCAGAAGTCGCGGCGCGGTTCCAGAGCAAGGTGCGGGACATCAGCGAGTTTCTGATGGAACTCGGCCCGGTCAAGCCGACCCACCCGCTGCCGATCAGGGCCACGTACCACGACGCCTGCCACCTGCGGCACGCGCAGCAGATCTTCAAGCAACCGCGGCAGCTCCTGGAGCTGATCCCCGGGCTGGAACTACTGCCGCTTCCCGAAAGCGAACTCTGTTGCGGCGCCGCGGGGAGCTACAACCTGACGCAACCCGAAATGGCCGATCGGTTGGGCAAGCGGAAGACTGCGAACATCGCCGCCACCAGTGCCAAGGCGCTCTTCACGGGTAATGTGGGCTGCCTGATGCAGATCACCCGACACCTGAAGGCGCTCGACCCGTCGGTCTGGTGCGCGCACCCGGTCGATGCGCTCTGGGCGAGCTACAGCGGCGAGATGCCGAAAGAACTGGAATCGTCGGCTTCGTAGCGCCCGCGGCCCGCGTGCGCTACGGGTTCTGATTACACCGGCTGCGCCGGTTCCTCGGCCAGCCCTTTCGGTCAGCGATTTCGTTACTACTCCTACATGCCCGCTGATCGGAACTCATTTCTCCGCCGCCGCATTTTACGCCGACGGGTCTATTTTGCACTGTCGGCGGAATCGCTCTAGCGTGCAGTGCGTGTTCAATCCCCCCAGGTTCACTTGTCCGAGGAGCTGCTATGACCCGTCTGTCCCGCCGCGCCGTCAAGTTTGTCACGAACTTCCTGAAAGCCGAAGACGGCCCGACCGCGGTCGAGTACGCGGTGATGCTGGCGCTTATCATCGTCGCCTGCATCGCGGCCATCACCGCGTTCGGTCAGAACGCGAACTCGACGTTCAGCTTCGTCGGGTCGGCGATCAAGGTGAAGTGACGCGGTGATCAGTTTTGCTTGTGGTACCGGCCGCGGGCGCCCCGAGGTGCGCCCGCGGCGTCACGTTACTTCTTCGGGGGCGCGCCGAGCGTCGGGGTGAGCCGCACGCGCTCCTTGCCGGCGGGCACCGCGCCGACGAACCCGAACAGCATCTCGTTGGTCGTCTCCTCGCCGAACGTCACCAGCCTCGGCGGGACGCTCGGGTTGTTCGGGTTCTTGGCGCTGTTGTCGAACACCGCCTCGATGTCGAACCGCGTCCCGGCCTTCGCCGCGATCGGCTTCGCCAGCCAGTACGACTCCTGCCAGTTGTAATCCCAGTGCTTGATATCGATGAGTAACTGAGTCTCGCCGCCCGGCGGGGTCATGGTCATCTTTACACTCTTGCCGAGCAGGTGCATGTGCGGCATGAGGCTGTAAATCGTCGCGTCGCCGGTCAGATAGCCCGATCCCTTCTCGGTGTGCGCGGCCTTGCCCGCGGGGATGAACGAGATCGGCGACATGCCGGTAATCACCATCGTGTTCCACGGCTTTTCGACCGGCGCCTTGGCGAAGTACAGCCCGATCTTCGTGCGGTCCTTCTCCGGCTTGCCGGTGCGGTGGTAGTGGACCTGCATCAGGATGTCCGATTCCTTCGGCAGGAGCGTGCCGGAGCCTTCGGGGTAGCGCACGCCGAGTTGCCCCGGCGCCCAGCCGCCGAGCAACCCAACCGGCGGGATGTCCGGGCGCGGGGCCTTCACCAACTGCGGCATGAACCCGATCCCCATTGCCACCGAGTAGCCCGGCCCGCGGTCCGGCTCGTCCGGCTTCTTGATGCGGGCCTTTTCCTTCTCTTCGAGCTTCCGGGCGGTGCCGGTGGCGTCGAAGTAGTTGAGCGTGTGGTGAACGACGGTCGCGTTGCCCGGTTTCACCTCGTAGCCGACGACGAACTTGTCTTCCTTCAACCCCGCGGGCAGCACGAACACGCGGAACTCGTCCTTGCCCGCGGCGCCGATGTGGAAGTCTTCCGGCACTTCCAACACGAGGTCCGGTTCGCCGAACCGCCAGCCGTCAGTGAATTTGAGCGGCGGCGGGGCGTCCTTCGGGTCGCCCTCGGGGCACCCGGACTTCTCCCACGCCGCGAGCGTGTCGAGTTCGCGAATCGTCAGCGCGCGGGCGTTGGCGAACTCGACCCCACCGACCGGCTTCCACGGCGGCATCTCCTTTGACTGCGTGTAATGCACAATGTCTGCGGACCAGTTCACCGCTTGCTTGTACGTCATCAGCGAGAACGGCCCGACGTCGCCCGGCCGGTGACAGGTCTGGCAGTGCTTCTGGAGAATCGGGGCCACGTCGCGGTGATAGGTCACGTCCTCGGAGGTGACCTTTCGCTCTTTCGGGTCGATGTGACAGCCGATCGCGCGCGTCGCCGGCGTGGGAACGGCCTTCCCGCTCACGAGTGCTTCGAGCGCGGCGACGAGGTCGTGTTCGGTCACCTGGGCATTTTTCTTCAGCCGGGCCGAGTAGGCGTTATCGATCCGGCCGCGATACCGCAGCACCAGATTGTGATCGAGCACGAACGCTTCCGGTGTGACGATCGCCTTGAACGCCTCCGCGGCGCGCAACTCCTTGTCCGAGAACACCGGGAACGGGAGCTTGTACTCCGCGGCCTTCTTCGCCACTTTCGCCGCGTCATCGTCGGTGGGGACGACTGCGAGGAACCCGACGCCCTTATCTGCGTACTTTTTGTGCAGATCGCTGAGTGTCGTGGCATAGCTGTTGGAAACGGGGCAATCGAACGACAGGAACACGACGACGGTCGCGGTCTTGCCCGCGTGGTCCTTGAGTGAAGACGCCTTGCCATTGGCATCGGTCAACTTCACGTTGTCGATTTCCTTGTTGAGCCGATCGGTACTGACCGTGGGATCGGCCGCGGTGCCGCGAAACGCGGCCAGCGTGACCGCGAGGGTCAGGGCAACGAGCGGAAATGTGATGCGAACGAGCCGGGACATGCGAAACCTCCGATCGCGGCGGTGCAAAAGGGCGGACCCACCGCATAATCATGATACCGCACCCGGGAAGGCGCGGTTTCGCGTTCACGGAAGTCTCATTGACGGCGTTGCGGCTACTCCTTGACCCGTTTGAAGGTCCAGACTACCGTCCGCGGGTCGGTCGGCTTGTCGAAGCTCGTCGGGCGGCTCTTGGCGTCCTTGGGGATCGTGAACGCGAGCTGAAGCGAGTCCCCGTCGATCTTGAAGATTCCCTCCAGCGTTCGCTCGGTCCCGTCCTTGCGTGTCTCGATGAGGTCGATGCACTTCGGGTCGGTGGTCGAATCGATCGCGGTCACTCGAAGCGATTCCTTCTTGTCGCCGAACAGCATGGTGATGTCTGCGCCCTTGAACTCGAAGACGAGCGACTCGGTGTCCTTTGGGATCTCGGCCTCCTTGTTGGCGTCGGCGACCTTGACCACCTTCCACTTGCCTTCGAGCTTCTTGAGTTCCTTCTTCGCCTCGGCCGGCAGCTCCTTCTGCTTCTCCTTCGGCGGGTCGGTCGGCGCGGCGAGGAACAACAGCACGATCGCGGTCAGCACGGTCAACCCTCCGAATGAAACGCCGGGACGAGCGGCCTACCGGAGTGACGCCGCCCGTCCCGTCGTGTTTCACCCGCTCGGGGTCACTTGATGAGCCGGAAGCTCTGCCCGATCTTGTCGAACGTCGCGAGGTATTGCGGTTCTTGGTCGGCCAGCGTCCCCAGGGTGACGGTGTAGCTGCTGCCGGGCTGAATGAAGACGAATTGCGTGACCGCAAGGAGGCGAGACTGCCCCGGTCCGACCTGGATGTTCATCTTGTAGCGGAACCGCTCGCAGTCCCCGGCCCCCGTCTTGACCCGCTCGTGGGTGAGTTGTTGCGCGTTGAGCAATTTCGGCATGGTCCGGACGAGTTCGTTAACGACCACGTCGAGGGTCGCGCCCGGCGGCAACGGGGCGCGCGATACGTTCGCGTTCGTGGCGAAGCCGGCCCTCGCGCCCTTCTCGTCTACGGCGAACAACTTGACCCCGGCCGCGATCTGTTGTTTCAAATTGCCCAACAAGCCCTGTAATTCGGGGTTCAGCTTCAGGGCTGCCTCGAACTGCTGCTCGAGCGTCGCCGGGTTCAGGTCGAAATAGCGCCAACTGGCCGGCAGCGACAGTGCGAACCCGTCCGCTTTCACCTGGTAGACGGTCCACCCGGCTTCGGTCTTCGTTTCGGGAACCGGCAGGGACGCGGGCGTCGTCACGGGCGTCGTTACGGGCGCCTGTCCGGCCGGCGTGTCCGCAGGCTCGGCCTTCGGCCGGCGCTTCTTGCACGCGGTGCCGCAAAGTACGATCACGAGCAGAGCCAGAAACCAGATTCGGGAATTGGGGCGCGTCATGGTGTCACTTGGTGCGAGTGGGACAAATTCCTGGTGCAAATTATCCCACCGTCCCGCGAGTCGCAATCAAAAAGGCCGCGGGCGCCGGACCACGAAGCACGGACGCGGGTGCGAACGAGGCTCCTTCGCTCACCGCCGCAACCGCGCCCTATACTTCTCCGTGAACTCGTCCAGCACGCCGGCGAGGTGGTCGTCCAGGCGCTCCCGCACCGGGCCGGCGATGTGGTCGGGCACGCCGCGGTAGAACGCCTCGGCGATCGCCCCGGCGATACACGCCATCGTGTCCGCGTCGCCGCCCAGTGAGATCGCGTTGCGGACCGCGTCCTCGTAGTCGGTCGATTCCAGGAACGCGATGATCGATTGCGGCACCGACCCCTGACACGACACGTCGAAGAAGTACCGCGGGCGGATGTCGTCGAGCCGCTGGCTCAGGTTGTAGCCGTACTCGTATTCGATGTGGTCCTTGATCGCCTGTTTGTCGTAACCCAGGCGCGCCAGGAACACCGCGGCGGCGGTCACCTGCGCGCCCTTCACGCCCTCGGGGTGGTTGTGTGACACCTCGGCGCTCTGCTTGGCCTCCGCCTCCACCTCGTCCAGCGTGTCGCAGATCCAGCCGATCGGGCTGACGCGCATCGCCGCGCCGTTGCCCCACGAGTTGTACGGCTCGCGCTTGAGGTGCCCGGCCCAGCGAATGAAGGCGCTCCCGTAGCCCGCCAGCGGGTAGTCGCGCACGCACGCGTGGAACAGGTCGATGTAATCACCGCCGCGGAGCAGCTTTTCCGCCACCGCGACCGTCAACACCGTGTCGTCGGTGTACCGGCTGTCCTCGACGAACAGCGGGAAATCCTTGGTTTTCGTCCCCGAACCCTCGTGAACCGATCCGATCACGTCGCCGGCGATGGCACCGAGCATAGTGGGATCTCCGTGAGGTGTTGCGAATTCAACAGACGGCGACGTCACGGCTTCTCGCGTTCGGCCCAGTACGTCTGCTTGTGTCCGCGGGCCTCGAACTCCGCGACGAGCCGCAGCGCCTCCTCGTGCGTGAGCCTGTCGCGGACGAGGAACGTGTTGCCGGTGTCGTCGGTGCGCCACACGGCCCATTTTTCTTCGCCCGAAGCGAGTGCCACTGCCCGCTTCTCGCGGCTCGATTGGTAGATCGCGGTGAACAGCTCCACCACCGCGCGGCCGGTCTCGCCGGTTACCAGCGGCGGGCGGCCCTCGCGGATCGAGTTCAGAAAATCTGCGATTTGGAGCTTGTGATAGTATATGGTCGCGCGTATACTATTAAACGCGGCACGGTCTTCGGCCTGAAACTGCGCGAGCTGGTCCTCTTCGCCCGGAACGGTCCAGAGGTCGGTGAGCGGCGGTTCGGCGATGGCAGATACGCCGGCGATGAACGTTGCGCCGCGATCGGTTTCGACGCCGACCGACGCGCCGTTTGAGCCGTGGATGTGAACTTTGGTGGTAATGCCCGGCTTCTGCGAAAGGCTGGTGATGATGGAGCCAAGCCCGCCGTTTTTGAACCGAATCGAGGCGACTGCGGTATCATCGACCTCGACGGTCGGGTGATTGAGGTTCGCCCAGTACCCGCTCACCTCCGCGGCCGGACCCATGAGCCACAAGAGGATGTCGAGTTGGTGCGGCGACTGGTTCACCAGCACGCCGCCGCCCTCGGTGTCCCACTTCCCGCGCCACGGGTCGGAGGCGTAGTACGCCGCGTCGCGCCAACTGTACTGGATGAACACGCCCAGCGCGGGCGTTCCGATCTTTCCGGCGTCGATCGCGCGCTTCATCCGCTGTACCGGCTCGTAGAACCGGCGCTGGCTGATGCAGCCGAGCGTAATTCCGCTCTTGCGCGCCGCAGCGAGCATCGCGTCGCAGTCGGCGAGCGAGGCCGCGAGCGGTTTCTCGACCAGCACGTGGGCGCCGGCTTCCGCCGCGCGCACCGCGGCTTCGGCGTGCAGCGGGTGCGGCGTGCCGATGATGATCGCTTCGGGCCGCGCCTCGCGCAGCATCGTGCCGAGGTCTGTGAACGGCCGGACGCGGTACTTCGCGGCGAACGCTTCGGCGCGATCGGCGCTGATGTCGCACGCGGCGACGAACTCGGCTTCCGGCATTTCCGCGAGCGCCGCGGCGTGAATACCGGCGACCTTCCCGCACCCGACGAGGGCCACACGAATGGCTTTCATGCGGCTATTGAAGCAGAACTAACCACAGAGGCACAGAGACACAGAGAAGACCAGAAGAGAATAATCTTGAAGAATATTCTTTCGTCTTCTGTGTCTCTGTGCCTCTGTGGTTAGTTTGCTGGGAAATACTTGGCCGTTACCGACCGCAAGAAAGCGAGCGATTCGGCCATTTCTTCCATCCCGTTCATGCCGTCCTCGATGCTCACCCACCCCCGATAGTTGTGCTCGGCGAGGGTGCGGAAGATCGCGTCGAAGTTGTTCAGCCCGCGGCCGGTGACGCCGTGGCGGAGCTTGTCGAAGTAGCCGATCGAACCATCCGCGGCGCGGAGGTCATCGAGTGTGGCGCCGTCGGCGAGGTAGCGGTCGCTCGCGTGCATACTCACGACGCGGTCCGCGACCGCGCGGAGCAGTTCGAGCGGGTCGTCGCCGGCGACGGTCGCGTTCGACGGGTCGTACTGCACGCCGAAATGCGTGCGGTCGGAGATGG
>CAZBXY010000014.1:0-37490 GCA_964495365.1 uncultured Frigoriglobus sp. | reverse complement strand
ATGGAATTCACCAGTTGGAGGAACACGTCCTTCTTCTGCGCGAACTCGGGATACTTCCAGAACCCGTCCTTGTAGTGGTTCTCCAGGCCCAGGACGATGTCACACTCAGGGCCACCGGGAGTACCGCTTCGATACACTCAATGCACCACTCCAGCCCTAGCTCTCGCGACACGTCGGGGTAGCGTTGACCGCTCAGGACGCGGCACACTGAGCGTGGCCCGCCGAGGCGCCGCGTCACGCGGACCATCTCGCACTCCTTCTCGATGGCGCGCTTGCGGGCCTCGGGGTCGGGGTTGGTGAAGTCCGGCGAGCAGCAGAGCATGGGCATCGCGCGCCCGGTGTCGCGGATCGCGTCTGCGATCGAATCGAGATAGCCCGGTTCGAGGCTGGTGAAGAACCCTTCGTACATTTCGAGGCCGTCGCAGTCGAGCGCGCGGGCCTGTTCGATCCACTCGAACACGGTCATGGTGCGCGAGCCTGCGATCGCGTCGAGGTAGCACTTCGGGAACGCGGCGACGCGCAGGGGCATGACAATTCCCAGGCGAACGGCCAACGAAGAGGGCCAGGGGCTTTCACCCCTGGCCCGGAGCTAGTTCGCGCGAAGGTTTACTTCACGGCCGCTTCGGCGGCGGCGGCGATGTCCTTGGCCTTGTCGGCGGCTTCCTTGGTCGTCTTGAACGCGAAGTTCTTGGCGATCGAGCCGTCCTTCTTGTAGACCAGAACGGTCATCGCGGCGTCCTTGTTCAGCTCGTACTTCGCCGGGCCGTCCTTATCGACCGCGATGGTCAGCGGGGTGGTCAGCTTGTGGGTGGTCTGGATCTTCTCGAAGTCGGCCGCCTGAACCCCGCCGACGCCGACGACGAAGGTGCCGAGCTTCTCGTTGGTCTTCTGCACCGCGTCCACCGATTTGACAACGGCGACCAAGTTGTCGTCGGCCTTCTGGGTGAAGATCATCACGACGGCCGGGCGCTGTTGGCCGTTGTACTGGCAGTAGTAGCACAGGGTCTTGCCGGCCTTGTCGCCGGTGATCGCCTTCACGTCGAACGGGCCGGCGATCTTCTTGTCCGGGCCGGACTTGACGTCGTCGGCGGCGGCGAACGAGACGGACAGGGCCAGAGCCAAACCGAGCGTAAACAGAACGCGCATTGATGCACTCCTACTGTTGGGCCGGTTCGGGAACCGCTCCCGGCCGGCGGAAAGGCCGAAGAGATATTAAGCGGACACTCGCAGAAGACAAGCCCCGCGCCGGAGGTGCCGGCGTATCCAGAGACGTTGCCCGCGGTCCGATTATTCGATCCGCGCAGATAAGCTCCCCGCCCCTGCGGCCCGGCAGTTGTTACGCGGTTGATACGAACTCCCCGCGGCCGGTTCGCGTACAGTGGACGAACCGGTCGCTCGGTGGCGGCCACGATCGCCCGAGGGAGACGTTCCGATGAGAACCGTTCTGCTCGCTCTCATCGCCGCGGCCGGGGTGTCCGGTGGACACCTGGCGACGGCCCCGGCCAACCCGGCCGAACCGATCACGCCTGCGGCGGTCCCGCCGGCGGCGCCGGCGCGGCTGATCGCGCACGAGTGGGGCACGTTCACCAGCTTCTCCGGCTCCAACGGCGCGGCGGTGTCGTTCCTCCCGAACAACGAAGCCCTGCCGAACTTCGTGTACTTCCAGGGCAATCCGCTATCGAAGTCCGGGCGCCTGGCGGTGGGTGGGCTAATCAGCATGGAAACGCCGGTCGTGTACTTCTACGCCGACCGCGACACCCCGGTGACGGTGAAGGTGGACTTCCCGAAGGGCTGGATCACGGAGTGGTACCCGTTCGCGCACACCGCGCCGGGCGCCGGGAAGTTGCCGACGGTCGGACAGAGCATCACCTGGCGCGCCACCCTGGCGCCCGGCGCCCCGACCACCTTCCCGCTGGACAAGCGCGGCAATGAACTGCACGGCAAGGAGTACTACCACGCCCGCGCGACGGACGCGACCCCGCTCCAGGTCGAGTTCAATGGCCGAACCGATGACGAGACCGCTAGCGGGCTGCGCGGCGGAACGGTGCTTCAGCGCGAGAAGTTCCTGTTCTATCGCGGGGTGGGCACGTTCAGCCCGCCGGTGACTGTTCGGGCGCTCGGCGGCGACAAGGTGAGTGTGGTCAACAACTCCGGCGGTCGCGCGACCGGGCTTGTTCTCGTCACGGTGCGCGACGGGAAGCTCGGCTTCCGGCCGCTGGCCGACGTCGAAGCCGGGGCGACCGCCGACGCGCAGCTCCCCGCTCTCACCGGCACCCGCGCCGAACTCGGCGCATACCTGGTGAAGGCGCTGACCGCCGCCGGGCTGTACGAGAAGGAAGCGACAGCGATGGTGCAGACGTGGACCGACGCGTGGTTCGGCGAGGAGGGCACGCGGCTCCTGTACCTCGTCCCGCGGGCCAAGACCGACGAACTGCTGCCGATCGCGATCGACCCGAAGCCGACGGAACTGGTCCGCGTGCTGGTCGGGCGGCACGACTTCCTGACGCCAGAGGCCGAAGCAATCGCGGACCGCGAGTTGCAGCGCCTCCGCGCGGCCCAAAAGGAGATCGACGCGGCGAACGCGGCACTGGGGAAGCTCGGCCGCTTCGGCCCCGAGGCGCAACAGCAGGCCGCCAAGCGGCTCGATGGGCAGAAGTGACCCGCCCACATCTGCTCTTTCACCGCGGCGCGATCGGGTTATAACCGGCGAGTGTTCGTGGGCCGAACAGGGAGGTTCCCATGCGCCTCGCCGGCGTCGTTCTCGCGCTTGTGCTGATCGCCGCCTGTCCCCCGCGGCGCCCGCGGGTTGTGTATCTTGCCCCGGCGTGTCCCGCGCCCGTGGTGTCGGTGATGCCGCAACCCACCCCGCCGGGACCGCTGAAGGGCGCAAGGGCCGTGGATCCCGCTGTTGAACGCCACCTGAACGAGTGGGAAAAGAAGGTAGCGTGGGTGACCAGCTTTCGCGCCGAGATCGCGCTGAAGCGAACAGATACCGTATTCAAGAAGGAAACGAGCTACACCGGCAGTGTGCTGTGCCTGAAGCCGAACTACACGGTGCTCCGGCTCAACAACGCCGCCGACCCGACGAAGGCCGACTACGAAGCGTACATCTGCGACGGGAAATCGCTGTTCGCCTACGACGGCTCGCAGAAGACGATTACGGAGTTCGCTTTCCCCCTGAAGTGGCCGTTCCGGGCGCTGTCGGCCGAGGGGAACCCGGTTCTCGAGCTGCTCGTCGGGGTGAAGGCGAAAGAGGCTCTGGAGCGGTTCGACATCACTGTGTTCAAGCAGGACGAACACTACCTCTATCTCGACATCAAGCCGCTCGCGAGCGAGGACAAGCGGGAGTTCGCACTGGCGCGGGTGGCCCTGTACGCCGGCGAAGCCCCCGCGCGGCTCGCGTACCTCCCGGCGCAGGTGTACGTGCTCAAGCCCAACGGCGATTCCGAGATGTGGAAGTTCACCAGCCCGCAGACCGACATTCGCGGGGTGACGGCGGACAACTTTAAGTTCGTGCCGATCCCGGGTTGGCAAAACCGAAAGCCGCTGCCACCATTGGCAGCGGAGCAACCGCCCGCACCGTGATGGCGCAACGGCGCGGGTGTGGCCCGCTCACGCGGGAAATCTGAACTCACAAATCCCAAATCCGAAACAAGAGGTCTTTCTCCTCTCTTGTTTCGGATTTGGGATTTGTGCCTTATTCGACTTTCCCGCCGAAGGCGGGCGTCACTTCTTGAACACGTCGTCGTCGAGCTTCTCGAGGTAGGTCACTTCGGTGACTTCGGCCTCCAGGTACAACTTCCCGTCGCGCTTCACGACGAGCTTCTTCGCGGTCGGCAGCCCGTCTTTGGTCTTGGTGTACTCGGTGACGATCCGCTCCTCGTTGATCTCCTCGCCGGTCATCGGCTCGGTCGTGCGGGCCTCGATCTTCACCAGCAGCCACGTTTCCTTGTCGAAATAAAGGCTCACGTCCTTCTGGTCCTTCGCCGACACGCGGATGCCCACGACCTTCTTGCCTTCCACCTTGTCCTCACCGATCAGGCTCAGTTCGTACTTCTTGTCCTTCAGCGGGGCCAATCGGCCGACGTGGAGGAGGTGCCCCGCGTGCTTCAGTGAGTCCTTGATCGGGTCCGTTGCTTCGACCGCCATCCCGTTCGCGTCGATCGTGATTTTGTCTCCGTTGGCGATGGTGAGAACCTTGATCGTTTGCCCGCCGACTGTGATTTCGACCGACTCACGGAACTTGTCCGGGAGCATGAAGCTGGCTTCCTGCGTGAAATCGACCGCGCCGACGCCGGCGATGGTGATCTTCCCCTTCGCCTTCATCTGCGACGCCTTGTACTTGGTGAGCGCGTCCTCGCCGCCGTGGGCCTTGATGGCCTTCGCGAGGATGTCCTTCGGCTCGTCGGCGGCCCGGGCCGCGGGGCCGAACAGCACGGCGACCGCGACCGCCGCGGTAAACAAGGATCGGGGAACGAGGTGCGACATGCTGGCTCCGGGTAAAAGAGGTGGGCGACGTTACGCTATTCGGGACACGCAAACGAACATTTCTCGTATTCCAGAACGTCGCTCACTCACCGACATTTCAGCCGACGCGGTGCAGAAGCGGCTGGCCTTCCAGCCCCGCGAACAGGTTCGCGACCGACAGCTCGGCCATCCGGCGCCGGGTTTCCTCGGTGGCGCTGCCCAGGTGCGGAGTGATGATGACGTTATCGAGCCTCAACAGCGGGTGATCGCGCGGGAGCGGTTCCGGGTCGGTCACGTCCAGCGCCGCGGCGAAGATCCGCTTCGCCGAAAGGGCTTCCGTGAGCGCCTCCTTATCGACGATCGCACCGCGGGCGACGTTGACGAGTGTCGCGGTGGGCTTCATCTTCGCCAGTTCGTACCTCCCGATCAGGCCGCGAGTTTCAGCGGTTAACGGAACCGTCAGGACGACGTAATCGGCGGTCGCGAGCAGCTCGTCTTTCGACGCGAACTTCGTCCCCAACGCGACTTCCGCTTCGTCGTTGCGCGTGCGGTTGTGATAGAGCACGGTCATCCCGAACCCGCGAGCGCGCATCGCAACCTGCCGGCCGATGCGCCCCATCCCGATGATCCCGAGTGTGCTGGAATGCACCTCGCGGCCGAGCATGTACGACGGGTCGTAGTGCGTGAAGCCCGGCCCGCGGGCGTAGCGGTCGCCCTCGACCACGCGCCGCCCGGCCGCCAGGATCAGCGCGAAGCAGAGGTCGGCGGTCGCGCCGTCAAGAATGCCGGGCGTGTTCCCGACCGGAATCCCGCGCGCGGTCGCGGCCTTCACGTCGATGTGATCGACCCCGACCCCGAAGTTGCTGACGACCTTCAGCGGCGCCAGCCGGTCGAGCATCGCGGCGGCCACGGTCGGGTGGCCGTAGGTGTAGATCGCCTCGACGGGGCCGGCGTCTTCCCACGGCACGAGTTCGACGCGCCCGCCGAGCAACTCCAGCACGACGGGCGACACCGGGAGATCGGTCAGCACGCGGGGAAGGGGCATGGTGATACCGTTGGTGTCGAGCGCCGTTACTCTTCGAGGCGCGAGCGGTGCGCCTTCTGGTAGTACACGCGGCGCGTGGGCAGTTCATAAACGGCGTAGGTGATGTATTCGGTTTCGCGGTCGCCGCGGAGCGCGGACAGGCACACGCTCAACTTTTTCGCGTACAACCGGTCGCCGTCGAATTCCAAGACGGTGCCCTGATTGAAGAACGCCGGCGGTCCCAGGAGCGGCGTTACCCAGTCCACAAACGTCGGCTCGTCCGGCACCGTGAAGGCGATGACGACGTGTTCATCTCCCCAGCCGTTCTGAACGTACACCGAAACGTCCGTCGCGGTCGGCGGGAGCGTTAGCCCGTCGTACCGCGCGGTGAACTCGTCGCGCGCGAGGCCCGTGCGCCGGACGCGATCCCACGGCCCACATCCCGCGTAGACGGCGACACCGAGGGCCACCAGCGCGACCGCAATTACCCATCGCCGACGTTTCGATGTCACGGGATTCACTCGTAGAACGGGAACAGTTTCTTGATCTCCGCGGTCTTCACCTGCCGGCCGTACTCGCACACCTCGAACGCCTCGGCGTGCTTCACTTTCTTCCCCTTCTCCGAGCCGTAGTACGTTACGAGTTCGTCGCGGTACTTGTCGGCCACGTCCGCGTCACGCTTCGCCCAGTAGTGCGTCCCGCGGAACCATTTCTTGCGCTCCGCGTCGCCCTTCGGAACGAGCCGGAATTGCTCCTCACTCCCGAGCGCCCCGCCCTCGTACACCTGCGATTCCAGTTCGTGCAGCGCGTCGAGCTTCGTTTCGATCACGTCGTCGATGCCGACAACGATATCCGCTTTGAACCGGTACGGCTTCACGAAGTTATCGGCCGCATAGAGGAACACGGGGTTGCCCTTCAGTGGGGGCGAATCGGGGCAGAAGTGCGGCACCGCGACCATGTACGCGGCGTCCTGAACGAGCACCCCGACGTAGCGGTGATCGGGGTGATAGTCCCACGGCCGGTGGGCGATGACGATGTCCGCCTTCCACTCGCGAATGAGGCGCGTGATCTTCTTGCGGTTCTCCAGGTTCGGTTCGAGTTCGCCGTCGTGGATGTCGAGCACCTCGCACGCGACGCCGAGAATCTTGTCGGCGCGCTGCACTTCGGCGAGCCGGCGCTTGGCGAGCGGGCCGCCGGCCTCGCGCCAGTGGCCGATGTCGCCGTTGGTGACCGACACCATCTTGACCGCGTGGCCGAGCTTCGCCCACTTCGCCGCGGTGCCGCCCGCTTTCAGTTCCGCGTCGTCGGGGTGCGCCCCGAACACGATGATCCGCAGCTTCGGCGGGTCCGCGGCCGGTGCCGGCGCGGGAAGGGCGAGGACCACAGCGAACAGTGGCACGAGAGAAAGGAGCAAGCGCATGGGAGACTCCGGGGAGGATCGGTGGGTGCGGTTATACCACGACCGAGTGGGCAAGCCCACCTACGAGCGCCGAAACAGCCACGCGCCGACGAGCAACCCGATCAGCCCGACCGGAATCCCCAGCCACCACCCCACCGCGACCGACAGTGCGCCGCCCGCGAGTACTCCGGCGGCGGCGGCCGCAGCCGCTAGTAGCCGCGGGAGCAGCGGGGACACCACGTTCGCCTCGCACCGCACGGTTAATCCGTGTCCCAGGTGCAACGTCGCCCACACCTGTTGCCCGGTCTCGTCGGTGTTTACCCGCACGCCCCCGTTGAGCGTGACCGCCTCACCAGGATGCACGGTCGCTTTGGGCAACCACGCCTCCAACTCGCCCGCCACGTGGACCGCGGGGACCGCCGCCGGGATCGCGCCCACGTTCGTCACGCTCACCGCGAACGGCCGCTCCGCGCCGGGTGCGAGGTTGTCCAGGTCGATTATGGCCGGTTCGACGATCAATTTGACCTTCCGCGCGACCGCGAGTACTGACACGCGGAACTGCACCGCCCGCCCTTCGAGCACGATTTCGCTCGACACCGGGCCGAGCGTGTCGGGCGGCAGGTCGAGGTAGAACGAGATCGTTTCGGTATGAAGGGACGCGAGTGTCACGCGATCGGTCTTCAGTTTCACGCGCTGGTCGGCACCGCGCACGCGCAGCGTGACCGGGTATTGCCCGGTGTTCCGCACGACGAGCCAATGCCACATCGGCCAGCCCGCCTCGCGTGAGCCGAGATCGACCACCGACGGCACGACGATCCGTTCGGGTGTCAGCCGGAACCGCACCACCGCACGGTCGGCGCCGCCGTTGCTGGTCAGGGACACCGCGGCCTCGTGCTCGCCGGCGGGCAAGCCGCCAACCGGGATCGTCACGCCGATGCGCACCGGCAGCCCGGGCGGCACGTCCACCTCCGCGGGGTGAACGGTGTTGCGCGGGTCTTCGCTCTCGGCCCGCACGCGCAACAGCCCGATCCCGGAGTTCCGCACCTGGACGACCGCGGACACCGCCCGTTCGGGCGAAGTCAGTCCCAGGTCCGGTCCCGGCAACACTTCCAGTATCGGGTTCGGATCGAGTACTTCGACCGTGACCGGCACGGATGCCGTTCCGCCGTTCGATTCGATCGTGATCGTCCCGGAGTGTTCGCCGCGGGGCAAGCGCGGCAGATCGACGGTATAGCGGAGCTTCCGCTTCTTGCCCGGCGCGACGCGGAGCGCCGGCGTGGCGACCCCGATCCACGGCACGTCGGCGGTCGCAGTCAGTTCGAGCCGGCCGTCGCCGTCGTTGGCGACCTGGAACTTCCGCTCGGCCGGCGGGCCGATCGCGGAGCGAAACCGCTGTCGGCGAACCGCCCGCAGCACCGCCCTCAGCGCCTTCCCGGTCGCGCTGACCGGAACCCGCAGTACGACCGCGCCGCGAGACGATACGAGCAGTTCGGACGTTTGCGGGCCGTCCTGGTCTTCCGCCAGCACCGCGCGAACGCGAACCGTTTTCTCGCGCCCGGGGTTCAGGTTGATTCGCGCCGGCGTGACGCGGAGCCACCGCCCCTCAGTCGCAAGGGTGCAATCGACGCGCACTCGCCCGACGTTGCGCACGACCACGACGGAGAACGCGGGGCGCCCCGGCACGAGGTCGCCGAACGCGACCGGCTCCGCGGTCAGTTCCGGGTCCGGCAGCACGAGTTGTACGGTCGCCTGCCACATCGCCCCGCCGGCGGCAACGGTCACCTTCGTCTCGCGGGTGCCGGAATCGGTCTTCTTGCTCCTGGCCCGCAGCTTCACTTCCGCCGATTCGCCCGGCGCGAGTGCGACGGTTTTTGGCTCGACCACGAGCCACGCGGCCCCGGGTGACAGAGCCGCGGTGAGCGGCACGTTGCCGGTGTTCTTCAGCACGGCCGACGAGACGACGACGCGCCCGGGGTGCGCGGAGCGGAGCGGCACGAGCGCGGGGTCGAATTCGAGCCGCGGCGCCGGGGCTTCGGCTTCGAGAACCAGGAGCGTTTCAAAGAGGGCCGAATTGCCGGACGTGATGAGGCGAATCGCGCGCCGGCCGAGCGGCCCGGGCGGAACGGCGACGGTCCCGCGAACGGCCACCGCGCCGCCCGCGGGCACGACCGGCCACGGGTGCGGGATCGTCACCCCGCTCTCGGGACTCGCGACGACACAGTTGACCGGCTTCTTGCCGAGGTTGCGCAGGGTGACTTCAAAAGGAGCGGTCGTCCCGACGACACGCGTGCCGAGGACGATCTCCGACGGCACGCCCAGCCCGCCCGCGCACGCGGGGCAGGCCGCGGTCGCGCGCCAGTCGGTACAGACCGCGCACCACCACCGCGACGGCTCCTTGCGCCCGCACCAGTCGCAGGGGGCGAAGGGCGCGGGCGCCTCCCGCCCGCAATCCGGACACCGCGCGACAACGTCGGCCATTCGCGGCGCCCTCTACAACTTCTGCCGATCAGAATTCGTCCTCGTCCTCTTCTTCGTCCTCGTCGTCATCAAATTCGTCGAACTCCGTTTCCGATTCGTCGTCGAACACGTCATCGAGATCGAGGTCGAACTCGCTATCGAACTCACTGAGATCCGGGTCCGATTCCTCCACGAACACGTCCGGTTCTTCCGCCTCGTCCTCGGACAGATCGACAACGAGTTTTTCGTCATCCACGTCGAGCGCGAGCGGTTCGTCGATCACCTCGGCCTCGATGAGGCCGTCGTCGAGGTCGAGCGAGACCGCGGGGGGCGGGCAGGTCGCGCACACCGGCGTGAGGTCGAGCCGGCCGCACGTCTGGCACTCGAACATCAACCGCAACTGCGCGAGGCCGCTGGCCCGGCACGTGGAACACACGATGGTCCCGACCGGGTGGTGGGTGCCGCACATCGCGCATTGCAGCACCAGCTTCACGGCACACCCTCCGCGCCGAGTGACCGCTCCACCTCGGTCGGGTCGAGCGGCACCACGACCACCTCCGGCAGTTGGTCCTCGCGGTAGCGCCCGACGACCGGCAGCGGGTGTTTCTTCCCGTCGCGACGCGGCGGGTCGCCCTCCAGCGTGCGGCCCATCGCGTTGAGCGTCAGCACCGGAACGCCGTTCGCGGCGTACTCGGGGTACTCTTGCCAGCGGTCCGGGACGTGGTCGTGCCCGCGGACGAGCCGCCGCACCGGTAGCCCCAGCCGCTCGCCAGCGAGTTTGGCGAACTGCAGCAGCGTGTCCCAGCCGAACTCGTGCCCGCGACTGCCGCGATTGGGTCGCTTCACCCGCGCGGTTTCGGCGATCCGCGCCCAGAGGAAATCGTCGAGACACCGCGAACTGCACAGATCCGCGAGCGTGTGGATTTCCTTTTGCGCGTCGGTGTGTGGGAACCCGCCGTGCGTGAAGAGTGTACCATCGGGCAGGAACACGGCCCGCGGGCGCCCGGCACAGAAGCGGATGAACGCTTTCGCTAACTCGACCCGCGCGCGATCCTCCGGGGTGTTTCGTCCGAGAGCCGCGTTCAATAGGTCGCAATACTCGGCCGGCTCGATCGTCACCTTGAACCGCCCGGCGGACTCGTCGAACTGCAAATCGACATCGTGGTTGCCCGGCACGACGCATACGCGGTCCGGGTGGTCCATCATCAGCCGGAAGAGGAGCAGCAACAGCTCGTGATCGTGAACCCCGCGGTCCACGAAGTCGCCGAGGAAGAGGAAGTGCGGTTTGCGATCGGGCGGGGTGCGCGATCCGGCGAGCGCGAGAATGTTCGCGAGCGCCAGTACGTCCGCGTGAAGATCGCCGACGATCCACAAATCGGCGGGCACAGTTGCTCCGGGTTTCACTACCGCGACCGCGCGGGAAGTCTCGTCGCGGGCGTCGTCGAATAGCAACTGCGGGGCCGAATCGACCCACGCGCACACGCCCGCGACCGACACGGCTTTCGCGCGGGCCAGCGCCGCGTCGAAAGAAACCGCGACGAACGGTTCGGCCCCGCGCTC
Organism: uncultured Frigoriglobus sp.; assembly: GCA_964495365.1. GTDB lineage: Bacteria > Planctomycetota > Planctomycetia > Gemmatales > Gemmataceae > Gemmata. The sequence goes on along the minus strand of CAZBXY010000014.1, from coordinate 26,583 downwards.
CGCCGGCGGTGACTCGGCCCGCTTGGACGGAAGCACGCGGGGCTTGGGGAGCGCGATGAATTCGGGCGTGAGGGACCGCACCGGCACGAGCGGCGCGGGCGGCGATCGGCGATCGGGCGGCGGGGTGTCTGACATGCCCGACCTCACTTGAACTTCACGACGAGCCGCATCCGGCTGCGGCCCACGGTGATGACACCGCCCTCGGTCAGTTCGCACCCGCCCGGCGGCACCTCGGCGCCGTTGTAGTGGGTCGCGTTCCGCACCCCGGCCACCGGGCACACGAGCCACGCGTAGCGGTCGGTCCGGTCGCAGACGATCTCGAACTGCTCGGCGGCGGCGAACTGCGCGTCCGGGTCGGCGAACCGCTGCTTGAACACCGCCTGCCCGAGCCGCATCGTCGCCGCGATCTCGGCCGCCTTCCCGGTTTTATCGGAGTGCAGCGTCACGCACTTCGGCATGTTGATGTAGCCGCACGTCGGGCACTTCCGGTCCGCGAGCGACACGTACATCCCGTCCTGTGGGCACTTCCAGGTGGTCGTCGCGGACATGGTTTCCCTTACCCTTTCACCCGCATGTCCAGTTTCGATTTCTTCGACACCGCGTTGCCCACGCCGATCGTCGCGCCCGGGGCGAGCTTCGTGCGCTCGGTCAGCACGTCGCCGTTGAGGAGCGTGGCGTTGGTCGTGCCCGCGACCGGTTCGATGTACCACCCGCTGGCGGTGCGGTCGAGTACGAACTGCTGGTCGGATGCGTATCGGCCGCCCTCGCCGAAGCGTGTAATCAGCACCGTCCGCCCGATCGCCACTCGCGCCGACAGCGCGAGTTCCGTCCCGTCCGGCCCGACGAGTACCAGCGCCCCGACCGGCGCTTCCGCCGGCGGGGTCTCCGGTTTCGGCGCCGGCGCCGGTTCCGGTTTCCGCACCGGGGGCGGGCTCGGCGGCAGCGGAACCACCTTCTCGCCCAACAGTGTTTTGTGCAGCTCGTTCGCGCTGGGCCGCTTCGCGGATTCGGGGTGCAGGCAGCGGTGCAGGATGTCCGCGATCGCGTCGGGCGCCGCCGGCGGCGACGGCACCCCGGACAGCTTCGGCCGGGCGATCTTGTAATCCTGGTACGCCTTCAGAATCTTGTCGTTGTCGTCGAACAGGTACGGGTGGCCCGGGCCGAGCAGTTGGTAAAGAATGAGGCCGAGCGTAAACACGTCCGACACCGGCACCGGCACCCGGTTGTGTTCGGGGCTCATGTACCCCGGCGTGCCGAAGTACCCCTCGTGCCCGTGCCACGGGGCGCGCTTGTCGGTGAAGAACGAGAAGTCCATGTCGATGATCTTCAGCCGGTACTTCATGCCGAGGGTCGCGTCCTCGATGAGCATGATGTTGTCCGGCTTCAGGTCGGCGTGAACGATCCCCGCGGCGTGCAGTTGCGCGATCCCGGCGACGAGTACCTTCGCCATCAGCTCGCGGCTCGCCCACGGCACGTCGTCCGGGCGGGCCTTCACGCGCTCCAAAATCTTGTCGAGCGAGTGGCTCTTGTCGAGGAACTCGAACACCTGGTGGAACTTCCGGTTGTACTCGAACCCGCCGAGGAACTTGTAACAGAACTGCCGGCACGGGCTGCCCTCGATCCGGGCCTTCATCTCCTTCTGGTGTTCGACGAACGGCCGGTACCACGGCACGCGGATCGACGGCGACTGGTACGCCTTGAAGAACACCTTCTGCCCGAGAGCGTCCGTGGCGGTGTAGGCCACCGAGTTGTTCCCGATGGTGATGAGTTCCTTGATCGTGTAGCCCTGAACCCGGTCGCCCTCGTTGTACACTTACCGCCCTCCGCGGATCGAGTCGTTGGACGCCACCCACTCGTCCTGGCTGAACAGGGCGCGCTTCACCCCCGCCTCCGGCCGGCCCTGCAACACCGACGCCGACACCGATTTGCCGATCTGCTGGAGCACCTTGCTGAAGTCGATCGAGCCGAGGCCGTCGTGACTCTGACTCGACTTCTGGTAAATGCACTTGTCCGCTTCGGCGAGCGTTTCGAGGCCCGACGACGGCGGGCCGACGATGTACAGTTTCACCCCGAGCTTCTGCACCTTGTCGATCACCGCGTCGAGCTTCGGCTGTTGCGTTTGCCAGATCGCGTTGGCTTCCAGCGGTTCGTCGGTGAGCAGCACCACGACGCGGTGACACCCGGCCTGCGGGCGCCACGGAAAGTCCAGCACCATGTCCAGCGCGATCAGCATCGCTTCGTCGCCGTACACGTCCACCCCTCTGAGCGCCTTACGGATCACGTCGCGGTCGCTCGTGAAGAATGCGTGCGGCTTGGGGGCTTGACCGTAGAGAGCGGTGATGAGGTCGGCCCCGTTCTTGTTGAGCGACGTGGAGCGGACCAGCCCGCCGTCCTCGGCGCACGAGTGGGCGAGGAAGTCGATGCGGCAGTCGATCTTGCGGTTGGCGTTATCGGCGAGCGCGTCGAGGAACACGTCGAGGTTCTTCCGCACCGCGTCGATGCACGGGGCCATCGACCCGGACGCGTCCAGGCAGAACACCACATCGACGACGCCCTTTGTGCTGGTCATTGGTCATTAGTCCTTTGTCATTCGTCCTTTTTGTTTTGCTCAACTCTGTTCGCGTAAGGCCCGAGGCGCAGCGCCAATGACCAATGACCAATGACTAATCTGCCACCGGCACGTCGGCCGATTGTTGCGTCATCGTCTTCGCCAGGAGCTGAATGATTTTCTCGAACTTGCTCTGATCGGAGGTGTAATCCTTGAGCGCGTCCTGAGCGTTCTCGCCGGCGTTGACCGGCACCTTGTGCCACAGCGCCTTGTCCACCTCTTCGAGCGTGCCGAACCGCGCGAGCGTCGCGGGGGCAAACATGTGCAGCACGATCTTCGCGGTCATCAGGCTCACGATGACGGTATCGAGCGTCGCGTCCTTTGGGAGCCGGAGCGGCTCCTTGAACGGCGCGTCCGTGAACACGATCACGAACCGGCGGCCTGCGTTAACGTTCCGCCATGCTTCGGGCTGCAGTTCCTCGCCGGGACCGGTCGAGGGCATGTTCGCGAGCATGTACAGCGCTTCGAGCAGCGTTTCCGCCTCATCGCCGCCCCCGTCGGCGGTCAGCGCGTCGAGTTGCCCTTCCAGCTCCTGTACGCTGGAAACGAACGGGTTGTCCACCATCGCCGGGAAGTCGGTGTAATCGAGGTCGCGGTAGCCGACGATCTTCGCCCGCCAGTCCTTCACGACCGCCGGGCCGTTGGGCGTGGGTGACGTGAAGGTCTGCACGAACGTCTTGATGTTCTGCTTGACCGCGTTGATGCACGGCCCCATGCTACCGGTCGCGTCGAGCAGAAACACGATGTCCGCGACGCCCTTGACCTTCGGGAACTGACTCACGGGCGGGACTCCTGGTGTTGGATGCGTGTGCAGAAGTGGTAATGGGTGTGCGGGTTGCTTCACCGCATTATTTCAGATGAGCAGCGGTCCGGCAAGGAAGCTCAAAGTAGTAGGCACACTCCGTGTGCCGTCGCTACACGCAGCGGATGTGCTTCGCGAAACGCACAATCGCTACCGAGATGTTCAGCAACGGCACACGGAGTGTGCCTACTCTGCGACCTTGAACTTCACGCTCTCGATGTCGCACCGGCCGCCCTTCTTGAACGGGCGCGGCATCGGCTGCGCAGCGCCCTTCGCGTCGATCGTACGGCAGCGGAGCGTGTATTCGCCCGCGGGCAGGCCCGGGAGGAGCGCGGCCCAGTGGGCCTTCGCCAGCCGCATCGGCCACACCTTCGGCTTGCCGGTCGCGTCGAACCCGCTTGTGTCCTTCGGGATCGCGTCGCCCGGAAGGTCGCCGCCCCACTTCTTCGGCGGTTGAAGGATGGTCGCATCGGTCCAGGGCGCGGTGGTGAAGTACGGGTCGTCCTTGTCCCAGCCCTTGCCCGCCGGCGTGACCCACACCTGCACTTTTGCCAGCCCCGAAATGCCGGACTGTGCGTACCCGGTGATCGGGATCGCCGCGTTCGGCTTCACGCTATCCGGGACGTGCAGCGTCGCAGCGAACGTCTTCATCGGGCTATCGACATCGTTGTTCTGCGTGCCGTAGGTGTCGTTCGCGTGGTACAGGTTGCTCAGAACGACGTGCGTGAGCCACTTCACCGACTTGTAGCCGTAGTGCTCCGGTACGACGATCCGCACCGGCGCACCGCGTTCGGGCGTGAGCCACTCGCCGTTGAGTTTGTAACACACGATGACCGGTGGGAGGTCGTCGGTGTCTTCCAGAATGCGCCCGACCGGCAGCGAACTGCGGAACATCTGCTTCGGGTCGTCGTTGTGATAGCCGTAATAATGCACGCGGCGCAGGTTCTCCTTTGGCTGCGTGAGCCAAACGAGAGTGCGCAGCGGGACACCCTCCCAGACACCCATCCCCAGCGGGCACCCGATGTTGAGGCACGTCATCACCTTTGCGAACCGCACCGCGTGCTTCTCGCCCAGCTTCAGGAGCGCGTCGAAGTCGATCGCGGTGCCGTTGCTCCTGGTGAACTGCTTCCCCAGCGTGGCGGGGTTCTCGGGGTCGGAAACGATTTCGAGCTTCCACGTCTCGCGGGTGAGGCCGACTTCTTTCTTCTTGGCGAGCGGCAGCGAGTGCGGGACCGGTCGCCCGCGCGATACGTCGCCGAACTTGTCCTGCGTGGTGAAGTAACTTTCGAGCTTCTCCAGCACCGGCGCAAGTTCCGCGGGCAGCTCCGCCGTGCGGGCACTCGCCGCGACCGCCGACCCCGCGGCCAGCACCGCCCCGGCGCGGAGGAAGAACCGGCGCGACATTTCGTTGTGCTCGCGCAAGAAGTCTTTCGCTTCGCTCATGGCCGTGCCCTTCGTAAACCAACGGTTGAGACATTACGCCGATCATACCTCGGAGCGACACATGCCGTCACCTGTTTGCCGATGGGGAATCCTGGGAGCCGCGAACATCGCCCGGAAGAACTGGAAGGCGATCCGGCTCGCCGAGAACGCGACACTCACCGCCGTTGCCAGCCGCGAACCGGCCCGCGCGAAGGAATGGCTCGACGCGTGTCAGGCCGAATGCCCCTTTCCCACCGCCCCGACCGCGTGCAATTACGACGAGTTGCTGAAGCGGGCCGACGTGGATGCGGTGTACATCCCGCTACCGACCGGTGTGCGCCGCGACTGGGTGGTGAAGGCCGCGGGGGCCGGCAAGCACGTGTTGTGCGAGAAGCCGTGCGCTCCGGACGCGAACGAGCTGCGCGAGATGCTGGCCGCGTGCGGCGCGAAGAACGTGCAGTTCATGGATGGCGTGATGTTCATGCACGGCAAGCGGCTCCCGGTCTTGCGGACCGCCATCGACGACGGCGAAACGGTCGGGCAGTTGCGCCGGATCGTGTCACAATTCAGCTTCGCCGCCGGCGAGGAGTTCTTGCGGTCGAACATTCGCGTGAGCAACGACCTCGAACCGCTCGGCGCGCTGGGCGACCTCGGTTGGTACAACCTGCGGTTCGCGCTGTGGGTGATGAAGTACCAGCTGCCGGAGCGGGTCACCGGGCGGATGCTCACGGAACACGGCGAACCCGGGATGTCGGTGCCGATCGAGTTCAGCGGCGAACTGTTCTTCGCCGGCGGCGTGTCGGCGTCGTTCTACTGCTCGTTTAACACCGAGTTGCAGCAGTGGGCGCACATCAGCGGCACGAAGGGGAGCATCAGCGTGCGCGACTTCGTGCTGCCGTACTTCGGGTGCGAGTCGGAGTTCGTCGCGGACCGCCCGGTGTTCAACGTGAAGGGCACGAGCTACCACTGGGAGAGCCACCCGCGGCGGTTCGCGGTGCCCGAGTACAGCGACGGCGCCCCGGACGCGCAAGAAACCTCCATGATCCGCAACTTCAGCGCGCTGGTGCTGGCGAAAAAGGTCGATCCTCAGTGGCCCGAGATCGCGCTGAAGACGCAAACCGTCCTCGACGCGTGCCTCGCCTCGGCCCGCAACAGCGGGGCGGAGGTGCGATTGTGATTTGTGTTTGTAGTGACCCGCTTCAGCGTGTCACTACAAACAAGACCCAACTACAAATACCGCTTCGGAATCTCCGCCCCGGCCACGTACATCAGCTTCGCGATCTTGCACATCTGGTAGACGTTGATGCGGAAGTCCGGGCAGGTGCTGACGAGGCAATAGGCGTCCGTCGGAGTGAAGCCGTACTCCGTGATGAGCCAGTCCATCAGGTTGAAGGTCGCGGTCTCGACCGCGCACTCCAGCGGCTTGTCCGCGAACACCGACACGAGGCTCTCGGGCTTCTCGATCCGCATCCACGGGATGCGTTTCTTCTTCTGCACCTCCAGTTTCACGCGCACGGTCGCCTTCGTCTCGGCCGCGGTTCCGGTAAACTCGGTGTCGCCCTGGCTGGCGTGAACGTCGCCGAGGCAAAACAGCGCACCGGGGTGATAAATCGGCAGGAAAATGCGATTCCCCACCGATACATCACGGATGTCCAGATTACCACCCCAGGCCCCCTGTCCGTCAAGGCTAGTAGTGACTTCGCGATCCGGGCAAACGCCGAGCGTGCCGATAAACGGCGTGATCGGCCACTGGATCTTGTCGGAGAAGTGCAGCGTGCCGTCGCGCGTGGTGCCGCTCTTGCCGGGCGTGTGCTTGAAGATTTTCGTGGTGTACTCGCCGGACAGCTCCGGCCACTTGGTCGATTCGCCGAGCGGCCCGCGCCGCGGTCCGATGGCGACCCACGAGTAATCATCGACAACGATATCCTCAATCGTGACGACGAGGACATCCCCGCGTTCGGCTCCCTCAAGGTACACCGGCCCGCCGATGGGGTTGGCGTGCGGCGGGTAGCGGTCGAACCCCGGCCGCTTGCCGGGAATGGCCTTGTCCTCAGGCGACTTGAAGTAGCCCGTACTGGCGTCGTAGGTCTCGATCTCGAAGCTCTCGCCGGGCTTCACGCGCAGGAGCGGTTCATCCTGCCAGTTGAAGGCGTACTTCCGTGCCTGCTCTCGCGAAATACGTTGCATGGTGCCCCTCATCGAGTAGCCTGCCACTCAAATTCGTTGACGACTCACGTTCCCGGGAACGGGCGATCCAGGAAGATGTAAGCCCGCAGGGCCGGTTCCAACTGGCTCGGCGTGAGCCGCTGCTCGCATCTCTCCAAAAACATCTCCAGCGCACCTACGAGCGCCGGCAGGCGGATGTCGCGACCGTCCGTCGCGCGAACTTCAAACCACCCCAGCGGGCTGTTGAACGACACGTCTACCACCTCAGCCCATCGGATGAACCTGTGGGGCCGCCAGGGCGAGCGGCAGTCGAACCCGTCCGGGCCCACCTCCAAACGAAAGCGGCACACGTCCCAGAGGAGCACCCCGCCCAGGCTGCCAAACATCACATACGAGAGGGCGATATAGACAACGTCCTCCCAGTCCCGGGGCGGGTGAGCGACGACCATCCCGGTGACCGCACCAAGTAGCCCGAGGGCAAAGCAAACCGACCCCCGCCGCCATCGGGACGGGTAGCGGAACACCAGGGTATCGGCCGCGGGGTCAGCGGCCGGGATTCTACGCCGGGCAGCGGCAACCGTTGCGCAAACAAGAGCAATCGAAACCACCGGACCGAGCATCCACAGCGCAACCATCCAAGGGGTCACGACAAGTGCCATAACGCCCATCGCGAATAGCTCCATCTCTCCCACCGGCGAAGGTACGGACTTTCAGGCCGAAGACCGAGTGTGGCGAAGCAACAGTTTACCACCAACTGCATTACTTCGCCTCTGGCTTTCTCGCTACTTGCACTGCACAATGAGCGGCCATGAAGATCGCGCGAGTCGAGACGCACGTCTGCAACGCCCGGATGCGGAACTGGGTGTTCGTCAAGGTCGTCACCGATCAGGACGGGCTGTTCGGGTGGGGCGAAGCCACACTCGAATGGCACACACGCGCGGTGGTAGGGGCGGTCGAAGACTGCGCAGAACTCATCATCGGCGAAGACCCGACGCGCATCGAACACCTGTGGCAGATGATGTACCGCCAGCACTTCTGGCACGGGCACGGCATCATTCGAGCGACCGCCATCGCGGGCATCGACCTGGCGCTCTGGGATATCCTCGGCAAGGTGTGCGGTGTGCCGTGCGCGAAGCTCTGGGGCGGGCCGGTGCGCGATCACGTCCGTACCTACTGCCACCTCGGCGGCGGGAGGATGGAAGACTTCTACGAAACCGCGACCGAAGACGCGAAGCGGTTCGCCGATCTCGCGCGGCAAGCGGTCGCGGACGGGTTCACGGCGTTCAAGAGCATGGCGGTTCCGCCGACGCTCCCGCTCGAAGGGCTGAAGCCGATCCGCACCGCGACTCAGTGTGTCGCGGCGATGCGCGAAGCCGTGGGCGAGAGCATCGACATCATGGTGGACTGCCACGCGCGCCCGTCGCCGGCGATGGGGCTTCAGTTCGCGAAGGCACTCGAACCATACGGCCTCTACTTCTTCGAGGAACCGTGTTGGCCGGAGAGTGTCGATGGGCTGGCGATGATTAACGCGGCGGTCAGCACGCCCATCGCGACCGGCGAGCGTGTGACGAACCTCGCGGCGTTCCGCGACCTCTTCAACGCCCGCGCGTGCGAGGTGTGTCAGGTCGATATCACGCACTGCGGCGGGCTGAGCGAAGCCCGACGCATCGCGGCGCTGGCGGAGGCGCACCGCATCGCACTCGCGCCGCACAACCCACAAGGCCCGGTCAGCACCGCCGCGAGCCTGGAGTTCGGGTTCTCGCAGCCGAGCTACATCATCTGCGAAACCGTTCACGCCGACGTGCCCTGGCGCGCGGACGTGGTGCAGGAGGGCTTCACCGTGGAGCCAAAGGGCCGCATCGTGAAACCGAACACGCGCCCGGGCCTCGGCATCGTCATCAACGAAGCCGAAGTGAAGAAGCACCCGTTCGAGCAGGAGATTCCGCAGCGTGTGTTCTACTCGGATGGCAGCGTAGGGGATTGGTGATTCCCGTTCCTGGGGCCGCGGTCGTCCCGACCGCGGCCTCGCGACTCGTGACACTCTGGAATGCACCGCCGAGCGTCAGCAACTGCATCGCAGCGGTCGGGACGACCGCGGTCCCAGGAGAAAGGCACACATGCCCAAGAAACTCGCCGGCGTGCTCGCGATCGCGCACACGCCGTTCACCGATAGCGACGAGATCGACGCGGCTTCGCTGAAGCGCGCGGTGGACTGGTCGTTCAGCGTCGGCGCGGACGGCATCGGCACCGGGATGGTGTCCGAAACGATGCGCCTCACACACGATGAGCGCATCGCGCTGACGAAGATGCTGGTCGAGTTCGTCGCGGGACGCGGGCCGGTGTTCGCCGCGGTCGGCGCGGAAAGCACGAAACAGGCGCTCGAATACGCGGTCGCGGCCGAGCGCGACGGGTGCGACGCGGTCATGGCCGTCCCCCCGCTCACCGCGAAGCTCGGCGCGGAACACCTCGTCGATCACTTCCGCGCGCTGGCCGACGGGATCGGCATTCCCGTGATTGTGCAGGACGCATCGGGCTACGTCGGGCAATCGATCCCGATCCCGGTTTGTGTGAAACTGCTCGAACGCTATGGCCCGGAGAAGATCGTCTTCAAGCCGGAAGCCGCGCCCAACGGCCCGACCCTCTCGGCGCTCCGTGACGCAACCGGCGGGCGGGCGGTCATGTTTGAAGGTTCGGGCGGAATCTTTCTGATCGACAGCTTCCGCCGCAGGATCGCGGGTACGATGCCGGGAATGGAACTGCTCGACGGCACCGCGGCCATCTGGAAAGCTCTCCAGCGTGGCGACGAGGCGACCGCGTACCGCGTGTACTTCCCGGTGTGCGCGATCGTCGCGCTTCAGCTGCAAGCGGGCCTCGACGGGTTCCTCGCGGTCGAGAAGTACCTGATGCACAACCGCGGGCTGTTCCCCAATGTCCGCCGGCGGAAGCCCTACGGCTGGGAACTCGACGCCGAAACTGCGGCCGAGATCGACCGACTGTTCGCACAGTTGCAAAAAGCTCTCGTGGCGCAGGCTTTCTAGCCTGTGCTGATTGGGAGGTGAATCAGCACAGGCTAGAAAGCCCGTGCCACGAAAGAAGCCATGAAGTACAACCTCCTCTCGTTCCTGTGCGCGATCACCGTGATTGCCTACGTCCAGCGTTCCGCAATGAACGGCGCGACGAAGGCCATTGAGGACGATCTGAACCTCTCGTCGCAGAACCTCGGATTGGTCATGAGCGGGTGGTACCTGCTCTATTCGCTGTTCCAGTTGCCCGGCGGATGGGTCGCGGACAAGCTCGGGAGCAAGTCGGCGCTGCTGGTGTTCGCGGTCCTCTGGTCGGTTCTCACCGGGTTGGCCGGGCTGGCGGCGGGGCCGCTCGGCTTGCTCCTGCTCTGGGCGGCAATGGGAGGGGCGCAAGCGGGTATTTTCCCCTGCTGTACGAAGGCCATCGGGGCGACGTTTCCCAAGACTCAGCAGGCGTTCGCCTCCGGCGCGCTGGCGTGTTGCATGAGCCTGGGCGGCGCGCTCGCCCCGATGATTACCGGGCAGTTGCTCGGCCCGCTCACGTGGCGGCACGTGTTCGCGGTCTACGCGGTGCCGGGGTTGGTCTGGGGCGCGCTGTTCTGGGTGCTGGTGCGCCGACCGGACGGCCCGCGGCCCGCGTCGGAGCCGGAGGACAAGGCCGCCGGGTGGCACGCGCTGCCGCCCGCACCCCAACCCGAGTCGCGGGCGTCGTGGCTGAAACTCGTGACCGACGGGCAGATGCTCCTGCTCTGTTTTCAGCAGTTCCTGCGGGCCGGCGCGATGGTCTTCTTCTACACGTGGTTCGCGCGGTTCCTCCAGGAAACCAAGGGTCTTTCGACCCAGGAAGCCGGGGCGCTCGCGTTCTGGCCGCCGTTCGTCGGCGCGTTCGGCGGGCTGCTCGGCGGGCTGACCTCCGACTGGCTCCTCCGGCGCACGGGCAACGCGCGCCTCGCGCGCCAGGGGATGACGTTCGTTGCACTCGTCACCTGCACCGGGGTCGCCGCCGCCGCGTACTTCGTGGCCGACCCGCACCTCGCCGTTCTGCTCATCAGCATCGGCACGTTCTGCGGCATGGCCAGCGGCGTGAGCGCGTACGCGCTGGCGATCGCCTACGGCGGCACGCGCGTGGCCACGGTGTTCGCGACGATGAACATGAGCGGGAACCTGGGCGCGACGGTGTTTCCCATCGCCGTCGCCGCGATCGTCACCGCCACGGGTAACTGGAACTACGCCCTCCTTCTCTTCGTGGCCCTGTTCGGTACTGCCGCGGTATGCTGGGTGGTACTCAACCCCAAGGGGACGCTGTTCGAGGAACCGCAATGACCACGCGCATCGACACGCCGCAAACGCGGTGCAAGGTCGGGTTCGCACAGGCCGACATCACGCCCCCGGTCGGGATCTATCACCGCATGTGGGGCGCCGCGCTCCACGACCGCGCGACCGGCGTTCACCGGCCGCTCATGGCCACCGCGATGTACCTCGAACCGCTCGACGGGTCGGCGCGGCTCATCGTCCTCGGCCTCGACCACTGCATCCTCGACGGTGTGGAAGTCGCGAACATCCGCAACCGGATCGGGCGTACGGCCCCCGACGACGTGATGGTTAGCCTGTCGCACACGCACGGCTCCGGGTGGATGTCGCGGACGCGCGGTTCGTTGCCCGGCGGCGACCTCATCGGCCCGTACCTCGACATGCTCGCCGACATGTGCGAACTCGTCGCGAAGAAGGCGGTCGGTTCGGCGCACGCCGCGACACTGCTCTACGGGACCGCCAAGTGCGACCTCGCCCGACACCGCGACTTCTACGACGCCAGCTCGAAGCAGTTCGTCTGCGGGTTCAACCCGAACGGCACCTCGGACGACACCGTACTCGTCGCCAAGGCCGTGGACGACGCCACCGGCGACACGCTCGGCACAATCGTGAACTACGCCTGCCACCCGACGACGCTCGCGTGGGCGAACACGCTCATCAGCCCCGATTATGTCGGCGCGATGCGCGAGGTGGTCGAAGCGACCACCGACGCGCCGTGTCTGTTCCTTCAAGGCGCCTCCGGCGACCTCGGCCCGAAGGACGGCTACACCGGCGACACGCGCGTCGCCGACCGCAACGGTAGGCAGCTCGGGTTCGCGGCCCTCGCGGCGCTCGAAGCGCTCCCGCCGCCCTGCACGCACTTCGACTTCGCCGGGCCGGTTGTGTCCGGTGCGATCCTCGGGTCATGGAAACACGCGCCCGCCAGTGACGAGGAGAAACAGAGGTTCGCGGCGTGGAAGACGCGCCGGTTCGTGGTCGCGCTGCCGTACCGGCTCGATCTGCCGAAAGTGGATGCGACGAAGGCCGAGTTAGCGAAATGGGAGGTGCAAGAAGCGACCGCCCGCGCCGCCGGCGACACCACCCGCGTGTCGGAGTGCCGCGCCCGCGCCGAGCAGATGACGCGCCAGTTGGCGCGGCTCGCGGCGATGCCGCCCGGCCCGGCGTACCCGTATCGTGTCGCGGTGGTCAGGCTGGGCGATTCGGTATGGGTGTTCTGCCCCGGCGAACTGTACCAGACCTTTCAGGTCACACTCCGCGCGCGGTTCCCCAAGATCGCGATCGTGATCGCGACCGTGACGAACGACTGGCAACCGGGCTACATCCCGGCCGCGAGTAGTTACGGCTACGGCATCTATCAGGAGATCATCGCCGCAGTCGCCCCTGGCGCGCTGGAAACACTCATCGAGATGGTGAGCCGCGAAATCCGCGGGCTGTTGGGGTGATAGGACACCACCTTTTCCGCGCCAGCTTGAATAGTATACGTGAGTTCAAATCCGTCAAGGTCCGTAGTACGAAATCTCGTCTCGCACTCACGCTACCCGTGTGTTTTCAGCCCCGGTAGGGCTGAAAACCCACGCGCATTCACGCTCGCCCCAATCGGTAGCCCACCACGGCCAAGAGCGCGCCGAGCATCAGCGAGACGTGGTAGTCGCGGAACGGCTCGACGTTGCGGATGCCGAACTGGTGACCGACGACCGCGACCGCGGCGCCGATCAATACGAACACGCTCATCAGGTTGCCGCGGAAGTACAGCGAACCGAGCAAGAGCAACCCCGCGAGCCCGACGTTGAAGCTGTCCACCCACGAGGTCGCCGGCGTCGGCACGCCGCCGACCACAAGCCCCTTCGTCGCGCGGCCGGCATCGAGCGCGGCTTGCGTCTGGAGCGCAGAAAGGTCGTTCGATTCGACCGCCTGGGTCGCCTGCGCCTGAATCTCGGCGCCGGGGATTAGGCCGTTCTGGTGCGCCCACAGCGCGCACGCGGCAATGAGCAGCGCGGCGGCGGCGGCGCGCACGTGCGGCCCGACGAACAGCGCCACGACCCGGCCCGAATGGTCGGTCTTGGGCAGCGCGGGGAACGTGAACGTGCCCGGTTGTTCCGCGGCCTGCACGAGCGTGCGCACGCTCCCGGGGCGCTGACCGGTCGCGTGCCCGGGCAGCGCGCGGTGTGTTTCCGTCTTGCGGAGTTCGTCGGCGACCCGGACCATCGCCTCGGCCGCGGCCTTCGCCTGTTCCTCGGCGGTGTGCTGGCTGACCCCGGTCGCCAGCAGGTTCGCCTTCTCGATCGAGGCGAACAGGGTCCGCTGACGGGCCTCGGTCCGCGCCCGCTCGACACGGTCCATCCACGCCAAGAGCGGCTCGCGCCACGCCGCGTGCTTCTCGCGCGTCCCGCCCACCCCGCCGCGCAGGAGCACGACCCGCGCCGCGAGCTTCGCCTCGTACCCGAACAGCGCCTCGAAGAACTCTTCCCAGTTCCGCCCCGCGAACTTCGCCACGAACTGCCGCAACTCCTCCTCGTCCAGCCCGTGCAACCGCAGCCGCCGCAGTTGCCGCTCGCAACTGTCGAGGACGAGCCGCCGCGACTCGTGGACCGCGCGGTCGATGCCGTACCGCAGCGCGAGCGCCAGCCCGACGCCGATCAGCCCGAACCCGACCCAGATCCAGAACACTTTGAGGAGCGCGAGCAGGAGGCAGAACATCCCGAACCCGGCCACGCTCACCGCGAGGTCGCTCCACTTCATCCCGCCGACGAACCGGCGCACGCACCCGAACACGTGGCCCCGGCGCGTCGCGCCGTCGAGCACGAAGTACGCGACCGACGCCTGGAGCGCCAGCCCGAACACGCCGAACGCCCACCCGAGCTTGCCGAAGAACGCGAGCAGCACCGCGGAGAGCGCCACCGCGCCGAAGAACCCGGAGATCAGTCGCCCGCGGAGCACCGCCGGCCCGCATGCGTTGAAGTGGAGCACGTACCCTTCGAGCTTGGCGATCTGGTCCTCCTGGGGGGAGAACGTGCCGGTGTGGTGGACCCCGAGCCACGCTTCCAGCGTGCGAACGACCTCGGCCATGTCCTGGAACCGGTCGGCCGGGTCTTTGGCCATCATCCGCTGAATCACCGCCGAAACTTCTCGCGGCATGCGCGCGACGATCTGTTCCGGCGGCACGAGTTGATCGTAAGCGTGCTTGGACATCAGTTCGACGGCGGTTGTTCCGTCGAACGGCGGCCGGCCGGTGACCAGCACGTACAGCGTGCAGCCGAGCGAGTAGATGTCGGCGCGGTGATCGACGGTGGCGGCGTCGCGACACTGTTCGGGCGACATGTACGCTGGCGTGCCCAGCGCGATCCGCGCGCCGGTCATGTCCGCCGGCAGCGACAGCAGCCCGCTGCGGGCCGACATCGACGCGTCGGTGAGCTGGTCGTCCGTGCGCGTCAGCGTCGGGGTTTTCACGAGGCCGAGGTCGGCGACCTTCACCAGCCCCTGGTCGTCGATGAGCAGGTTGTCGGGCTTCACGTCGCGGTGAATCATCCCGCGGTCGTGGGCGTGTTTCAGCCCGCGCGCGGCCTGGAGGACGTACCCGACGGCGGTCTCCGGGTCGAGCTTGCCCTGCTTCTTCACGAGGTCCGCGAGCGACGTGCCGCGCACGTACTCCATGCTGAAGAACCGCGCCCCGTCGGCCTCGCCGATGTCGTGGATCTGAACGATGTTCGGGTGCGAGAGTTGCGCCGCGGCGAACGCCTCGCGCGTAAAGCGCGCGACGAACACCGGGTCGCTCGCCCACTTCTTGCTCATCACCTTCAGCGCCACCGGCCGGTCGAGCGAGAGCTGCCGGGCGAGGTACACGGTGCCCATCCCGCCGCGCCCGATGACGTGCTCGATGGCGTACCCGCGCACGTCCGTTCGCGGGACGAACGAGACCCGCCCCTCGTCTTCCTCTTTGTCATCGAATTCCGGGCCGGGCGAGTGATGGCCATCACCGGTCTTGTGGAGGTCGGGGTTCGTCTGGGCGAACCCGAAGACGTGCGAGGCGCCCGCGTTGTGGGCGCTCGGGCTCGCGTGCGCGTTCGATTGGGCCGCGGCCTCCGCGACCTCGAACGACTGTGACTCGTGCCCGGCGCTCCGCGGATCCTGCGGCCGGGTGTCGTTGGGCAGCACCTGCACCTTGCACGCGGCCCCGTCCTGCTCCGGCACCCACAGGAGGAATGGCTGGGCGCAATTCGGGCACTTCGGTCGGTATCGACCGGGCCGGGACGCCTTGGGGTTCAGGCGGTGCGTGCAATACGGACAGGCGATGGCCACTGCGGGCACCCTCGCGGCGAGTCAAAGCGGAGTGCGGTTCACAAAGAAGGGTAGGTCACGATCGGAACCGGCGACGAACCGAATCGGGCGGCCCGGTGCGGCGCGGGGAAGATTTCGGGGCCGGGCCGAAATCTGAGCAACCGCCGAAGGCCGGTTCAGGCGAGAGCAAATCAGTGAGCGGTGATCAGGAGACAGGGGACAGGAGGCAGGAGGCAGGAGACAGGGGTCAGAGCCACAGAACCACAGAGCCACAAAGCCAAAGAGCCACAGAGGGCAGGGTTTTTACCCCGAAGGGGTTGCATAACACAGCCCAGGGTCGCGAGTCTTCGAGCGCACCCTGGGGAACCAACGATGCGCACGTTGCGCCGACGTTTCCCGGGGTGGCGCCCGCGAAGCGCGGGCTGACCCTGGGCTGTGTTATGCAACCCCTTCGGGGTAAAAACCAAAGACGCCGCCTGTCTTCTGTCCTCTGTGGCTCTGTCTCCTGCCTCCTGTTCCCTGCCCTCCGTCACCCCGCGCCTGCTACAATCCCTTTGTTCATCATCACCAGGAGACCGCGCATGAGTCCGCGCACCGCGCTCGCTCTGGTCGCGTGGCTGGGGCTGCTGCCCCTGCTCGCGACCCGGGGCGACGAGAAACCCGACGAGAAGAAGCCCGCGAAGGGCGCGAAGGTGGAGGTGCCGTACCGCCTCACCAGCACCAACCACCTGATGGTTCGTGCGAAGATCAACGGCAAGGGGCCGTTCAACATGATCGTGGACACCGGCGCCCCGGCCGTGTTCATCACCAAAGGCGTCGCCAAGAAGGCGAAGGCCGAGACCGACGAGAAGGAGTGGGCGAACTTCGACACGTTCGAGATCGAGGGCGGGCTGAAGGTCGAGAAGGCCCGCGGGCGCGTCGAGGATCTGGTTCAGATCGACGGGATGAACAGCATGGGCCTCGCCGGCGTCGAGCTGCACGGCGTCATCGGGTACAACGTGCTCGCGCGGTACCGCGTCGAGTACGACCTGACCCGCGACAAGCTCGTCTTCGAGCCGCTGGCGTTCGACCCGCCGCCGCTGGTCCCGCTCGACAAGGGCAAGAAGGAGGGCGCGGGCGACATCCAGGCGATGGGGCCGATGGTGAAGATGATGGCCGCGTTCCTCGGCATCAAGCCGAACTTCGACCTGGTGCCCCGCGGGTTCACCGGGATCGAGTTCGAGGAGAAGAGCGAACAGGTGATCGTGAAGAAGGTGCTCGCGGGCAGCCCCGCGGAGAAGGCCGGGCTGAAGGTCGGCGACATCATCACCAGCGTAAAAACGGACGACATCAAGACCGGCAAAGACCTCACGAAGGCGCTCGCGAAGGCCGGGGTCGGCACGAAATGGCGGTTCACCATCATGCGTGGCGAGAAGGAAGAAGAGATCGTCGTCGAACTCGGGAAGGGGCTGTAACCATGAAAACCGCACTCCAACTGCTGCTCCTGGCCGCGCTCGTTGCCCTCGCGCCCGTGACCCTCGCCGCGCCGCAGGACAAGGACAAAGACCCGGCGCCGAAGCCGATCGTCAAGGACGATGTGAAGCCGATCGTCATCCCGTTCGAGTTGCTGAAGTCGCGGCACATGGCGATCAACGTGAAGATCAACGACAAGGGCCCGTACCGGGTCATCTTCGATACCGGGGCGCCGACGAACCTCGTGAACAACAAGATTGCCAAGGAGGCCGGGCTGGTTGACAAGAAGGACAAGGGCGGGCTGATGCTGTTCGGCCCCGCGCCGACCCCCAAAACCATCAAGAAGTTCGAGGTCGGCGGGGTGACGCTCGAAAACATGCCGACGATGGTGATGGACCACCCGACGGTGGCCGCGATCGCGGAGGCGGTCGGCCCGGTGGAGGGGCTGATCGGGTTCCCGTTCTTCGCCCGGTACAAGATGACGATCGACTACCAGAAGAGTGAAATGACGCTCGTGCCCAACGGGTTCGTGCCGGGCGACACGATGCAGGCGCTCATGGAAAAGCTCCTGAGCGCCGGCGGCGGGAAGAAGCCGGACCCGCTCGTGGTCGCGCCCGCGGCGGTGTGGGGCTTCGCCGTCGATAAGGACAAGGACGACGAGGCCGCCGGCGTCAAGGTAACGGAGGTACTCGCCAGAGGCTCGGCCGCCGCGGGCGGACTGAAGACCGGTGACCGGCTGCTGACGCTCGACGGCCGGTGGACCGACAGCGTGAGTGACACCTTTATTGCCGCGAGCGCAGTAAAACCGGGCAAGACGGTGACGCTCGTCGTTCTGCGCGACGGCAAGGAAGTGAAGCTGACGGTTACGCCGGGCAGGGGGCTGTGATTCAGAGTAGTAGGCACACGCCGTGTGCCGTCGCTTAACCCGAGGAGAAGCGACGGCACACGGCGTGTGCCTACTACTTTGTCACTCAAACCGTTTGCGAATCACCTCAATTTCCTTGTCCTTCTTCTGGGAGGCCAGCGCGCCGAGCAGCAGTTCTTTCGCCTCGGCGCTCGTCAGGTCGATGTACAGCGCGGCGCGGGCCACGCGCTCGGCGTCGGCGTGCTTGCCGGCGTTCGTGTGCAGCTTCGCGAGCCGCAGGTGAAGCGCCAGATCGTCGGGTGAAGCGAGCGCCTGCTCCGCCAGAACGCCCGCGAGCAACTCCGGTTTGTTCGCAGCGCTGTAGACGCGCGCGAGCGCGTCGGGCCAGTCGGCGTCGCCCGGCGCGACCTTGCGCCCGTGCTCGAAGGTCGCGGTCGCCTTGTCGATGTCCTTGAGGTCGAGATAGAGCCGGCCGAGTTCAAACAGGACTCGCCCGTCGTCCGGGTTGGCGGCGACGGCCTCTTCGAGTACCGTTTTCGCGCCGGCATCGTCCTTCGCGCGCCGAAGTAGGCGCGCGGAGACGATCGACGCGAGCGGGTGGCCCTTCTCCTTCGCGAGTACGACACCGGCGAGCTTCTTCGCCTCGTCGGTCATCCCGCGCGGAACGAGTGCGCCCGCGTATCGGGCCGCGAGGTCGAGGTCGTCGGGGTTCTTCTCGTGCGCGGCTTTCAGTTCCGCGAACGTCATCGTCTTCTCCGGGCGCCGACCGCCGGCGGCCTTCGCGACCGACTCCAGATACTTGCGGTAGCCGGCCTCGAACGCGGCCTTTTCAACCCCAAGCGCCGACTTGAGCGCGGCGGAGGTGTCCGCGGTGGAGCGGTAGGCGTCGAGCAGCTTGGCGATTGCTGCTTCGCCGCCGTGTTCCTTTGCGATGTACTCGACGTACAGCAACCCCTGGTAGTACGCGAGCATCACGTCGGTCGGCTGACTGAACCGCTTGTAGGCGCGGGCGATGGTATCGAGGTCGAAGGTGGTGCCGGCCGCGAGTCGGTCGCGGAGCAGCGCCGCGGTGGAGCCGAACCGCTTCGTGTTCTCCGCGCGAACGGCCAGTCCCTCCGTTAGCCAGATCGGGGCGCGGTGCGTCGTTTGAAGCAGGTTGAAGGCGTGTGTGAGTTCGTGTCGAACGACGATCGCCCAGTTGTAGAGCCGCTTGCCGCCGTCGGCGTGGGGCGACGGCAGCGCGATGAGCGGGCCGGTACACGCGCCCTGCACCGCGCCAGGCAGTCCCGGCAAGAGGGCGATTCGCCCGCTGAAGATCTGCCGGCGCGCGAACACTTCCACCAGAATCTTCCCCGGTGGCGTGAATCCGTACTGCTTCGACAGTTCCGCGAACGTGTCTTCGAGTACGTCCGCCAGGAACGCGGCGAGAACCTTGTCGTTCTTCTTGTCGAACCGGATGACGAAGTGTTCGGTTTCGGTCGTCGCGTACTCCGCGAGTTCTTCGAGTACCTTGAGCGCGTTGTCCACCTTCACGTTGAACGGGTCGGCCTTCATCGCCGCGCGGAGCGTCGCGCGGGCCTCGCCCTCGCGGCCCTGCATGAAGTACAGCAACCCCAGCCCGGCCTTCGCCCCGGGTAGCGCCGGGCGGAGTTTCGCGGCTTGCTCGAAACACTCCGCGGCAACGGCGAACTGCCGCTGATCGCTGAGGACCGTGCCGAGGTCGGTGAAGAACTGGGCCGGTTTGGTGTCGAACAACGCCACTTGCTTCGCGAGCGCCGCAAACCCGTCCTTGTCGCCGCGCAGGTGTTTGAGGGCCGCGAGCCGCGCCAGAGTAGCTTCATCACGAGAATTGATCGCGTGCGCGACGAGCAGCAGCTTCTCCGCGGTGGTGCTATCGGCCTCCGCGAACCGCACGTCGGCCTTCAGGCGCAGCGCCTCGACGGACTTCGGGTTCACCTTCAGCGCGACATCCGCCTGCCGCTCGGCTTCGGCGAAGTCCATCCGTTCGAGCGCCACGAGTCCTTTTCCGACCAACGCCCAGACCGCTTTGGGGTTGATCTTGAGGGCGGCATCGAACGCATCGGCCGCGTCGGCCCGGTTGTGCTTGTCCAGTAGCAACTTGCCGGCGAGGTACTCGGCCTGCCAGCAGTCCGGGTCGTGTTTGATCGCGTCGCGAAGGACTTCTTTCAGGATGAACGAGAACTGTTCGGGTTTGTTGTGCGTGATCGCGTTCTCGATCCCGGCTTGCGCGACGATGAGCAGCTTTTCACTGTCGGTGATTTCCTTGTCGGCGTTCGCGGCGTCGGTGTAGGTTTTGACGAACCACCGCATTTCGGTGTCCGCGCCGGCGAGATCGCCTTTATCGCGCAGAATGCGCGCGCGCACCCAGCGCGCGAGGAAGTGATCGGCCTGCTTCTTGAGCGTGGCTTCGGCGTCCTTGGTCGCGTCGTCCCACTTGCCGAGCGCGTACCCCAAATCGGCGCGGGCCGCGAGCAGATCGGGATGATCGGGAGACGCCTTCAACCCGGCGTCGAGAGCGTCGAGGGCTTTGGAAGTGTCGCCGAGCGCGCGGTAGCAGGCGGCCTGACCCAGGAACACCGCCGGGGGCGGCTTGTCGCCCTTGGCGAGTTCGTCGTAGCCCGCGAGCGCCTCCGCGTAGTTCCCGCGCTGCACCCGCTGCTTCAGCGCCGGGAACTCGACCTTCGGCTGGGGGAAGGACCTAACCCCGCTCGCTTCGCTCGCTGCCCCTTCCCTAAGAAGGAAGGGGCGAAAGACAGAAGACGAGGCGAGAACGGCCTTCGGCCGCTCTCTTTCTCCCCCTTCCTTCTTAGGGAAGGGGGCCGGGGGGTTAGGTTCTGCGCCGAGCGAAACAAACAGCACTAGCGGCAAGAGTGTTCCCATAATGCCCTTCACCCTACCCCCCGCGTGAAACAACCGCAAGCGGGCGGCGTCAGATCGGTGTCGGGTTGTGTTCGACCGTCCCTCACGTCACGGAGAAGCCCATGTTCGCCGCGCTCGTTGCACTGGCACTCGCCGCCCCGGCCGCCCCGGACGACAAGGAAAAGGAGCTGTCCGACGCCGCAAAGAAGGAACTGAAGACCCTGGAGGGCAAGTGGGTCGTGACGAAACTCGTCGTGGACGGGAACGACGTTCCGGTGCCGGACGGCGACGAGAAGAACCTCGAATTCAAGGAGCGAAAGTTCCGGCTCGCCGGCAAGGACATCTTCCACATCACCACCCTGGACCCGTCCACAACCCCGAAGTTGATCGACTTCAAGGGGTTGGAAGACATGGGCGAGATCCGCAAGGGCAACGTTTACGAGGCGATTTTCAAGCTCGACAAGGACACCCTTACGCTCGCCCTGTACTTCGGCGAAGGGCAAAAGCGCCCGGACAAGTTCGAGTCGGGCAAGGACTCGAAAATCGCGGTCGTGACACTCGAACGCGAGAAAAAGTGATTTGGTGCGACGGAACCGGCCCGCCCCGGGCAATAGTCAGGTGAGGAAGTGCGCACCGAGGTCGTTACACGGGCGTGATAGTTCCGCCGCCGCGGGTCGGGTACACTGGGATCACGTTCGGGGAGTTCGCTATGACCGCGGCCGACATCGCGTACCTGATCGGGGTCGGGATCGTTGCGCTGCTGATCTGCTCGCTGCCGGGGCTGGCGTCGATGCACCGCGGCGGGCCGCTCTACCGGCGGGCCGTCCGGCGTCAGCTCGCCATCGGGTGGGCGTGCGCCGCGCTCGGCGCGAGTTGGCTCGGGCTCGGCTGGTACACGCTCTCCGCCGGCGGGTCGTGGTGGCAGTTCTACCGCGACCTCTCCCTCGTGCTGCTGGGCGCGTCACAGCCGCTCCTGTTCCTCGCGATCCGGGCCGGCAACCGGGCCGCGGCTGAAGCGCAACGGCTCGACGCCAATCCGGTAACCGGCAGTTAGGTTCTCCGACCTCGACCGTCTTCTTCTTGAGATTGCCAGACCGTTTAGCTCGCGGAAGTGAGGTTCCCCATGTCCATCCGCTTGCGAGTCGCCGCGTTCCTGGCCGCGCTCGTCTTCCCGATAACGGCTGCCGCCGGCGAACCGGCCCCGGCGCCCAAGCCGGTGATCGACCCGGCCGACGTGCTGGCCGCTCTCATCGACAAGCACCTCGCGAAGGACTGGGAGGCCCGCGGGATCGTCCCGGCCGAGGCCACCGACGACGCGGAGTTCGCCCGCCGGGCGTACCTCGACATCGTCGGTCGCGCGCCGAAGGCGTCCGAGGCTCGCGCGTTCATCGAGAGTAACGACCCGGACAAACGGGTCAAACTTGTCGATCACCTGCTGAAGATGCCCGGTCACGCGACCCACTTCGCCGCGGTCACCCGCGCCCAGTGGCTCCCGCAGACAACCACCAACTTCCAGATCGCGCAGTTCGGCTTCCAGTTCGAGCAGTGGCTCCGCACCCAGTACCGCGAGAACACCCCGGCGAACCAGGTGGTGCGCCGCATCCTCACGGTGAACGTGACGGTCGATGGGCGGAACCCGATGTTCCGCAACGTGCAGCCCACCGGCGGCGACCCGGACGGGTTCCAGCTCGCCGGGTTCTACGCCGCCAACGAGGGCCGGCCGGAGAACGTCGGCTCGGCCGTCAGCCGGCTGTTCCTCGGGATGAAGCTCGAATGCGCGCAGTGCCACGACCACCCGTTCGCCCCGTACACGAAGGAACAGTTCTGGCAGTTCGCGGCGTTCTTCGCCGAACTCAACCCGCTCACAGGACCGCGGCCCGGGTTCGTCGGCCCGGTTCAGCCCCAGTCGAATCGCAACTCGCTCGTGATCCCCGGCACCGAGAAGTCGGTGATCGCGACCTTCTTCGACGGGAACGTCCCGGACTGGGTGCCGGCCCGCTCGCCGCGCCAGGAACTGGCCGAGTGGCTCACGAGCGCGAAGAACCCGTACTTCGCCAAGAACATGGCCAACCGCATCTGGGCGCACTTCTTCGGGATCGGGATTCTCGATCCGGTGGACGAACCGGGCGAGAACAACCAGCCGAGCCACCCCGAACTGCTCGACGCGCTCGGTCAAGCGTTCGCCGAAAATGGATTCGACAACCGGATGCTGATCCGCGCGATTACGAGGACGAAGGCGTACAACCTGACGAGCAAGATGACGCACCCCGGTCAGGCGGACCCGCGGCGGTTCGCGCGGATGAACATGAAGGGGCTGACCCCGGCCCAACTGTTCGATTCGCTCGTCGCCGCGACCGGGTTCCGCGAGCCGGCGTTCATGCGGAACCAGCAGAACGTCGGGTTCGTGCAGCCCGGCAACCCGCGGAGCCAGTTCCTCGTCCGGTTCGCCAACAACGAGCGCGTGACCGAGGCGAACACCACCATTCTTCAGGCGCTGATGCTGATGAACGGCCAGTTCATCGGCGACCAGACTGACCTGGTCAAGAGCGAGGTGCTGGCCGCGATCGTGGACATGCCCGGGTGGGACACGCGGCAGCGGGTGACGAACCTGTTCCTCACCGCGTTCGCGCGGAACCCAACCCCGGAGGAACTGGAGAAGTTCGCCAGCTACGTCGATCGCGGCGGCGCGAAGAACGACAAGAAGCAGGCACTGGCCGACGTGTTCTGGGTGCTGCTCAACAGCCCGGAGTTTTTGTTCAACCATTAGCAGGCGAACCCCGCCCGCAAGGGCGGGGGTGGCGTCACCAGCAACCAATACTCCCGAACCGAACACCCCCGCCCTTGCGGGCGGGGTTCGCCCAAAACCAACACACCCTTCCCGGAGCCTTCCCATGTCGAACCTCGACCTCAGCCGGCGTCACCTCCTGCGCGTCGGGGCCGTGAGTACGGCCGTATCCATGTCCGGCTGGATGGGTCAGCTCGCCCGCGCCGCCGAAGAGACAAAAACCAAGCCCAAGCGGTCGTGTATCCTGCTGTGGATGAACGGCGGGCCGTCAACCATCGACCTGTGGGACTTGAAGCCCGGTCACGAGAACGGCGGGCCGTACAAGGAGATCGAGGCCGCGCCGGATCTCAAGATCGGCGAACACCTGCCGAAGCTCGCCAAGCACGGCCAATCGCTCGCGGTGCTCCGCGGGATGTCCACCAAGGAAGGCGATCACGCCCGCGGCACGTACCTGCTGCGCACGGGACAGCTCCCGGGGTTCGCGGGCATCCAGTACCCCAGCATCGGCTCGCTCATCTCGAAGGAACTCGGCGATCCGAAGGCGGAGCTGCCGAACTTCATCAGCATCGCGCCGCAGCGGTTCTTCGCGCAGGAGGCGTTCGGCCCCGGATTCCTCGGCCCGATCCACGCCCCGCTCATCGTCGCCGACAACCAGTTCAACAACGGCCAGGGCGGGAACGTGGACGCGCTGTTGAAGGTGGCCGACCTGGACCGCCCGAAGACCATCGACGACGCGACCGCCGCCGCGCGCCTGGACATGCTCCGCGACATGCAGGACGACTTCGCCGCCGGGCGCCCCGGGGCGATGGCCCGGAGCAACTCGGCCGCGTATGACCGCGCGATCCGGCTCATGCAATCCGAGAGCGGCAAGGCGTTCGACCTGACGACCGAGAAGAACGAGGTGCGCGACAAGTACGGGCGCAACCTGTTCGGCCAGGGGTGTCTCTTGGCCCGGCGGCTCGTGGAGAAGGGCGTCCCGTTCATTGAGGTGTCGCTCGGCAACTGGGACACGCACGGCAACAACTTCGATCAGGTGAAGACCCTGTGCGGCACGCTCGACGCCGCATGGGCCGCGCTCA
This sequence comes from uncultured Frigoriglobus sp., assembly GCA_964495365.1. Lineage (GTDB taxonomy): Bacteria > Planctomycetota > Planctomycetia > Gemmatales > Gemmataceae > Gemmata. The sequence goes on along the minus strand of CAZBXY010000014.1, from coordinate 1,915 downwards.
TGGACGACCTCAAGGACCGCGGCCTTCTGGAAACGACGACGATCGTCTGGGCCGGTGAGTTCGGGCGCACCCCGAAGATCAACCCGGGCAAGGGCCGCGACCACTACCCGAACGCCTGGAGCACGGTCATCGCCGGCGGCGGCGTGAAGGGCGGCCAGGCGGTCGGCAAGACGAGTAAAGACGGCACGACGGTGGAAGAGCGCGTCACCCCGGCGGTGGACTTCCTCGCGACCGTGTGCGGCGCGCTGGGAATCGACTACGAGAAGCAGAACATGTCGAACGTCGGGCGGCCGATCCGCATCGTCGAGAAGGGCGCCAAGCCCGTCACGGAGGTGCTCGCGTGAAGACGTTAATACAAGAACCCCTCCCCCCAACCCCCTCCCCTGAAGGGAGAGGGGGAGAAAGGCGCGGGCTCATTGCGGGCGCTATCGGCGCGCGCGGGTTTTTCTCCCCCTTCCTTTCCAGGGAAGGGGGCCGGGGGGTTAGGTTCTTCGGAACCGCCCTCCTCACTCTCGCGCTCGCCGGCGCGGTTCTCGCGGCGCCCGACGGTCCGGCCGTTGCGCCGGCGCCGCGGCCGAAGTTCGTCGCCCCGAACTTCAACAACACGTTCGAGGTGCTGGTGTTCGCCGCCCAGCGCCCGGTGCGCATCCGCGTCACCGCGCTGAACGAGGGCAAGGCCGTTGGCGAGCTGTGGCGCGACCGGCTGAAGAAGGCGTTCGACTACTGCGACCGCGACACCGACGGGTTCATTGGCGCCAAGGAGGTGAAGTTCGTCTTCACCGACCAGGGTATGGTGCAGCTCCTCGCGGGCGGCATTTATCAACTGGGCACGTCGAGCGGCCCGACGCTCGCGCGGCTCGACAAGGACGGCGACGGGAAGGTGTCGTTCGAGGAGTTCATCGCGTACTACGCGCTCACTGGCTCGCAGATGCTCCGCGCGTACCCGCTCCAGCCCGACGTCGGCGGCAGCGCCGCGGTCACCGAGGCGCTGTTCAAACTGCTCGACGGGAACGGCGACGGCAAGCTGACGCGCGACGAGGTGCGCGCCGCCGAGAAGTTCCTGGCCACGCGCGACGCCGACGAGGACGAGTGCCTGAGTATGCAAGAACTGACACCGGGCTTGACCAACCCGAACGCGGCTCGGCGGCTGGGGCAGCCGGTCAACCCGCCCAACGGTGCGCCGTACCCGGCCCCGGTCGGCTCGCAGATGGTGGCCGTGTTCGAGGCCGGGCGCGTCCCCGGCACCGTCACGCAACAGGTCATCAAGAAGTACGACAAGGACAACGACTTCGAGCTGACGCAGGCCGAGTGCGGGTTCGACGACCTGACGTTCCGCGCACTGGATAAAGACGGCAACGGGCGGCTCGACGGTGAGGAACTGGACCTGTGGCGCACCGGCGCGCCGGACCTCGACGTGACGCTCTCGCTGGCGGCCAAACCGGCCGATTGCCTCGCGAAATTGAGCGACGAGAAGGGCGCCGCGGCCCGCGGGTTCAAGCTCAAGCAGGGCGAGAACGGGCGGCTCGTGCTGCACGTCGGCCGGCAGCCGATCGACCTCTCCGCGGTCGCGCTGCCCGATCAGTTCCGGCAACAGCAGTCGCTCAAGCAGCAGTACGGCTACCTGTTCACCCAGGCCGCCGGCGGCAAGGACCACGTCGCCGAAAAGGATCTCAACGGCCCCAACGCGGTGCAGTTCCAGTTCGTCCGCGTCATCTTCGAGACGGCCGACCGCGACGCCGACGGGAAGCTGACGAAGACCGAGTTCGATGCGTATTTCGACCTCCAGGACCAGTTCCGCAACCTGAGCCTGAGTCTGACGCCCGCGGTGCAAACGCCGTCGCTGTTCCAGTTGCTCGACGAGAACCGCGATGGCCGGCTCAGCGTGCGCGAGCTGCGGACCGCGTGGGACCGGCTC
>CAZBXY010000013.1:0-50785 GCA_964495365.1 uncultured Frigoriglobus sp. | reverse complement strand
GCGTGGGAAGCGCTGCCGCCCCGGCTGAAGATCCTCGACCCGCTGCCGTTCTCGGTTCGCGACGCGATCGGCGACACGCTGAAGGCGCTCGCGGTCCGCGCCCACGCGAAGGGCCTGGAACTGGCCTGCGACTTGGACCGCGACGTGCCCGATCTGCTCAACGGCGACGCGCACCGGCTCCGGCAGGTGCTCACGAACCTGCTCGGCAACGCGATCAAGTTCACCGAGCGCGGCGAGGTCGTGGTCCGCGGGCACCGGGTCACCGAACCGGGCGACGCGATCCGGCTCCAGTTCAGCGTCTCGGACACGGGCATCGGGATCCCGCCCGAGAAGCTCAAGGCCGTGTTCGAGCCGTTCACCCAGGCCGACGGGAGCACCACCCGCAAGTACGGCGGCACCGGGCTCGGGCTGACGATCTGTCAGCGGCTCGTGGAACTCATGGGCGGGCGCGTCTGGGCCGAAAGCGAACCCGGGAAGGGCAGCACGTTCTTTTTCGAAGTGCGCATGGGGCGCGCCAGCGGCTCGTTCGAGCGCACCGTTGAAGCGCCGCTCGACCTCAAGGGGGTCGCGGTGCTGATCGCCGACGACAACGCGACCAACCGGCGGGTGCTGGCCGAAACGGTTCGGCACTGGGGCGCGCGCCCGACCTGCGTTGGGAGCGGGCCGGAGGCGCTCGACGAGCTGCGCTGGGCCGTCAATCAGGGGCACCCGTTCCCGCTCGTCCTCCTCGACGGGATGATGCCCGAGATGGACGGGTTCATGGTCGCCGAACGCATCGGCAAAGAGCCGGCGCTGGCCGGGACCGCGATCCTCATGCTCACGTCGGCCGACCGCCAGGGCGACGCGGCCCGGTGTCGCGAACTCGGTGTCGCGGCGTATCTGGTGAAGCCGGTCAAGCCGGCGGAGCTGAACCGCGCGATCGCGGCAGCCCTCCGCTCGTCCTCCCCGTCGGTGTCGTGTGGCGGAATCAAGCCCCCCCCGCGAACGCTCCCCGAGGCGCAACTGACGACGCGGCCGCTGCGCATCCTCGTGGCCGAGGACAACCCGGTGAACCAGCGGGTCATCAGCCGGCTGCTGGAAAAGTTCGGGCACTCCATCGTGATGACCGGCGACGGCGCGCAAGCTGTCGTCGCGCTCGCCCGCGAGCCGTTTGATCTCGTACTGATGGACGTACAGATGCCGGAGATGGACGGGTTCGAGGCGACGCAGGTGATCCGACAGCGCGAGGGCGGGGCCGGGCGCCGGACGCCGATCGTCGCGATGACCGCACACGCGATGAAAGGTGACCGCGAGCGGTGCCTCGCCGCCGGAATGGATGACTACGTGAGCAAACCGGTGCAGCGCACCGAACTGCTCCGGGTCCTGGACTGGGCCGCGGGCGCCGCCCCGGCCGCGGTACCACCTCCGTCGCCCGTGTCCGCACAGACCCCCTCGCCGCGCGGCCTCCCACCGGCCTTCGACCGCGCCTCGGCGATCGAACGGCTCGGCGGCGACGAGGAACTGTTCGCCGAGGTCGCCGGCGTGTTCCTCGGCGATGCGCCGAAGCTCTTGGCCGAACTCCACAAGGCGGTCGCCGCCGGCGACGCGCCGGCGGTTCAGCGCGCGGCGCACGGGCTGAAAGGCGCGGCCGGGTACGTCGGCGGAAAGCCGACCTCGGACGCCGCCGCGGCGCTGGAGAAGATCGGCGCGGCGGGCGATCTAACCGGAGCGCCCGCCGCGCTCGAGCGGCTCGTCGCGGAGGCCGATCGGTTGACCGCGGGGCTCGCCCAACTCCCTTCCTCGGTTGCGTGACCGCGGCCGACACCCCAGGAGTGCCACAGTGGCAGACGCAGAACCTACGATCCTCGTTGTTGACGATTCCGCCGTGGACCGGCTCGTGGCCCGGCGGCTGTTGGAGAAGCACGGCGCGTGGCGCGTGGCGCAGGCCGGCGACGGGGCCGAGGCGCTCGAAGCGATGGCCCGCGCCGCCCCGGCGCTGGTCCTCACCGACCTCCAGATGCCCCGCGTGGACGGACTGGCCCTCGTCGAGCAGGTGCGCGAGCAGTTCCCGCGCGTCCCGGTGGTCCTGATGACGGGCCACGGGAGCGAGGAGATCGCCATCACCGCGCTCCGCGCCGGGGCGGCGAGCTACGTCCCCAAGCGGAACCTCGCGAGCGACCTGATTTCGACCGTCGAACAGGTTCTCGCCGCCTCGCAAACCGACGACCGCCGCACGCGGGTACTCGGCGCGCTCGCCGAGCGCGTGTCGCGCTACGTGCTGGAGAACGACCCCGCGCTCGTCGGCCCGCTCGTTCAGGTGTTCCGCGAAGAGATGGTGGCCTTCGGGCTGTGCGACGCGACCGGCGCGACCCGCGCGGGGATCGCGCTGGAGGAGGCGCTCTTGAACGCGGTGTACCACGGCAACCTGGGCGTCAGTTCCGACCTCAAGCTCAGCGGCGACGGGTCGTTCGAGCGGCTCGCGGCCCAGCGCCGGTTCGAGACCCCGTACCGCGACCGGCGGGTGACGGTGAGCGCCGAACTGGTCCCGGGCGCGGCGCGGTTCGTGGTCGCCGACGAGGGGCCGGGCTTCAACGTGGCCGCGCTGCCGGACCCGACCGACCCGGCCAACCTCGAGCGCCCCAGCGGGCGCGGGGTGCTGTTCATGCGCACGTTCATGGACGACGTCCGGTACAACTCGGTCGGCAACGTCGTCACGCTGGTGAAGGTGCGCGAGCCGCGCCCCGAGAGCGCGACCGTTTGAGCGGGCGCGACCGATCCATTCCATGACGGGAACAACGATGTCCGATACACACGAACCGGCCGGCGGATCAACCGCCCCGCCCCCGACGCGGGACCACGCGGCGCGCGCCAGCATCTCCGGCACCGTCCGGAACCCGGCGCGCCGGCCCCTGCCCGCGCCGCGCGTCCTGATCGCCGAGGACGACCCCGTCTCGCGTTTGGTCCTGGAGCGCACGCTCCGCGGCTGGAACTACGACGTCGTCGTGACGCGCGACGGAACGGAGGCGTGGGGCGCGCTCCTGGCCGACGACGCGCCGCGGCTAGCGATCCTCGACTGGATGATGCCGGGACTGGAAGGGCCGGAGGTGTGCCGTCGGGTCCGGGCCCTCGCCCGACCGATCCCCACCTATCTCATCCTGCTCACCGCCCGCGGCCAGACGGACGACGTGGTGACAGGTCTCGAGAGTGGGGCCGACGACTACGTGACCAAACCGTTCGAGCGGCAGGAACTCCGCTCCCGGCTCCGCGTCGGCGAGCGCGTGCTCTCGCTCCAACAGGGGTTGGCCGATCGCGTGCAAGAACTGGAGGAGGCACTCGGGTTGGTGAAGGAACTGAAGGGGTTGCTCCCGATCTGCTGCTACTGCAAGGCGGTGCGTGACGACCGCAACTACTGGCACCGCGTCGAAACGTATATCACGGCGCACTCCGCGGCCCGGTTCAGCCACGGCATCTGTCCCGCCTGCTGGAAGGGTGTGGTCGAACCGCAACTCGCTACACCCGAAACGGCAACCTGACCCTTCCTGCTCAGAAAGCTCTTCGGGTTCGTTGCGGGGTTGGGGTCGCACGGACAATACGACCCTGCGGCCCAATCCGGGCCTTGTTGCGTTGAGTCGTTTCAGTCCTCGCGGCGCAGTTGCGGTCAGCGTGACCGTGTACGTCCCGTACAAAAACTCTTGTACCCGGCGTGCCCGGACCGATCGGCGATGAATCTCCGCGATTGGACCCGCAGGACGGCCCGGTTCCTGCGAGACAAATGTCCGTTCTCCGGTGCGTACTGTGTGCGCGAACGAGCGAATGCACCTCCACCGATCAAATCCGCTACGCGCAGAACGGCCGGCCGCGCTGCTGTGGAGCGATGGTGGAGTTCGACACCCAGACCCCACCGGACGTGGACGGAGGGAGAGACGCCGACAGCTTCAAGCACAACCCCGACGGGCGGCGGGCGTGAGTCGGCCGCTCTCGGCTCAAGCAAGTGGCGGCTTCTCATCGGTGGGAAGCGATTGGTGAGCGTCGGTGTCTTCGAGTACCTTGCGCACCCGCGCGGTGATCCGCTGCGCAACGTCCCGCGCCTTCGCGAGCAACTCCTGCTCCCTGGCGGAAAGGGCGTCCCCACCGGTACCGTCGGAAGACGCCGATTTCGGACCGTTCTCGTCTGCGGGTGGCATACAACTCTCCCGATTATTTTCTCTCGTGTGTTAGAGTGCAGCATTGTTCGTGCCGCACCGGCCGACCGAACACCCGGGCAAGGGTTGTGCGGAACGGTGCGGCTCGCATCAATACGTTCCAGGAAGCAACTTCAGCACACTTTCTGGGTTGGGTATGGGGCTCCGAACCGTCCGAGGCTTGGGTACTCTGGACACGCCAGTAATCCCGGCTCTTGGACCCCAACGCCCCCTGCCAATGCCTGTCGCGTTCAGCGAGAAGTCTCCGGTTTTTGCCGAATATCGGAGGGGATACCGCGCCCTCCTGTTATCCTGGAGGTGGGCCGGGGCGTGCGTACGCGACCGAAGTGGGGCGCGTGCCCGTCCCCAACCCCCACTCCGAGGCCTGTGATGGCGAAGAATCTGTACGTGGGCAACATGGCGTTCTCGACAACCGAAGACCAACTCCGGGAGGTGTTCTCCCAGTACGGCACGGTGACGAAGGTGCAACTCATCATGGACCGGGAGACCGGCCGGCCGCGCGGGTTCGCGTTCGTCGAGATGAGCGACGGCGCCGACCAGGCCATCGCGGCCCTCAACGGGGCGCAGCTCGACGGTCGCACCCTGACCGTCAACGAGGCCAAGCCCCGCGAGGACCGCGGGGGTGGCGGAGGTGGCGGTCGCGGCGGGTACGGCGGAGGTGGCGGCGGTGGTCGAGGTGGCTACGGCGGAGGCGGTGGCGGTCGCCGCTACTAACGCCCGGGACATGCAAATCGATCCGGCCCCGGCGAATCCCGCCGGGGTCCGGCTTTTGCGGGATCACTCGACCGAATGCCTTCGTCGGACTCCGCTTCACCACGATCGACAACCGGACCGTTCGGTGGAGGGTCACCCCATGCCGGTGCCACGGCTCTGCACCCGACTCCTGCTCCGGCCCGGAGACGTGCCCCCGTCACGCGACGACTTTGAAGTGGTCGGCGCCTTCAACCCCGGTGCCGTGCGGACAGGTGATGAAGTCGTACTCCTCGTCCGGGTGGCCGAGCGCCCGCGCGAGCGGCGCGCCGGGTTCACCGGCCTGCCGCGATGGGCCGCCGGCGGGCTGACGATCGACTGGGTTGAAAACGCGGAACTGGAGCCAATCGACGCGCGTGTCGTCCGGCGCAAGGCCGACGGGCTGGTGCGCCTCACCTTCCTCTCGCACCTGCGTGTGATCCGCTGCGGCGGCGGGCGGACCGTCCGAGAGGTGACCGGTGTTACGTTTGGTCCCGCGGCCGAGCTCGAAGAGTTCGGCGTCGAAGACCCGCGCATCACGTCCTTGAACGGCCGGTACTACTTCACCTACGTCGCGGTGTCGCGGCACGGCCCGGCGACGGCGCTCGCGAGTACGTCCGATTTCCGTACGTTCGAGCGACACGGTGTCATCTTCTGTCCCGAGAACAAGGACGTGGTGCTGTTCCCGGAGAAGGTCGGCGGAGCCTTCACAGCGCTGCACCGACCGGTATGCGGAACTCCGTTCACGCGCCCGGAGATGTGGGTCGCGCGCTCACCGGACCTGCTCCACTGGGGCACGCACACACCGCTCTCGCTTTCAGGCGCGGAGTGGCAATCGGGTCGCGTGGGCGCCGGTCCGCCGCCGATCCGCGTACCCGAAGGTTGGTTGGCGATCTACCACGGCAACCGCCACCCCACACAACCGGGCGAGGTCGGCACCTACTACGCCGGCGCGTTGTTGCTCGACGCGAACGACCCGACCCGCGTACTGAAGTGGACCGCGGAGCCGTTCATGGTCCCCGAGGCCGATTTCGAGCGAACCGGTTTCGTGCCGAACGTGGTGTTCCCGACCGGGCTCGTGCCGGACGGCGCGAGCGTGCTCGTCTACTACGGCGCCGCCGACGCGGTCACCGCCGTCGCCGAGTTCTCGCGACGTGAGTTGTTCGGCGCGATGACGGCAACGGGCTGATCGCCTCACGTCTTTGTCATCGCGTTGAGTACGTCGTCGAGCGGGACATTGGCGAACGTACTCGCGTAGTCCGACATTGCGTAAGGGATGACCAGCTCGCGGCCGTGGAGCGCGGCGCCGCAACTGTACACGACGTTCGGCACGTACCCCTCACGCTCCAGCGCGTTCGGCTCCAGGAGCGGCGCCGCGAGCCGTCCGATTACACGCGCGGGATCGTTGAGATCGAGCAGGAACGCGCCCATCGCGTACTTCCGCATCGGCCCGACCCCGTGCGTCAGCACCAGCCACCCCGCCTCCGTCTCGATCGGCGAGCCGCAGTTGCCCAGTTGGACGAACTCCCACGAGTACGTCGGCTTGGCGATCAGTTCCTTCACGTACCAGAAGTGCGGCATGTCCGAATACATCAGGTACAGGTTCTCGTTGTCCTGGCGCGAGAGCATCGCGTACTGCCCGTTGACCATGCGCGGGAACAGGGCGAAGCCCTTGTTCTTCACCTCCGGGCCGTTCAGCGTGCTCACCTTGAAGTGGAGGAAGTCCTCGGTTTCGAGCATCTGGGGGAACGTTACGCGGCCGTCGTAGGCGGTGTACGTCGCGTAGTAGCTCACGCGACCGTCCGGGTGCGTGAACCGAACGAACCGCGCGTCCTCGATGCCGTTGGTCTCGGTCGGCGACGACGGGAAGATGACCCGCTCCGACACGTTCAGCCCGGGGTCGAAGCGGATTTCGTAGTTGGCCTTCGCGAGTACGAGCATCGTGTGCGCGAGCGGCTCGAACTCGTGCTGGCGCGCCCGGTTGTGCCGCAACACGTTCCGCAGCGTGCGGCTCAGGTCGTCGAGCGTGAACGTCTCCCCCAGCGCGGCCACGACCAGATCGGTGAACGGGCCGTTGATGCCGAGTTCGGTCAACTTGCGGTAAAAGAGCGGCTTCTCGTAGAGCGCGTTCGGGACGAGGTCCGGGGCCACGACGAACCGGGTCGGCTCGTCGATGCGGATCGAGTTTGCGGCGTCGATCGTGCCGGAGCGGAACGTGATCGACGAGATGTGTCCCTCGCCGGTCGCCCGCAGACTGAGGACGAACCGCCGGGTTCCTTCGGGAAGCCCGGACTGGTCGGGGTGCCAGACCATCGACGGGTTGAACAGCGCCGCCGACTCCAGCGCGTACTCCGAGGTGAAGTACGAGCCGATCAGCAGCCGCCGGCTCTCGCTGATCGGCTGGTCGGTGAGCCGGAGCTTGCGGACCTGCTCGAACCGGTGCAGGAAGAACTCGCGAGTCCGCTGGTGCCGCTCGCGGAACTCGCTCATCACCTTTTCCAGCAACCCCTCGACCTCTTCCTCCGAGAGGGCCGAGACGCGGGCGATGATCTTCTCGACGCGGTTGTCGTTGGCCACGTCGAACGGGCGGATCACGACCCGCGAGTTGCTCGGCCGGAGGGTGATCCCGGTGCGCTTCACATCCATGTGGAACCTTAGAACCTCTTTCCGAGGAGTGACGGCCCTTCCGTGGGTGGGTAGGAACCTACCGCGCCTGGCGAAACGCCGCCAGTGAGCTTTCCAGCAGATTCATCTCGGCCAGCGACAGCAGAAACGAGAGGGTCGATTCGGCGCCCTGGTTGCGGCTGATCCGATCCTCCTGGAGGCCGTCGCCGCACCCGCCGGTCCGGGGGTCGTACAGCTCCTGACCCAGGTCGTTGCGGCCCAGAAACCACTCGAACGCGGAGCGGGCCTCCGTCAACCAGGTCGTGCCCGTGGTCGCGCGGTACGCCTCCAAACAGGCGGAAACCGTCGCACACGCCTCGATCGGCTGCTGGTCGAACCGGGCCGGGGCGTGCCCCTTGCGGTAGAACCCGTTGGAGCCGATCGCCCGAAAATGCTCCTGCGGCGCGGTCTGAACCTTGACCAGCCAGCCCAGTGCTCGCAAGCCCACCTCCCGCGCGCGGGCGTTGCCGCTCTCGTGACCGCTGGCGATGAGTGCCTGCGGTAACCGGGCCACGTCGTAACTGAGAATCTCCTCGAACCACGGCCACTCGGGCGCGGTCGTCCGGTCGTAGATGTCGAGCAGTCGTACCGTGAGGGTGTCACGGACCTGAGCCGCGAGCCGGTCGCCGCCGAGCCGGCGGTGGTATTCGCGAATACCCAGGAGCGTGAACGCCCAGGCCCGCGGCGACGTCATCTCCAGCACCGCCGGCAGCGCGCGGTCGAAGTGCATCGCCGCCCACGCCGGCAGATCGGGGCGCCGCGACCGGCCCACACACGTGCCCAGGGCCCACAGCGCCCGCCCGTGCGAGTCGTCCGACCCGACCTCTTCGAGCCAGCGCCGGTCGAAGCCCAGAAAGTTGCGAAACCGCTTCGACTGGGGGTTGAACGCGGTCTGGAGGAACGCGGCGTACCGCGTCGCGAGCCGCTCGATCTCCGGCCCGCTCTGCCCGAGTTCGTCCAGGAGTACCGTCAGCAACAGCGCGCGGGCGTTGTCGTCGGTGCAGTACCCCTCGTTGTAGTTGGGGATGGTGTGCGTCGCGTGCTGGAGCATCCCGGTCGCGTCGGACATCCGCGAGAGGTGGTCGAGCCGCCAGTCGGGCAGATCGGCCTGTTGTTCGGCGAGCGTGCGCACCGCGAGGGGTTTGTACGGCCGGTCCTGGCGCCCCAGGCGCGTCTGCTGAAACGACTCCATGTAACGCCGCGCCGACTGCTCCCAGATCATCTCGCGGCCGAGCGTGTAGGCTTGCTCGCACAGCGCGGCACGGCGCGGTTCGTCGCCGAGCAGCCCGCTGATCTCGCGCGCGAGCGCCTTCGAGTCGGCGAACGGCACGAGTACCCCGCGGTCGCCCGCGAGCAGTTCCTCCGCGTGCCAGTAGGGCGTCGAGACGACCGCCTTGCCGCACCCGAACGCGTAGGCCAGCGTGCCCGAGGTGATCTGCGCCGCGTTCAAATACGGGGTGACGTACACGTCCGCCGCGCGGATGAACTCGGTCAACTCCTTCAACTCGACGAACCGGTTGTAGAAGATCACGTGCTTGCCGATCCCGAGGTTCCGCGCCAGCCGCTCCAGACTCAGCCGGTAGCGCTCGCCCTGCTCGCGAACCAGCGCCGGGTGTGTCGCGCCGAGCACGATGTAGGCGAAGTTGGGGAACGCTTTGACGATCTCCGGCACCGCCCGGAGCACGTACTCGATGCCCTTGTTCGGCGAGAGCAGCCCGAATGTGAGCGCCACCAGGCGCCCCTCGACCCCGAACTGCTCCTTGTACGGGTTCGGATCGACGAACGGCGTGTCCGGAATGCCGTGCGCGATCAGGTCAATTTTCGAGTCGGGAACGGAGTAGATCTCGCGCAGGAACGTCCGCGCGCGCTCGGTCATCACAACGACGCGCGCGGACAGGCCAGCGAGCTCGATGAGTACCCGCTTCTGATCGTCGTTCGGCTCGCGCAAGACGGTGTGAAGGGTCGTGACGACGGGCATGCGCAAGTCGCGGAGCAGCCCGAGGACGTGGCTGCCGGCGGGGCCGCCGTAGATCCCGTACTCGTGCTGGAGGCAGACGACGTCGGTGTCCGCGAAGTTCAGGAAGTCGGCCGCCCGGAGATAGCTCTCCAGGTTCTGCTCTTCGATCTCGAACCGCACCTCCGGCGGGTAGTCGTACCCCTCGGGGCGGTCGTTGACCGGGACGACGAAACACTCGGCGTCGGGGTAGCGGGTGGTCACCGAGGCGTGCATGTCGTGGGTAAAGGTGGCGATCCCGCACTTCCGCGGCAGGTAGTCACCGACAAAGGCGATCTTGCGGATCTCGGAACGGCGCATGACGGGACTCCGTGCGGATCAAACCTCGCCTCCGGGGGAAGCATGAACTGGGGAAAAATCGTGCCAACCGCGGGTGGCGCGGCGATGTGAGCCGCGCCCACAGTAGTTATTGTACCCGTGATTACGGGTACGTCCGGGTAAGGGGCGGGGTGGTCGTGATGACGTGCCCGTCGGGGTCGGCCGTCACGAAGTCACTGTGTGCGGTTCGAACGGCCGTGGGGTCCGTACCGCCGAGTACGTTCACCCGGTAGTAGTTCAGCCGGAGCGGCACGACGGCCACTCGATACAACCCCGGCGGTCGGCCCAGAGAAGCGAGGACGCCGTCGCGGATCGCGGCAGTCGGTCGCGGACGACCCCGCGGCGCCTCACTCGGCTCCGATTCGCCCCACAAACGGATTTTATCTTCTTTACCCCGATTGCCGATAACACCGGTACGGCGTGGTGCGCTCTTGACGCCGCGACCGGCCGGGGAACGCAGGTGAAGTGTCCGCGTCTGCCGCTCGCTCTCGGTACCGCGCTCGTTTCGTGCGGACTGGTGGGCTGCGCCGGTCCGACCGCCGCAGACCGCGTTCGCGTGTCGCGCGCGGTCGAGACCCGGTTCGCGCACCCGATCGGTGCGAGCGGGCCGCGGCCCGGTCGGGTCATTGTCCCGGAGCGGCTGGAGAACGGCGACCCGCTCACCGAGGAGCAGGCCGTTGTGCTCGCCTTGTGGAACAACGCGCTGTTCCACGAGCAACTCGTCGAACTCGACCTGACGAAGGCCGATCTGGTGCAGGCGGGCCTTTTGCCGAACCCGGAGTTCGTCTACTTCTGGCCCGCCGGGAACAAGCCGTTCAAATATCTGATCGAGTTCCCCATCGAAGCGCTCTGGCTCCGCCCGCTGCGGTTGAAGGTGACCGCGGCGGAGAACGAGCGCGCGGCGGCCCGGCTCACGCAGCTCGCTCTCGACCTGATCCGCGACACGCGGCAGGCCTATGCCGACCTCCAACTGGCCCACGACCGGGCGCACGTCGGCGCGCGGGCGGTCCAGCTCCGCGAGGACATTCTCAAACTCGCCGAGGCGCGGCTGCGGGCCGGCGACGCGAGCGAACTGGACGTATCGGCCGCCCGGATCGACGTGCTGCAAGCCCGACAAGACCTCGCGCGGCTCGATCACGAGGTGTCGGTCGTGGAGGAGCGGGTGCGGAACCTCACCGGTCTTTCGGACGTACCCGTCGAACTCGTGCCGGACAACGCGCTGTTCGACCCGCGCACGGCGACCCCGGTCGAGGACCTCGTCGCGGAAGCCGTGGCCGCGCGCCCGGACGCGGTGGCGGCCGATCACGCGGCCCGCGCCGCGGCCGAGCGCCTGCGGGTCGCGCGGCTGGGCTGGGTGCGGTTCCTCGGTATCCTCGACGCGACCAGCGGGCGTGTGACCGGCCACGAGTTCAGCCCCGCCCTGCGGATGACCGTCCCGATCTTCAACCGCAACCAGGGGGGGATCGCCCGCGCCGAGGCCGAACTCGACCAGCTCGAACGCCGCAAGGTAACGGTTCACAACCAGATCGTGCAGGACGTGCGGACCGCGTTCGCTCGCTACCAGCAGGCCCGCGCCGAACTGGACGCGCTGACGCGCGGGACGCGGCCGGAGGTGGAGGCCGCGATCAAGCGGGCACGGGCCGCGTTCGAGAAGGGCGGCGTAACATACTTACTGGTGCTGGAAACGAACCGGCAGTTGATCGACACGTACGCCCGCGAGGCCCAACTGCACGCCGACCTGCGGCGCGCGTGGGCCGAACTGGAGCGGAGCGTGGGTCGGAAGTTACAGTGAGGTCGCGGACCGCGATCCTGAAGCGTGCGAACCCATAATGACCTACCGCCAGGGGCTACTGACCGGAGTGGTATCAACCGCGCTCGCGGCCGGGGCCGCCGGCGCGGCGTGGTGGTTCTACGCGGTTCCGCCGAAGGAGCCGGCCAAGCCCCCAGCGCCCGGCGTGCCCGCGACCGTACCCAAGCCGTTCAAGGAGGACCAGGCCGCGACCGTGGTACTCACCGCCGACGCGGAGGCGAAACTCGCGATCCGCACCGCGCCGGTGGTGCGCAAGTCGGTGCCGCGGTCACGTGTGTTCGGCGGCGAAGTGGTCGTTCCGCCGGGGAAGTCGGTGATCGTGTCCGCGCCGCTGGCCGGCACCCTCAAGGTCGGCGCGGTGCCGGTTGCGGGGCAAGCCGTGAAGGCCGGCAAGCCGGTTCTCCAACTGGTGCCGTTGCTCGACCCGGTCGGGCGCGCGAACCTGACAGCCTCGCGCGTGGACGCCGAGGGGCAGGTGAAGACCGCCGAGGAGCAGCTGAAACTTGCGCGCATCACGCTCGAACGCGCTAAGGACGTACTCGCCGGCGGTGGCGGGCGGCAGCGCGACGTGGACGACGCGAACGCCGCACTGGAGGTGGCGAAGCAGACGCACGCGGCGACGGTCGCCCGGCGCGACCTGCTCGCGAAGGTGCTCGGCGAACTCGACTCCGGCACGGCGGCCCCGGTTCCGATCGACGCGCCCGCCGACGGCGTGTTGCGGAACGTCTCCGCGCTGCCCGGTCAGTCGGTCCCGGCCGGCGCCACGCTATTCGAGGTCGTCAATCTGGATGTGGTGTGGGTTCGCGTGCCGGTGTACGTCGGCGACCGCGAGGAGATCGACGGCGAACGGGCCTCGATCCGACCGCTCGCCGCGCCGGAGGGCCGCGCGGGGCGCCCCGCGTGGGCCGTCTCCGCACCGCCGGCCGCGAACCCTCTCGCTGGCACCGTCGATCTGTTCTTCTCGACGCTCAACCCGAACTTGGACGACGAGCGGTGGCGCGCGGCCGTGGGCGGGCTGGGCGGGTTCGCGGTCGCCCCGTTCGCCGGCACGCTCGGCCCCGGTCAGCGCGTCGCGGTGTCGCTGGCGCTCCGGGAACCGGCCGAGGCGCTGACGGTGCCGTGGGCGGCCGTGGTGTACGACTTCCACGGCGGGGCGTGGGTGTACGTCAAGACCGCCGAACGGACCTACACGCGCGAGCGCGTCGTGGTGCGGCACGTCACCGGCGAAACGGCCGTGCTGGACGACGGCCCGCCGCCGGGCGCGCACGTGGTGACGGCCGGCGCGGCCGAACTGTTTGGCACCGAAACCGGGTTCTCAAAGTAGGAGACAGGAGACAGGGGACAGAAGACAGAAAAGACCAAGACAGTGGGGTGTTGTTTCCATGACTTCTGTCTCCTGTCCCCTGTCTCCTTCCGACCATGCTCACCGCCCTCATCTCCAACTCGATCCGGCTCCGCGTCGTCGTCCTCGCGCTGTGCGCGGTGCTGCTCGTGGTCGGGGGGCGGTCGGTCCGCCACGCGCCGCTCGACGTGTTCCCGGAGTTCGCCCCGCCGCTCGTCGAGATCCAGACCGAAGCGCCGGGCCTCTCGACCAACGAGGTCGAGTCGCTCGTCACGGTGCCCATCGAGAACGCGCTCAACGGAGTGCCACAGGTCCAGGTGGTGCGGTCGAAGTCCGTTCTGGGCCTATCGCAAGTCGTCCTCGTACTCGAAACCGGCGCGGACGTGATGCGCGTGCGGCAGATCGTCCAGGAGCGCGTGACCGCCGTGACGCGGCAGCTCCCCACCGTCGCGCTACCGCCGGTCATTCTTCAACCGCTCTCGTCCACCAGCCGCGTGATGAAGATCGGCATCCTCTCGGCGAAGGGGGCGAACCTGTCGCAGCGCGACCTGACCGAGATCGTACTGTGGACGATCCGACCGAAGCTGATGTCGGTGCCGGGCGTGGCGAACGTCGCGGTGTGGGGGCAGCGTGACAAGCAGTTCCAGGTGATCGTTCACCCCGACGAGCTGCGACTGAACGGCGTCTCGCTCGACATGGTGGCCCAGTCTGCGCGCGACGCGGTGGCCCTCGACGGCGGCGGGTTTGTGGACACGCCCAACCAGCGCGTTGCGGTCCGGCACGCGCAGTCCGTGCGAACCCCCGACGACCTCGGCCGGGCGGTGGTCGATCCGCGCGGCGGGGCGTCGATCCGGCTGAGAAACGTTGCGCAGGTGCAGTACGGCTCGCCGCCGGCGATCGGCGACGCGGTCATCAACGACGAACCGGGCATCCTGCTCATCGTGGAGAAGCAGCCCGAGGCGAACACGCTCGAACTGACGCGCCAGGTCGAAGCCGCCATCGAGCACCTGCGCCCGGGATTGACCGGTGTGGACGTGGACACGACCATCTTCCGCCCGGCCACGTTCATCGAGCGCGCGATCGACAACCTGACCCACGCGCTGACCGTCGGTTGTATCCTCGTCGCGGTCATCCTCGTTGTCTTCCTCTTCGACTGGCGCACGGCCCTCATCAGTCTCACCGCGATCCCGCTGTCGCTGGTCGCGGCACTCCTGGTGTTCGCCTCCAGCGGCGCGACGATCAACACGATGGTGCTGGCCGGGCTGGTGATTGCGCTGGGCGAGGTGGTCGATGATGCGATTATTGATGTGGAGAACATTGCCCGGCGATTGCGGTTGGCCGTGGCGAACCCCGCCCGCGAGAGCGGGGGTGAACGCCCCTCCGCCTTCCGCGTTGTGCTGGCGGCCTCGCTCGAAGTGCGGTCGGCGGTGGTGTACGCGAGCCTGATCGTGGTGCTGGTGTTCCTGCCAATCTTCTTCCTCGACGGGCTGGCCGGGGCGTTCTTCCGCCCGCTCGCGCTCGCCTACGTCATCGCCATCGCCGCGTCGCTCTTGGTCGCGCTCACCGTCACCCCCGCGATGTCGTACATGCTCCTGACGGGGCGAAAGCAAACCGGCCCGCACGACCCGCCGCTGACGCGGTTGCTCAAGAGCGGTTACCGCGCGGTCCTCCCGGCGTTCGTCGTGCGGCCGTGGCACTGCCTCGCGGGGCTCGTTCTGGCGTTCGCCGTCACCGGGCTGGCCGCCACGCGACTCGGCCAGGAGTTCCTGCCGAACTTCCAGGAAACCGACTTCCTGATGCACTTCGTCGAGAAACCGGGCACCTCCGTCGAGGCGATGCACCGCGTCACCGCGGCGGCGAGCAAGGAGCTGCGCGCGCTCGAAGACGAGAAGGGGCACAAGCTGGTTCGCAACTTCGGCTCGCACATCGGCCGCGCGGAGGTGGCGGACGAGCCCGTGGGGCCGAACTTCACCGAACTGTGGATCAGTATCCCGGCGGACGCCGACTACGAGCCGACCGTCAAGCGGATCGCCGATGTCGTGTACGCCTACCCCGGTCTGTACCGCGACCTGCTCACCTACCTGCGCGAGCGCATCAAGGAGGTACTCACCGGCGCGAGCGGGAGCATCGTCGTGCGGCTCTACGGGCCGGACACCGCGGTGCTGCGCGCGAAGGCAAAGGAGGTCGAGGCCGCGATGAAGGACGTGCCCGGGGTGACCAACCTGAAGGTCGAACCTCAAGTTTTGGTCGCGCAGATCGATGTTAGGCTTCGCCCCGACGATCTCGCGAAGTTCGGGCTGACGCCGGGGCATGTGCGCCGCGTCTCGACCACGCTCTTGAAGGGCCAGAAGGTCGGCGAGGTGTTCGACGGGCAGAAGAAGTTCGACGTGGTGGTGTGGGGCGCGCGGGAGCTGCGGACCGACCTCCGCGCGGTGCAGGAGTTGCCCATCGACGTCCAGAACGGCACGCAGGTGCGGCTGAAGGACGTGGCCGACGTGCGGGTCGTGCCCGCGCCGAACGAGATCCGGCGCGAGAACACCAGCCGCCGGCTCGACGTGACGTGCAACGTATCGGGCCGCGACCTCGGCTCGGTCGCCCGCGAGATCGAGGAAAAGGTGAAGCAGGTGCCGTTCGAGCGCGAGTACCACCCGGAGTTCCTGGGCGAATATCAGGCGCGCCAGGAATCGACACGCAAGCTGTACGCGCTCGCCGGCGTGGCGCTGGCGGGCATCGTCCTGTTACTCTTCGTAGATTTCGGCGCGTGGCGGCCGACGCTCCTCGTCGCGCTCACGATCCCGTTCGCGCTCGTCGGTGGCGTCTGCGCCGTGTCGATCAGTACCGGTGTGGTGTCGCTCGGCTCGATGGTCGGGTTCGTGACGGTACTGGGCATCGCGGCGCGCAACGGCATTATGCTGGTAAGCCACTTCCGGCACCTGGAAGCGGAAGAGGGCGTGCCGTTCGGCACCGGTCTGGTGCTCCGGGGCGCAGAGGAACGACTCGCGCCCATTCTCATGACCGCGCTCGCGACCGGTCTCGCACTACTGCCGCTGGCGCTCACCGGTAACAAACCCGGGCAGGAGATCGAGTACCCGCTCGCGGTGGTCATTCTGGGCGGCCTTATCACCTCGACGCTCTTGAACCTGTTCCTGCTGCCGCCCCTCTACGCCCGGTTCGGCCGACCCGCGACGAACGACCGTGCGGAGTGACCGGCACCCACGGTCGCAGCAGTTCGTGTCGGCAACGAGCGGTTGGAAAGTTGTACCACTCGGCACCCGACGGAGCGGGTCCGTCAGCTCTGGATCAAGTAGGACGCACGGCCAGACCTGTGATTGGACGGGAGCGATCGGACCGGTCGCCCGGGTTCCGCGACGCGGCATACCGCCCGGACCGACTCGACAACGACGACGGTCAACGTCGCGGTGTTAACCGGTGGGTGCGTCCGGTGTTCCGACCGCACCTCGGAACCCGGTGGTTTGCACGGCTCCGTTAGAAGTGTGGGTCGCTGGTTGCAGTAGGGAAATCGGACTCGGCCCGCGGCCGGAGCAGTTGTTGGAGCGCCCGACGAGTGCCCGGCACCGTCAGGGGCGGCTCAGCGCCCCTTTTTTCCCCCCGTCCTTCGGCGCGGGGCGGGGCGGGGCTGTCACTTCCACACGAACTCCGTCTGGAGCAAGAGAACAGCCTTGCTTCAACCGCTACCGCTCGCGACGCACCGCGAGCAGCGCACCGCATACGGGGCGCAAATCGACCTCAAAAGGTCGGTGAGCGGGGTGCGGTCGCCGGCGAACGGGGCGACGAGCGGGTCGTCGCGGTTGACCAGGAACGCCGCGACCATGCAGGCCCCCTGATAGTCATGCTGACCCGGGTCGTACACCTCGCCGTGGGCCGGGCACTTCCTGAGCAGGCCCGTCCGCAGCGCGATGAGCAGCGCGGACTGTTGCCGTGGGTCGGTCGGCTCGCTGCGGGTGCCGTCACTCATCACTATCCCTCGGTTGAACGGCTCGGCACCGCACCGTCCGGTTGCGGGAAGTACGCGCCGCGAATGTCAGGAATCGGCGCCGCGTGGGGTCACGACCGGTTATGATGCACTGCGACCGGTGCCCGTCTCCACCTCCGAGGCCGACATGCCCTTCCTCGTCGTCGATGTCCGGTTCGGTACGCCCATCTACGTCTTCCTCGAGCGCGACCCGCACGGTCAGGACGGTTACCCCGGCCTCGCCATTCAGGAGGTCACCCTCGAAGCGGGCGTCGGTACGTCGGCCGTCGGTCAGCGCGCCGCGATCGGGCGCGACCCCGCCCACCTGGAGCGGTTCCGGGAGTTCGCCTCGGACCGGGCCGTGGCCCGCGCGGGGTTCATCCTCGTCGAACCGCGCTACGTCGGCCCGAGCTGGGAGGGGTACTGCCGGCACTTCCGCCCGGAGGGGGAGAAGCCGGTCAAGCGGTCCGTAAGCCCGCCGGTCGTCGCGCGCCAGGGGTGACGACCGGACCGCCCCGGACCGTCAGTACACGCGGGCGATCGCCGGGGCCGACGCCAGGACCGCGCCGGCCTCGTCCACTTTCAGAAAGAAGCTGTGCGCGACGCGGGCCGACACCGCGTCGGGGCCCGTCTGCACGTTCACCCGGTAGTGGTGCTCCCAGAGCTGAACGACCGAGACCCGGAACAGGTCGGCCGGCTTGCCCAACTCCCGCAGCACGGACGCGGCGATCACGGTCGCCAGGCGCTCGGCCCGCTGAGCCTTCCCTCTCGCTTCTTCGTCCGACTCGGCGCGCGGCAGCTTTGACATCGTTTACCCTTCTGGTGTGGCGCCCGAACCCGGCGCGGTCATTCGAGGTAGTCGAGCAGGTCGTACCGGGGGAGCGTCAGCGTGAGGTCGGTGCCGCGCCCCTCGCGCGGGCGGACGACCAGAGTCCCCCCGCTCTGCTCGACCAACATGCGGACGACGGTCAGCCCGACGCCCAGCCCGTCTTCGTGAACCGGGGCACGATAGAACAGGTCGAGGCCCCGCCGCTCCTCGCCGGGGGAGACCCAGGCGCCGTTGTCCGACAGCCGCAGTTCGTACCCACCCGCGGCAGCCCGGAGGCCGACGCAGACCCAGGGGTCGGGGCCGGTGTCCCGGTGCCGCAGGGCGTGGGCCAGCAAGTTATCGAGGACATGTCGCAGCCGGGCCGGGAACCACTCGACGTGGTCCGCCTCCAGTTCCAGCCGCAGCGTCACCCCGCGCGCCCCGGTCAGCCGCTGCTGCCAGCGGAACACCTGTAGGGCGAGCGGCCGGACGGCGATCGCAACCACCTGGTCGTGCGCCGGGTGGTAGCCGGGGAGGTCGTGCAGATCCTTCACCACGTCCAAGAGGGCCTGCGCGGTGGCTTGGACCTCGCCGAGGGTCGGCCGCGGCGCGCCGGGGCTGGGCGCCGTACAGAGCCGGAGGATCCGGAGCAAGGTCGTGGTCGTCTCCCGCTCGATGAACGCGCTGTGGCGCCGGAGCCGGTCCACTTCGAGTTCCAGGTCGGCCGCGTACGTGAGCAGGCGAGCGGTATCGGGGCCGGTGGTCCGTCCCGGGGTGGCATCCGGCATGGGAATCTTCTCCGCGGGAAGGGGACGGCACCGCGCCGCCGGTTCACGGCCCCCGGTGGTCCGTTCCCGCCACTTCCAGGATCGTCACCAGTTCGACTTCCAGGCGCATCGACTGGCCGCTGCGCGGGTGGTTCAGATCGACGACCACGACGTCGTTCGACACCTCCAGCACGCGAACGACGCGGGCGCGCCCCCGGCTCAGCCGCATCCGCGCCCGCCGGTCGGGGGCGATGTCCGCGCCGAACCGGGCGCGGGTCACCCGCTTGACCCGCTGCGGGTCGTGTAACCCGTAGGCCCGCTCGGCCGGGACGTCGAGCACCACGACCTGTCCCGCGGTCAGGCCGAGCAGCCCCAGACCCAGCGCCGGCAGGCGGCGGTGGTCGGTGCCGACGGTGACTTCCAGTGGCCGACCGCCGGCGCGGGACGACCGCACCGATCCGTCCTCGAACGTCTGAACGTAGTGAACCTGCACCCGGTCGCCGACTTGCGTTGTGCGCATGGAACGCGCTCCTGAAAGAGAAGGGGTCGTTGCTCCGTTCGTCCGCGTGAGTGTCTTCGGCCGGGCGCTCCGGCGCCCGTGCCCATCTCGGTGCCGTTCACCGGGGCCTCACCGGCACCCGGTCGCCGCCCGCCCGGTCCTCCCGGCAGATCGCGAGGAGCGTGTCGAGACGGGTGACGGAAAAGATCCTCCGTAACTGGGCGTCCAGGTTGAACAGGGTCAGTTGCCCGCCGACGGCGCGGACCTGCTTGTGGAGGGCGATGAGGGTGCCCAGTTCGACGCTGTTGAGGGACTTCACATGGGTGAAGTCCAGCAACAGGTGGCGCTCACCGTCCCCGGCCACGAACCCGTCCAGCTCGCGCTCGATGACGTTCTCCACGTCGCGGAGCGGATCGGCGGTGAACGTGACGATGGTGATGTTCCCGTTCCGTTCGACCTTCGGGGGCGGGTGCGGGCCGGGCGTCATCGGACTTCCTCGTCGGTGGCGGGGCGGGGCATCGCCCCTGCGCCCGGGGGGCACGCTGATCTCGGAACCCGGCGCTCACCGCTTGGGCGCGAGCGCGGCCTTGTGGATCGCCCGCACCCGCTGGGCCTCCTTGCGGCGGCGCGCCTCGCACGGCTTCTCGTAATACTCGTGGGCGCGGATCTCGCGCTTCAGTCCGCTCCGCTCGACGAGCTTCTTGAACCGGCGCAGCGCCGCACCGATGTGCTCGCGCTCGTGAACGCGCATTCGCAGACTCATTCAAATTCCTCGTCCGTCAGTGGGGCGATGTGGTTGCGTCTTCGATGGTCGGCGCGCCGGTCAGGCGCTGCTGGCCGGCACCGCGGGTGCCGCCGGCGGGTCGTACGGGTCTTTCACGAGTACGACATAGTACGTCCCGGGCTTTCGCTCCCGCACCTCGGCGAGTTTGGCGTCGGCCCCGGCCCGGTCCTTGTACTCGAACACCGCGACCCGCTTCGCGCCGTTGTCGTACACCGCCCAGCGCGCGACCGTTCGCTCCGGGGTCTTCGACGCCTTCTTCCGCGCACGGGGTTTGGCCGGGGCCTTCGGCTTGCCCGGCGCCTTGGCCGCCTTCTTGCGGGCGCGCGGCTTCGGAGCGTCTTCGTCCGCGCTCTCGTCGGACGGATCGACGTCTTGTTCGGGTTCGGCGGCGTCGTGCTGGTCGCGCAGTGCGCGACGGCTGAGCGTGCGTGTGGCCATGAGACCTGTCCTGGTGAAGGTGGCGCGGGGCACCGCCGGATCAGAGCCGGCAGGCGGACATCGGCGCTCGCGGGGTACAAGACACCCGCTCCGCACGCTTGATGTCGGCCACAACCAGGAGTTGGAACTGGTGGAGGTGGGAGGCACCAGGAATGAAGAGCACTACGATCATCATACGGGCGCGGCGACCGAATCCCAACACCAATCCGCGATCTGCGCGCCGCGCGGGCGCCCCGTCGTCCCGAATGACCCGCAGCACCGCGCGACGAAGTGGGGAAGCGGGCGAGCGTCGCTCTGCGAACCGACTTTCAAATAAACAACAGAATTCGTTCGGCGCCAACGAGTGCGGTCGCGTATAGTATGGGAGTGGATCGGGTCGCCCGGCCCGACCGCGACGACGAACGCATCGCAGCGTCCTCTGACCCTTCTCGGCGCCGCTTACGAGCAGCCCCCGGACCGTCCGACCGATGTTGCCGCCCGGCGCGGGCCGTGGGCCCGCTTCTGGACTGCCGACACGTGCGGTGGTCCCGCGGGCGTGTTCGCGTCCGTCCGCCGGCCCGTTACCGGTCGGGCGTCGGCCTTACACGCGCGGTCGGGTCCCGGCCGCAGAGGGTGACTCGTGAGCAAGAAACTGTACGTCGGCAACCTGTCCTTCGACACCACCTCGGACGACCTCTTGGCACTGTTCGGTCCGCACGGGACGGTGACCAGTGCCCAGATCGTGACCGACCGCGAGACCGGGCGCAGCCGCGGGTTCGCGTTCGTCGAGATGTCCAGCGGGGCCGAGACCGCGATCCAGGCGCTCCACATGAAGGAGTTCCAGGGGCGGAACCTGACCGTCAACGAGGCCAAGCCGCGCGAAGACCGCCCGCGATCCGGCGGCGGAGGCGGTGGAGGTGGAGGCGGGCGCGGTGGATACGGCGGCAACCGCCGGTACTAGCCCTCGATAGCTGAAATGGCCCCCCGAGGGGCCTTCGTCGTTGACACGATCGCGTCGGGCGGTCAGATTATCCGTTCGCCCTCTCTCGTTCGCCCTCTCTCGTTCGCCCACCTGGAACTCACTTGCAACAGACTCCGAACTCACCCTCACCCGTTTCCCCCACCACATCCGGCGCGCCCGACGGGCGGCCGAAGTTCCCGAAGGACGAGGCGGGGTTCCTGACCGAGCTACGCCGGCGGGCGGACGACTACTTCGCCGAAACCGGGCGGAGCGAGCGGGACTGCTGGCAGATGTACCTCAAGACCGCGGTCATCCTCGCGTGGCTGGCCACGTCCTACGCGCTGTTGGTGTTCGCCGCCCCGACGGTGTGGCTGGCCGCCCCGCTCTCGATCTCCTTGGCGCTGGCCATCTCCGCGGTCGGGTTCAGCATCCAGCACGACGGCAGCCACCACGCGTACTCGCGGTTCTCTTGGGTCAACCGGGCGGCCGCGCTGTCGCTGGACCTGATCGGGGCCAGTTCCTACCTGTGGCGGTGGAAGCACGTCGTGTTCCACCACACCTACCCCAACGTGGCCGGCCAGGACGCCGACATCGACGTCGGGGTGGTCGCCCGGCTCGCGCCTCAGCAGCGGCGCCGGTGGGCGCACCGGTGGCAGCACCTGTACCTGTGGTTCCTCTACGCCCTGACCGCGTCCGTCTGGCACCTGTTCGGCGACTTCAAGGACGTGATCACGGGGCGGATCCGCGAGCACCGGATCCCGCGCCCGAAGGGCTGGGAACTCGTCACGTTTATTGTGGGCAAACTCGTCTCGATCGGGCTGCTGCTGGGGATCCCCATGCTGGTCCACTCGTGGTGGGTGGTGCTGACCTTCTACGTCGTGGTGACGGCGGTACTCGGGGTGGTGTTGACGGTGGTGTTCCAGCTCGCCCACTGCGTCGAGGAGGCGGAGTTCCCGCAGCCCGCCGCCGACACCCTGCGGATGCCGGATGCGTGGGCCGCTCACCAGGTGCAGACGACGGTGGACTTCGCCCGCGACAGCCGGGTGCTGTGCTGGCTGTTGGGCGGGTTGAACTTCCAGGTGGTACACCACCTGTTCCCGAAGGTGTGCCACGTTCACTACCCGGCCCTTTCGCGGGTCGTCGAGGCGACGTGCCGCGAGTTCGGCGTGCGCTACTCGGTCCACCGGTCGTTCCTGGCCGGGGTCGCCTCGCACTTCCGCTGGCTGCGCCGGCTCGGGCAAACGCAGCAGGCCCTCGCGTGAGGAAAACGTCCCGCGGTGGCTTCAGGTGTACGGGCCGGATGGTGTCCCTCGTCGTCCGCTCGATGTTAACTTGGTACTCGGCTTCGGCAGCCCTGGTCTCGGACCACCCGCAGGATTTCCAACAGCCCGACCCTCGCCGGTTCCGTCCGGGAGAACGGGGGCTTCCGGCCAGTAGCTCGTAAAGGAGGACGCCGAGCGAGTACACATCGCTGCGGGTGTCGATGTCGAGTCGGTTGAAGCTGGCCCGCTCGGGCGACATGTACTCCGGTGTACCCACCACCCCGAAGCCGGTGGCCAGCGTCTTGTCAGTCAGCGGTTGCCCGCGGCTTTGGCCACTCCGAAGTCGATCCCCTTGGGCACCGGTTTATCGTCGTAGAGCGCGATCAGCACGTTACTCGGCTTGATGTCCCGGTGAATCACGCCCTTCTGGTGCGCGTGCTGGATCGCATCGCCAGGCATACCGGTACGAACAGCTCCAACCGTTGTCGGGTGAGCTTCGCCCAGTCGCAGAAGGCAGTGATCGATCGACCCCTGACCAGTTCCATCACGAAAAACGGGCGCCCGTTGGGCGTGGGCCCGGCGTCGAGAACCGTAGCGATGTTGGAGTGGTCCGGCAGCGCCAGCGCCTGCCGTTCCTGCTCGAACCGCGTCAGCACGGCCTTCGAGGCCATCCCGGTCTTGGTGCGATTGACGGCGACGGTGCGTTTCACCGGTTCGGTCTGTTGGGCCATCCAGACACTGCCCATCCCGTCCTCGCCGATCGCCCCCAACAGTTCGTGCCAACACGGCGCCGGCGTGTTCGGCCGTCGCCGGCGGGATCGGGAGGACTTCACCAGTGCCGGTGTTCGGGGTCAGGTCCGCGGTCCCCCGATCGGGGCGGAGGGCTGTTCGAGGAAGTCGGGGTCGGCGGCGTGGGCACGCAGCAGGGCCTCGACCGCGGCCCGGAGAGCGGCGTTGCCGGCACAGGCCGCGCCGAGGTGCACGGCCCGCTCGGCCGGAGAGATGTGTTTCAGTGCGTTTGTGAAGACTTGGCTCGTCCGCGGGCGGCTCCTCCCGACCCCGTGCGCCGGCCGCGAGCAAAAACCCCCGACGGAATTTCAGGATTCCCCATCGCCCGCTTCAGCCCCGCCTTGGCGTAGGTCCGGTCGGTCTCCGCGGTGGACTGCGAGATGCCGAGAGCCGCGGCGACCTCCGGCAAGGTGAGACCGTGGGGACCATCGGGAACCGGGCCTCGTCCTGACTCAACAGGACGAGCTCACCGACCGCGGCCCGTTTCCCAGGGCGGCGATCTCCTGTTGGGCTTTGGCCTGCTGGACCGGATCGCCTCGCTCGTGGCGGTAGGTCGGCCGGTAGAGTCGGATGTCGATCTTCGGGCAGAACCGCTGAACGGCGCTGCGGGAGGTTCGGATGCCCTTGGTCTTTTTCAGGTGGTCGGCCAGTTCCTCGTGGGTCCAGTTGGCCCGGTCCAGGCCCTGTTCGGCGGGCCCCTCGATCACCCGGTTCTTAACCTCGTCGGCCAGCGCCGCCGGAATGTGACCGACTTTGCCCTTGGCCTTCATGGGCGTGAGTCCGTCGAGCCCGTCGGCGCAGTAGGCATTGAGCCACCGGGTGACGGTGCGCCGATGGGTGCCCCAGTCGGCGGCGATGTCCGGGCGGGCGTGTCCCCGGTGTGCCATCAGCACGATCTGGAGTCGGTCCCGGAGTTCGCGATCCTTGGTCGAGCGGAAGAGGGCATCGAGGCGCTCGGCCTCGGTCGGCGGCAACTGAATACGGCTCAGGGTGAGGTCTCCAACAGAAGGAGCTACCTACTGTTGGAGGATGCGACACCCTCAACGGGTTCATGTATGAGTCAATCGCCGTGCCAGATCGTTGCCGCCGCCCACGTCGGTCAGCCGCTGATCGCGGCCCTGGAAGAGGTAAGTCAGTTTCCGGTGATCCAACCCCAGGAGCGAGAGCATCGTCGCGTGCGCGTCGTGCATGTGAACCTGGTCCTCGACGGCCCGCAGCCCGATCTCGTCCGTCGCACCGATCGCCCGGCCGCCCTTGATCCCGGCCCCGGCCATCCACATCGTAAAGCCGTTCGGGTTGTGGTCGCGCCCGGTCTTGCTCTGAGAGGTCGGCGTGCGCCCGAACTCGCCGGACCATACCACGAGCGTACTGTCGAGCAGCCCGCGTGAGGCGAGGTCGGCGAGCAACCCGGCGATCGGCCGGTCCACCTTCTTCGCCTGGCGGAGCGTGCCGGCGTGTGAGTCGTCGTGGTGATCCCAATCCTTCGAGTCGCCGCTGCCGGAGATGAGTTGCACGAACCGGACCCCGCGCTCGACCAACCGGCGGGCGATCAGACAGCGCGCGCCGAAGTCGCGCGTCGTGTCGTCGTCCAGCCCGTAGAGCTTGTGCGTGGCGGCGGTCTCGCGCGCCACATCGACCGCCTCGGGTGCGGCGGTCTGCATCTTGAAGGCCAGCTCGTGCGCCGCGATCCTAGCATCGAGTTCGCTTGCTGCTGCGGGCGTCGCGGCCCGGTGGCGGTGGTTCAGCTTCTGAGCGAAGTCCAGCGTCGCGCGCTGATCCTCCTCGGTCACCCCCTCTTGCCGGTTGAGGTACAGGACCGGCGGACCCTGTGTCTGAAGCGTCGTTCCCTGATACACGGCCGGCAAGAAGCCGTTGCCCCACAGCGGCGTGCCGCCCTTCACCTTCCCGTCCGGGTCGGTCATCACCACGAGCGCCGGCAGGTTGTCGGCCTCACTCCCCAGTCCGTAGGTGATCCATGCCCCGACGCTCGGCCAGCCCACCCGCGACTGCCCCGTGCAGAGCGCGTACTGCGCCGGGCTGTGGTTGAACGCGTCGTGGTAGCAACTGCGAATGACCGCCAACCTGTCGGCGTGCTCCTGGAGGCACGGCAGGGCCTCGGAGATTGGCAGCCCCGACCCGCCGCATTTGCGGAACTTGAGCTTCACGCCCAACAGCGGCTGTTTGGTCACGTCGGTGAACTGGGCCGGGATCGTGCCGAAACTCGCCGGGAGTAACGCCCCGTGGAGCTTATCGAGTTCGGGCTTGGGGTCGAACGTCTCCATCTGGCTCGGTCCGCCGGCCATCGTGAGGAAGATGACCGACTTCGCCTTCGCGGAGAAGTGTGGTTTCTTCGGGGCCAGCGGCCCCGGTGCGGCGGGCGTCTCGCCGGCGCGGGCCTCGCGCTCCCACAGGTCGAGCAGCGCCCAAGCCCCGAACCCCAGCCCGGCGCGGGCGAGCCAGTCCCGACGAGTGAGCAGCTGCGACATCCCGACGATCCTCCAGTTCGTTCTGGATAGTTCTGGCGCACGTCATTCTAACGTTCGCCGCCGGTCCGCGGAGCACATAATGGACAAATGAACATTTGATGCGCTGCGCACTATTCATTTTACGCCCGTCGCGGGGGCGCAGCGCCCGGGGCGCATCAGGGCAGATAGATGAACTCGTTCGTGTTGAACAGTGCGACGCACAGGTCGGTGACGGCCCGTTTGCGGGCATCGGTCGCGTCCTCGGCGGCCTTTTCGCGCGCTCGCAGGAACGCGATCGCGACCTCGCGCTCGTCGGGGGTAATCGGCCGGCCGTAGGCGACGAGCCACGCGCGGGCCGCGACCGCTTCCGGGGTACGATTGGTTTCGCGCAAGAGCCGGTCCGCGAACGCGCCGGCCTGCTCGTGAACCGAGCGCTGGTTCAACAGCGCGAGCGCCTGGTTAGCTACGATCGTGTGGTCGCGCTGGCCGCAACTGGTCGCGTTCTCCGGCGGGTCGAAGGCGCCCAGCGCGGGGAATCGGAACGAGCGCCTCGCGACGACGTAGACGGCGCGCCGGTTGGCGTCCTCGGGCGGCCCCGCCGGCCACTTCTTATAGTTGCCGATCAGCTCGCGCGCGTCGAGCGGCGGAAAGACCGGCAGACCGTGCATCCGCCGGTCGAGCGTCCCGGCCGCCACCCGCATCGCGTCCCAAACCACTTCGGCCTCGACCCGGCGCGGCCGGAAATGGCTCAGGAGCCGGTTGTCCGGGTCGCGCCGCAGCGCCTCGGCACTCGCGGTCGAAGACATCTGATAGGTGTCCGAGAGCAGGATGCGGCGGTGCAACTTCTTCAGGCTCCACCCCTCCTTGACGAACTCGACCGCGAGCCAGTCGAGCAGGTCGGGGTGCGTCGGGCGCTCGCCACGGGTGCCGAAATCGTTCGGGGTACGCACCAACCCCGCGCCGAAGTGCCCTTGCCAGACTCTGTTAACGACCACGCGCGCCGTGAGCGGGTTGTGCTCCGAGGCGATCCACTTCGCGAGCGCCGTGCGGGCCTTCTCGGCGGGTACGCGCCCCGCGCCGGGACCACCGAGCCGCGCAGGCAAACCCGGCTCGACGACCTCGTCGGGCGCGCTCAGTTCGCCCCGTTTGAGCAGCCGCACGTTCAGGGGTTTCGGGCGCGGCCCCAGCCCGCGCATTGGGATCTCGGGGTACTCGTCGTAATCGCCCGGTTGCTTCTTCGGCGCGACCTTCTTGCGCGCCTGCTCGAACTCCGCCTCGGTCTTTTTGAGTGCGACGTGCCCGCGGAGCGGGGTTCCGTCGGCCTTGAAGTCGAACAGGTCGCTCGCGGCGAAGATCGCCTGAAGCCCGAAATACTCCTTCTGCGAAACGGGGTCGTACTTGTGGTCGTGGCACCGGGCGCAGCCGAGCGTCAGACCGAGAAACGCTGAACCGGTTGTATCGACTGCGTCGGTGAGCCAGTCGTAATCGAGTTGGCCCGGGACCATGTCCGCTTCTTGCAGCACGGGACCGACGGCGAACAGCGCGGTCGCCACAAGCGCACCGCGGGCGCCGGGGAACAGTTCGTCGCCGGCGATCTGCTCCTTGACGAACCGGTCGAAGGGCATGTCCGCGTTAAAAGAGCGGATGACGTAGTCGCGGTAGCGCCAGGCGCTGCCGTAGAAGATGTCCGTCTCGAAGCCGCCGGAATCGGCAAAGCGGGCGACATCGAGCCAGTGGCGCCCCCACCGCTCGCCGTAGTGCGGGCTGGCGAGCAGCCGATCGGCGACCTTTTCCCACGCATCTGGCGCCGGATCCTTGACGAACGCTTCGACCTCTTCGGGCGAGGGCGGAAGCCCAGTCAGGTCGAGTGTCGCGCGGCGAAGGAGCGCCTCGCGCGCGGCCGGCGCAGCGGGTTTCAGCCCGGCGTTCCCCAGCCGGTCCAGGACGAACGCATCAATCGGGTTCGCACCCGGCGCGCCGACCTTCGGAACGGGCGGCTTTCGCGGGGGAACGAACGCCCAGTGCTCGTCGTAAACGGCACCGCGTTCGATCCAGTCGCGCAGGATTTGCACTTGACCGGGCTTCAGTCGCGGGCCGGCCTTGGGCGGGGGCATCCGGCCCTCGGCGTCATCCGCGGTCAAGCGCGCGATGAGTTCACTCTGGTTAGGCTCGCCGGACACGATTGCCTTACTACTCACGGCCCCGGCGCGGGCGTCGAGGCGCAAGTCCGCCTGGCGCTTGGCCCCGTCGGGGCCGTGGCACGGGAAACAGTTTGCCGCGAGGATCGGAAGGACGTCGCGGTTGAAGTCGATGTCCCCGGCGCGGGCCGCGGGCGGGAGGAGAACCACAACGAGGGCCGCAACCGCGCGCCCGACCCGGTCCGAACCGCCGACGCTCATGAGGTCCCCCCGTAGCTCGGGTTCTGTGTCCCGCGCCGCCGCAACCGGTTACTCAGTCCAAGTTGGCCACTTCGCCCCCGGCGTAACTGCCGATCGCGAACCGGACCGGCTCGGACGTGCTGTCCCGGAGGAACCGGACGCTCCCGTCGAGGAACGACATCTGAACCCCGCCGGTGTGCCGGCTACTGTACCCGATCAGGTGCCGGGTGTCGGACGCCGGGTTCGGGATCACCGGATTGAACGGCACCCACGTGGACCCGCTGAACAGGTTGTGCCCGTTCTGCGCGAAGGGCGAGCCGATGGCGAACGTCCCCCACCCGCCGTGCCCGCTGTTGCCCGCGCTCCCGGCGTCGTTGCGGTAGCGGTACCGCTCCCCGATCGCGGCCGTGTTGCTCGTCCCGTCGAGGATCGCGGTGAGCGCGAACCCCTCGTTCTGCGCGAACGGGCCGTTCAGCCGGCGGACGGTGACCGCGACGCCGTTGATGGTGCGGGTGTTGTTACCCGAGACGAGCGTGTAGAAGCCGAAGTACTTCGACGGGCCGCCGATGCCGCCGTCGTCGTTGTGGCTGTTGTTGTCGATGTTGTTGGAGATGACGACCGCGTAGCTGGCCGCCGCGCGGTTGGGGATCGCGATGCCGCGCGAGTTGTCATTGTACGTCTCGGCGTCGCTGGTCGATGGGCACCGCATCATGTTCAGACGGGTCTGGAGCAGCGCCAGGTACGCGCCGGACTGCCAGGTTCCCGGCGGCGGGGGCGGGACGAACCCCACCGTCTTGTACAGGTTGTCCTGTTCGATGTACGGCAGGATCAGGTACGACCAGTGCAGCGCGGCGGTGGTGTCCGGCCACGGGCTGTTGTTGAGCTGCTGCGGCGAGCCGACGCCGCCCGAGTTCGGATCCTGGAGCGCCTTCTTGATGCAACTCGGCGGGAGCGTCCCGGCGGTGTCGTGGTAGTTGTGCATGGCCAGGGTGAGCTGCTTGAGGTTGTTGGAACACTTCATGCGCGCGGCGGCCTCCCGCACTTTCTGCACTGCGGGGAGGAGCAGCCCGATCAGGATGGCGATGATCGCGATCACCACCAAGAGCTCGATCAGCGTGAAACCGCGGCCCTGTGTCCGGTCGTGTTTCATGGATACACCTGTCCGAATGGGGAGGGATAAAGACGCGGGCACTCGAACGCGAGGGCCGGGGAAGTTACTTCGGATCCAGTTCGATGACGAACTCGTTCGTTCCCGGCTTGACCTCGAGGGTCAGTTGTTTGAATCGCTGGCACTTGGCCGGGTGAGTGTCGGGGAGCATGACGCTGACGCTGTGACTGCCGATCAGCGCGCCGTCGTAGTTCTTGAACGTGCTGAGGACGAATTGCCCGTTTTCGTCGGTGTACCCGGTCCCGGGCTTACCGGTCTCCTTCTGCCCCTCGGCCCCGAGTGGGGAGAAGGTCAGCGAGGCATCAGCCACCGGCTTGCCATTGAACACGACCTGCCCCTTGACCGGGGCGAGGGTCGGTGCGCCGCACCCGCTAAGGGGGATCAGGCCCACGGCGAACGCGACCAGCATCACGCGACACCGCATTACACACCCTGAGAGTTGGGGACCGTTTGCCCGTCACCGCGAGTGACGGGCCGACCACTCGGTCGTGGGCGGTTTGGTAACGAGGTCGCCGTGGCCGGCGCGGATTGGAACGAAATCCGGAAAAACGGACGACGGGCGGTCGCTGCGCGCGGCAGCGGGGCATGATTTTCGACGATTTGCGTTTTTTCCTTCCAATTTCGACCGCGAGCGGCGACTAAGTGGGGATCAAGGATGTTGTCTGGCCCGGCGGAACCGTCGGGCCGTCTTCCACTCTCCCGGATCGGGCACATGACCGCCGATGCCGACACCGGGTCGGATCGCCGCACCGCACCGCCCGGTGCGCCCGCCGACCGCGCCGCGGACAAGCACCGACAGTTCCTCCGCCTGTTCCTCCAGAACGAGCGCAGGCTCTACGCCTACATCTTCACCCTCTTGCCCCACCGCGCGGACGCCGACGACGTGCTCCAGAACGCGAGCCTGGGGATGTGGGACCGGTTCGATCCCGAACACCCGCCAGACGACTTCCTCGCCTGGGCGCGGCGCATCGCCTACTGCAAGGTGCTCGATTTCTACCGGAAGGCCGAACGCGGGCGGGCCAGATTGAGCCGGGTGTTCGTCGAGCAGGTGGCCGAAGTTGCCGCGGAGCAGGCCGACGCGCTGCGACTGGACGAGCGCCGCGAAGCGCTGAACGCGTGCGTCGAGAAACTCCCCGCCCGGGACCGCCAACTCCTCGCCTACCGATACACCGACGGGGCCACAACCCAGACCACCTCGCAGCGCGTCGGGCGGTCCGTCGAGGCCGTCTACAAGGCGCTCGCGAAACTGCGCCAGGTGCTATTCGAGTGTGTTCAGAGAACTCTCGCCCAGGAGAATCGGCCGTGACTCCCGAATCCCCTGTCATCGCCGAACTCCGCCCACTGCTCGACGCGCTGTGCGAAGAGTCGATCACCCCCGAGCAACTGGCGCGGCTGGAGGAACTCGTCCTCACCTCCCCGGAAGCCAAGGCGCACTACGTCCGGTTCATGAACTTCCAGGCCGACCTCGTTCGCACGGTGGGGCTACCGGTGCCGGTGAATCCGGTGCGGGCGAGCGCCCCGACCGTCCCCGCACCGGGGCCGGCGCGCCGGCGCGTCTCCCGGCGAACCGCGCTCGTCCTCGCGGCGCTGGCCGCGAGTGTGGTGGCGGTCATTGCATTTGTGTACCGGCCCCGGTCCAGCCCCAGAGGGATGCCTGACGGAAACGCCGAACCGACCGACGAGACCGTCGCGGTCCTCCTGCAAACCTACAACGCGCAGTGGGAAGATTCGGGAAGCCCGACGCGGCCCGGTTCGCCGCTGCCCCCCGGTCAACTCGTGCTGAAATCCGGCTACGCGCAGATCGAGTTCTACAACGGGGCGACCGTAATTCTGGAAGGGCCGGCCGAGTTCCGCATCCTCTCGCGCACCGAAGGGTACTGCGCCAGCGGGAAACTGCGCGCAACCGTACCCCCCCAGGCGCACGGGTTCCGCATCGGCTCACCCGCTCTGAATCTGGTTGATCGGGGAACCGAATTCGGGCTGAATGTGGAGGGGGCCAAGACGGCGGTCCACGTTTTCAAGGGGGAAGTTCACCTGTACGACCCGAAGGCGGCACCCGACGAGGCCCCGAAGGAACTCAAGACCGGGGAGGCGATCAGCCTGAATACACCGGGCGTCATGCACGCGATACCTGCCGACGCGGGGAGTTTCCTCACGGCCGACGAGCTGGCCGATCGCGCCGTCCAGGCGCTCGAACAGCGGCAGAAGGAGTGGGCGGCGGTCAGCGCCGAGTTGCGCCGCGACCCGTCAGTCGTGCTCTACTACACGTTTGAAACACCGGGGCGGAGGTCGGTGTCCAATGCGTCGCTCGCCCCCAACTCCCTTCACGACGGTGCGGTCGTGGGTTGCTCGTGGGGCAACGGCCGCTGGTCGGGCCGGCAGGGACTGGAGTTCCGCCGGACGAGCGACCGCGTCCGGTTGCACGTCCCCGGTACGTTCGACGCGCTCACGTTCGCGACCTGGTGCCGCCCCGACGCGCTGCCGAACACCAACAACTCGCTGCTCATGGCCGACGGGTGGGACGAGGGCGAGTGCCACTGGCAGATCGGCTCCGACGGGACGCTCATTCTCGGGATCAAGGGTCCGCCCGGTTACAACCCCGAGAAGGGCGTGAGCGGGCCGCAGTACCGCGCGCCGGGCGCGATCACCCCGGCGCTGTTCGGTCGGTGGGTTCACCTGGCCGTCACCTACGACCCGGCGCGCCGCGAGGTCGTCCATTATGTAGACGGTCAACCCGTGGCGCGGGCCGAAATTCGACTCGATCTACCGCTGCGGATCGGGGACGGAGAGTTGGGGAACTGGAACAGCGCGGGATTTCGGTCCAAGGCCACAATCCGCAACTTCACCGGCTGCATCGACGAGTTCCTGGTGCTCCGCCGCGCGCTCACCAGTGCCGAGATCGAACGCCTCCACGCACAGGGCCGCCCCCCGCTCTGAACGCGAACGATGCCAACCCGACGGGCACGAGCCTGGCGACGAGCCCGCGTCTCGGCCAAGTTCGTGATCGGCGGGTATTGTCGGTCGCGGGGCCGTGGTCGTAGTTGTGTTCCGCTTCACTTCTTTCCTCCCCTGGCCAAGTTGAAGAACAGGAAGCCGTTGCAGTGGCTGCCGATGACCGCCTTGGCCACCGCCGAGAGTGAGCCGTACACCTCGCCGGCGTACTCGAACCCCTGCTACTACACCAACGGCGCGCGAAGTGTCGGAGGAAAAGCGAATGTTGAGGTGATGTGGGTCACGAATCTCGCGCAGCCCCGGTCGGCAAGGAATCACCACGAAACGCGCCGGGCCGGGATGCTTCCCGACCGGGCGCGTTTCGTGGTGGGTTACAGACCCAGTAAACGCGTGGCCTCGTCGTAGCCGGGGGCCGGCTTGCCGAACTCACTGGCCGTGACGCGAGCCAAGGCGACCAGTTGGCGCCACCGGAACGCGGCCCGCGTCATGGCGAACTCCTCGGTCGCCGTGCGGTAATACTTCTCGGCGTGCAGCGCGCCGTCCTCGCTCACGCCGTAGCGGAGGAGCACGTCGAGCAACCCGCGGGCCGGATGTCCGGCCTCGCCGTACTTCTGCGCCAGCGCCGCGGCGACTCCCTGGTTGCCGGCCTTGATCGCCTCCTCGGTCTGCCGGAGCAGGGCTGTTGCGTCGGTCGTTAGGATCTTTTCCAGTTCCGGCGTGTGGAACGGCTCCTTCATTTGCCCGCCGTGCTGGCCCGCCGTGTGGTACGCGCCCACGATCAGCGCCGCCACCGTGTTGCGGTGGTTGCTCACCCGCGCGATGTTCCGCCAGGCGTTCGCGGCGTCGGACGCGTGGAGACCGACGGAGTCGCCGTGGACGCTCCCCTTGGGCTTCACCCCGTTGGCTTGCGCCCGCCCGGGGTCGTTGAGCAGCAGTTGGTTCGCGGCGAGGTTGATCGCGTCGCTGATCGACGCCGGCGCGAAGCCCTCCGCGAGCGCCGCGGCCACCGCGTCGGCCGCCCGGTCGCGCCCGTCGCCGTAGATCACCTTCGCGAGCGCCTCCACCCAGGCGTCGTCGCCCTCGCGGGTGCCGGGCTTCTTGCCCGCGAGCTTGTGCTGGTCCATCAGTTTCGGTAGCACGGTCTGGATCGCGCTGACCCGGCCGTTGCGGTTCTCGTGGCACGCGAAGAGTACCGACTGGCGGAGCAGCGTGTGCGCGTGTTCCTTACCGGTAAAGTCGAGCATGGCCCAGGCGCGCCACGCCAGCACGACCCGGTGAACGTTGATGTCGTCCGCAACGCAGTACATGAGGTGGTTGAATGCGTCCTCCGCGCCGTCCTGTGCGAGCGTGGCGAACTGCGCTTCGGCTGTCGCGTGGTCGTTCTTGCGCGTGGATTCTTGCAGCACCTCGCCGCCGGCCCGGCCGGCCGGCACCGGTGCGGGCTTGACCGGGCGCAGCACCTCGTTCTTGCGCCCGCCCTGGGCCTGAATGTGGGTCGCATTGCGGTAGAGCACCTTCAGCACCGGCAGCGGTTTCTGCGCCTCGGGCAGTTCCTTCGCCATCTCGAACGCGGGGGCCAGCGCCATGAACGTGTGGTAGCCCTCGTAGTGCCGGCCGCCGAACTCGCGGGCGTTGGCCAGCGCCCCGGCCGCGACCAGCGTCTTCAGTTCGGTGCCGCTCTTCAGCCGCGCCACCAGTACCGGCATCAGCTTGTTGGTCGGCGTGTCCTGGAGCAGCGCGGCCAGCGGTTCGAGTTTGCCGAAGTCGAGCGCGTCCGCGCCCTCGCCGGCGAATAGCGGCGCGAGGCCGAGATCAGAGGCGATGGCCGGCCCGAGGCTGGCGACCAGCATCCCGCG
Organism: uncultured Frigoriglobus sp.; assembly: GCA_964495365.1. Lineage (GTDB taxonomy): Bacteria > Planctomycetota > Planctomycetia > Gemmatales > Gemmataceae > Gemmata. The sequence continues at coordinate 16,648 of CAZBXY010000013.1, read as the reverse complement.
GCCGACATCGGCCAGGAACTCGCGGCGTGTGTTCGGGACCATGAGCGGTCTCCCGTGGAAGAGGAACAGAAACAAACCGCTCCGCGCACGCGGGCGGCGCCCGTACTTCCCAGAACGCGGGACCGTTACACGACTTTCCCCGACCCACCGCGGCGCGCCCCGGTGACCACGAACAGTACGGTCAGCGCGAGGAGCGAACCGGCCACAATTCCCATGATAATGAAGGTTTCTCGCAGGCCGGCGCGGGCGCGGGCCTCGTCGCGGTCGAGCGGCCGGATGATCTCGACCACCCCGCGCACGTCGCCCACCTTCCAGTCGTGTTTGGGGCTGTTCACCTTGTCCTTGTTGTGACACCCCAGGCACGACTCGCGGAACCGCCGCGCGATCGCGTATCTGAGTACGGGGCGCCCCTGGTAGGTCTCGAAGTTGTACACCGGTTCGTCCGGATCTTCGCGCAGGCGCCGCAGGGCCTCCCGCTCGAACTCGTCGAGCGGCTCGCGGTCCTTGCGGAACCGCCACGGGTAGTCGCTGTAGAGGCGCACCTGCATCCCGGATTCACTGCGCTCGCTGATCGACTTGCCGAGGTCGATGGTGAGCGTCGCGGGGAGTGGGAGCGCGTCCTTGCGCGCGGCGTAGTCGTGCGTGACGAGTACCTTTCCCTTCGGCATCGCCCGGTCCACCGCTTCCGAGTAGACGTCGTTCAGGCATTCCAACGTTTCCGCCTGCTGGGCCGCGCCGTCCAGCGCGGTCGAACGGACGAGCCGTTCGTTCAACTGGGTCAGGTGCCAGAACCCCACGGCCGAGCCGAGCGACAGCGCCGCCAACAGGCCGACCGGGACCGGGTTCCGCACGCACCACCGCCACACGCGTTCGACGTGCCCCACCGGCCGCGCGCGGATCGGCTGCCGGTCGAGGTATCGGCGCAGGTCGTCGGCCAGTTCGGCCGCCGACGGGTAGCGGCGCCCCGGCACCTTGGCCATCGCCTTGAGGCACACCGTTTCGAGGTCGCGCGGCACCTTGTCGTTGAGCCGGCGCGGCGGCCTCGGTTCGTCCTGAAGTACTTGAAGGATCAACATCCGGCGGTTGCCACGAAACGGGCGCTCGCCCGTGAGCAGTTCGTACAGGATGACGCCGAGCGAATACAGGTCGCTGCGGGCGTCCACCTGGTGAGAGTCGCCGCGGGCCTGTTCGGGCGACATGTACGCGGGTGTGCCGAGTACCTCGCCCTCTGGGGTCATGGTGGTCGCGTCCTCGGTGTCGCGCTTCGCCAGCCCGAAGTCGGTAACGTGCGGCCGGCCCTCCGCGTCGAGGATGATATTTGACGGTTTGATGTCGCGGTGAACGACGCCGAGTCGGTGCGCCCCGGCCAGCGCCTCCGCAACTTCGGCGACGAGCCGCGCGGCGGGGTCGGGGGCGAACGGGCCGTCGCGGAGGCGCTCGGCCAGCGTGGCCCCGCGCACCAGTTCTTCGACGAGGTAACACACGCCCTCGTCGGTGCGGCCGGCCTCGAAGAGGGAGACGATGCCAGGATGTTTGAGTATCGCGGCGCTGCGGGCCTCGCGCAGGAACCGCTCGATGTCCTCGGCGGTTGCGAGCCGGCCGGCGCGGAGGATCTTGATCGCCACCTCGCGGCCCAGTTCGGTATCGAGCGCCCGGTACACGGTGCCGAACGAGCCGCTCCCGAGTTCTTCGATCAGCTCGAACTTCCCCACGCGCCGGGGCGGCTGCGCGTCGATGGCCGAGCGCGCGACCATCAGCAGAGCCGCCGGAACGTCACCACAACCGATTTCCACGGGCTGCCGCAGACTCGCCACGAGCGGATCGGTACACCCGTCGAGCGCCTGCAAGATCAACTCGCACGCAGGACACCGTTCGACGTGAGCGGCAATCCTCTCGAATTCGCGGGTGCTCAGGTCCCCGACAGCGAATCGGGTCAGCGCCTGCTGATCGGGGCAAACGGCTTCGCTCATCGGATCGTCCTCGGCGTCCGGTTGGGCCGGGTCGCGCCCCGGGGCCGCATCAACACCATTCTAACGCCGGCGCGTTACACCACCGAGGCCGCGCCATTTCTCCCTCGACAGCCCGCCCCGGGCAAGACACACTAAACGGTGTTGGAGGCACTGGACTACAACCCTCCCGGCGGGCGGGTGATGAGCAACGAACAGCCGATCGCGAAACACGAGAACCTGCCACCGTCGTCAACGGGCACCTCACGCAGCCTGCTCGACGCCGCACGCGTGCGGAGCCCCGAAGCCTGGGAACGGATGGTCGCACTGTACGCCCCGCTGATCCTGTACTGGTGCCGACAGTGGGGATTGCGGGAAGACGATGCCGCGGACGTTTTCCAGGACGTGTTCCAGGCGGTCGCGTCCCGGCTCGCCGTGTTTCGGCAGGATTCGACCCGTGGCACGTTCCGCGGCTGGCTGCGCACGATCACGCGGAACAAGGTAAACGACGCGCTCCGCCGTTGGCGTCGGGAGCCACCGGGCGCCGGCGGGAGCGAGGCTCTGGCCCAACTGACGCAGCTCCCGGAACCGATCCCGTCGGACGAGGACGGGTCGGCGGATCGCGCCGTGTCGGCGCTGCTCCGGCGCGGACTGGAGTTGATCCGGGGCGAATTCGAGGTGCGGACGTGGCAGGCGTTCTGGCTGACGACGGTCGAAGATCGCGCGCCAAAGGACGTCGCGGACGAGTTGGGAATGTCTGGCGGCGCGGTGCGTGTGGCGAAGTCACGGGTTCTCCACCGCCTCCGCGCGGAACTCGGAGATCACGGCGCGTGAACGTTCTTCGCCGGGTTCGTAGCTCACTCGGGGTCCAAGCGGAACAGTGTTAAAAGAAATCCCGAAGCCCAAAAAACAAATCCCAAACAAGACGCGGGCTTGGGTCCTGTTTGGGATTTGTCACTTGGGATTTGGGATTTCCCGCTTACGGACTCGCGCCGTACCGCGTGGCGATTTCCAGTGCCTCCGCGGTCGCCTTCGCGTCGGGCCAGCTTTTCTTCATCTGGGCCACTTTCGCCTTCAGTTGGGCCAAAATCACCACATTGGCCTTCTGGAAGTCCGGGGCCGTCGGCTTGTCCGCCCCGGGCTGGCTGGACAGAGCCGTCGCGAACTGCTGCACCATCGCGAGCGCCGGCCGGGCCGCCAGTTCGGCCGTGACTCCTTTGTCCTTCTTGAGTTTGGTCACGAGCGCGGTCGCGTCCTTGGCGAGTTGTGTCCCCTTGTACGCCGCGGGCACCTTCTCGACGAGCAGGAACGCCTCGACCGGGGCCGACTCGGCCTTCTCGACCGCCTGATCGTACTTCTTCTGCCCCGCGGCCGTGATCGAGTCGAGCAGCGCCTTCGCGTCGGCCGCGACATCCTTGGTCCCGTTCAACTGCGAAACGATTCGTGGGAGTACGAGCGCTGGCGACTGGCCCTTCTTCAACTCGGCAATCGCGGGGTTCAGCGGCGCGGCGAACTTCTCACGCCCGGCGTTGGCGACGAGCATCTCGCCGACCGCCACCCGCGCCTTGTGTTCGGCCTCGCGCGGCAGCCCGCGGAAGATGCACGCCCCGGTGTGGTCGAACACGATCACGTGGGGGATGCCCTGGAAGTCGTTGCCGCCATCGACGCGGGTCTGCTCGGTGATCGGGAAGTTGGCCCCGCGGGACGCGGCGGTTGCCGTGATCTGGTCGGCGGTCGCGGCCTGAACGTGCGAGCCGATGACGACCAGACCGAAGTCGGCGAGTTCGGCGTTCATGGACGCGACACCGGGCATGGCCGCCAGACACGGCGCGCAGTTGACGCCCCAGAAGTCCAGCATCACCACCTTGCCCTTGAGGTCGGCGGGCGTGAGTTTGGTGCCGCTCAGGTGCTTGCCGAGCCGGATGTTGTCGGTCTTGATCTTCAGGTTGAACTTCGAGTCCTCGTCCTTCTTGGCTTCGACTTTGGCCTTGGGGTCGGCCTTCTTGTCGGGCGGCTGGGCGCCGGTGTCGGCGGCCGCGACGAGGACCGCGGTCGCGGCGGCGAGGAGGAGCGGGCGCATGGAACCTCTCGGGTTTGGGTGGGGCGCACGGGCGCTCAATCTGATTACACGCCGCGGACCCGGCGGTGTCAAGGCAGTGAAGCAAGCGAACCGAAGGAGGGAGTGCGCCCGCTCGGACTCGAACCGAGGACCAGCGGCTTAAAAGGCCGCTGCTCTACCAACTGAGCTACAGGCGCATTGCGACCCGCGGGGCGGGCCATATACCCATGATAGGGCCGATTCGGCGCCCGTAAAGGCGAGTCCGACCCGCCACACGTCCACCTTGTTCGTTTCTCCGGCCCGCTCGTACAATACCGGTTAGCGCAAACGTCCCCCCCGCGTCCCCCGGTGCCGTGAAATGCCGACGCACACACCGAGCGCCGAACGGCCCCGCCGGGTCGCCCTGCTCGGGTCCACCGGGTCCATCGGCACCAGCACCCTCGACGTCGCCCGCCACCTGCCCGAGCGCGTTCAGATCGTCGGGCTGGCGGCCAACTCCAGATGGGAACAGCTCGCCGAGCAGTGCCGCGCGTTCCGGCCGCGAATCGCGGTCATCTGCGACCCGGAGGTCTTCCCACAAGCTGATCGCAAGCTTTTCCCGAAGGAAACCGAACTTCTGTGCGGTGAAGCCGGCGTCCGGCGGCTCGTGACCGACGCCGGCGTGGATGTGGTGGTGTCCGCGGTGGTCGGCGCCGCGGGGCTGGCGGGCACGTGGGCCGCGCTCGATGCGGGCAAGACCGTGGCGCTCGCCAACAAGGAAACGCTCGTCGTCGGCGGCCCGCTCGTGATGGAACTCGCGGCGAAGCGGAATGCTCAGTTACTTCCTGTCGATAGTGAACATTCGGCCATATTTCAGGCTCTGACCGGACACACTGCGAAGGACGTGACACGAGTCGTACTCACCGCGAGCGGCGGGCCGTTCCGCGGGAAGCGGGCTGCGGACCTGGAATCCGTGACGCCGGCGCAGGCGCTGAAGCACCCGACGTGGCAGATGGGGCCGAAAATCACCATCGATTCCGCCACGCTCATGAACAAGGCGCTCGAGGTCATCGAGGCGCGGTGGCTGTTCGGCCTTTCCGCCGAGCAAATCGACGTGATCGTTCACCCGGAGTCGATCGTTCACTCGTTCGTCGAGTTCGCCGACGGCTCCGTCCTCGCCCAGCTCTCCCCGCCCGACATGCGGCTGCCGATTCAGCTCGCGCTTCTCCATCCCGCGCGCGTCGAGGGGCCGGCCAAGAAGCTGGACTGGCAGAAGCTGTCCGCCCTGCACTTCGAGCAGGCCGACCGCGAGACGTTCGCGTCTCTGGAACTCGGATTTGAAGTGGCCCGCAAGGGCGGAACGTGTGGGGCCGTGCTGAACGCGGCGAACGAGGCCGCGGTCGGGCGCTTTTTGGCGAACGATCTGGCTTTTCTCGACATCGCCCGGTGCTGCCGGGCGGTTCTGGACGCACACGATTACGATTCCCGACCCACGTTACAGAGGCTTCTCGACCTCGATACGTGGGCACGGCTGGAGGCTGGACGTTGGACAACGCGAACACGGGGCCGCTGAACCCGGACGGCCCGAAGCCCGACGATATTGCTCGACCCGGCCCGACCGACCCGGCCACCGGGCAGCCCGACCACGGGGTCGAGGTGACCGAACTGAAGTCGTGGTTCCGCCAGAACCTCTTCTCGTTCGCCGTCACCGCGGCCGTGATCGCGGCCGTGTGCATCTGGCTCGACCCGATCGACACGCTCAAGGTCATCATCGGGCTGGGGTTCATCATCTTCATCCACGAACTCGGCCACTTCGTCGCCGCGAAGTGGTGCGACGTCCACGTCCGCACGTTCTCGATCGGGTTCGGCCCCGCGGTGCCGTTCTGCTCGTACCGGTACGGCGAAACGACGTACATGGTGGGCATCATTCCGCTGGGCGGGTACGTCGCGATGGTGGGCGAGAACGAGGAGGAAGAGGGCGAGGAAGACCCGCGGAGCTTCCGCCGGAAGTCGGTCGGTCAACGGATGATTATCATCTCCGCCGGCGTGGTGATGAACATCATCTTCGGTTTGGCGTGCTTTACGGTGGCGTACCTGCACGGCGTCGAAGAAGCCCCGGCGACGGTCGGGCACATCGAGGGCGGCGGGGCCGGGTGGCGCGCCGGGATGCGGACCGGCGACCACGTCACCGAGATCGACGGGCGCCAGAACCCGTACTTCAACGACCTCAAGCCGATCGTGATGAGTACCCGCAAGGACGAGCAGGTGCCGATCACGTGGGAACGGGACGGCGCGGCGACCTCGACGACCGTTTCGCCGATGCGGGACGAGGGCCAGAAGTTCCCGCAGATCGGCATCGGGCTGCCGTCACGCCTCACCCTCATCTCGGGCAACAAGCGGAAGGTGCGGGTCGCGTACCCGGGCACACCGGCCGCAGCCGCCGAGCCAAAGTTCGAGCCGGGTGACCGCATCATCGAGATGAGCGACCCCGACAACCCCGCGGCACTCACTCCCGTCGAGGGATTCAACGAGTACCACCGCCGCATGGTGCGGCTCGCGGACCGGGACATCACGTTCAAGGTGAAGCGGAAGGACTCGGACGATACCGCGACGATTACCGTCAGGCCCGCGTACCGGCACGATCTCGGGATGCGGATGCGGATGGGCGAGGTCGCCGCGCTCCGCGCCGGAGGGCCGGCCGAGGGGAAGGTGATCGCGGCGTCGGGGCCGACCCCTCCGGCCGGCGGCGATCGCATCATGGCCGTCATGCTCCCGCCGAACGCGCAGGGCGAGCGCGTGTGGTACGTGGCCGGCTCGGTGGACTGGTCGAAGGACGTGTTCAAGCTGCCGGGCGTCGATCCGAAGCAGGTGAGCGTGCAGCCGCTCGACCCGCTGCTGTTGCCGCGACAGTTGACCAAGTGGGCGGTCCAGGAGAAGCTGACGGCGAAGACCCCGGTCGATTTGGTGGTGCTGCGCCCGGCGCACCCGACCGACGTAACGGTGCGACTGACGCTGGATTTCGACCCCTCGTTCCGGTTCGATCGCGAAACGGCGGTCCAGCCGAACAGCCCGCTGCCGCTGAGCGGGCTGGGACTGGCATACTGGGTTGATGCGCAGGTGAGCGATGTGGCCTCCGACAGCCCGGCGGCCGCGGCCGGGGTGCAACCGAACGACGTCATCACCGCGGTGCGGTTCAAGGCCCAAGACGACACCGGCGCGATGAAGGACGGGCCGTGGAACGACGACCTCAAGTCGCACCAGTGGGCCAGCGCCGACTCGCTGTACCAGTTGAACTCGCCGGACCTCGACATCAAGGTGAAGCGCGGCGACGAGACGAAGGAACTGAGCCTCAAGGGACGCCCGTCGGCGTGGGCGCTGGACGACCGCGGGCTGATCTTCCAGATCGAGATGCAGGTTCAAAAGGCGGACGGCGTGGGCGATGCGATCCGGCTGGGCGGGCTGCGGACCGTGCGGTTCGTCAAGACCGTTTACATGAACCTGTACGCGATGTTGATCGGCCGCGTGAGCGCCAAGACGATGAGCGGCCCGCTGAGCATCGCGAACATGTCGTACAAGCTCGCCGGCGAGGACTTCTGGCAGTTCCTGCTGTTCCTGGGCATGATCTCGGTGAACCTGGCGGTGGTGAACTTCCTGCCGATCCCGGTACTCGACGGCGGGCACATGGTGTTCCTGGCACTGGAGAAGATCCTGGGGCGCCCGGTCCCGGAGCGGCTGTTCGCGTTCGCGATGTACACCGGGTTGTTCCTGATCCTCAGCCTGATGGTGTTCGTGCTCTACCTCGACGTGGGCCGGCTGTTCTTCGGGGTGGTGTTCTGACCGTTCTTCGTTCGTAGTGACTCGCTTCAGCGGGTCTGCCTTTTGTCTTGTGACACAGGCTTTCCAGCCGGTGTCCGAATAGCTACCCGGCGCACAGGCTGGAAAGCCTGTGCCACAAGAATAAGGATCGCCCCTCGGGGCGAGACCCACTGAAGCGGGTCACTACGAACCCGGAAAGCAGATGCCCCCGGCCGAACGCTACCACGCCCTGGACAGCCTCCGCGGGTTCGCGATGTTCCTCGGCGTGGCGCTACACGCGGGCGTCGCGTACACCATCACCCCGGTGCCGTTCTGGTCGATCCGCGACGCCAACTCCACGCCGCTCGTCGATCTGTTCCTGTTCGCGATCCACGACTTCCGAATGCAGGTGTTCTTCCTGCTCGCGGGGTTCTTCGGCTGTCTCCTCTACCAGAAATACGGTGTCCTCGGCACCGCGTGGCACCGCGTCAAGCGGGTCGGGGTGCCGTTCGTCCTCGGACTGGTCTTCATCGTGCCGACCGTGATGGCCGTGTTCCTCTACGCCGAACTTGATGCCGTTCGGACGCTGGGCGTACCGGAAAACGCAACCCCGGTGCGGAAGTTCGCGGCCGATTTGATCGCGGCCGAACCCGACAAGAGCAACGCCGCACTCGTCCTCGACCGCTTCACCTCCGGTGATGTCGCGGGGAAAGTCCCCCTCGCGCACCTGTGGTTCCTGTACGACCTGCTGATCCTCTACACCGCGGTGCTGCTGGCTGGCCCGCTATTGGCCCGGCTTTCCGGGACGCGGGCGCTCGCGGCGCTCGACCGGGCGTTCCGCGGTGTGGTGGAAGGGCGGTGGCGCGTCGTTCTTCCGGCACTGGTCACGCTGCCGGTGTTAATGCTGATGACCTCGCCGTTCGTGGACACACAGTTCCGCTGGGCGCCGGAGTGGCACCTCGTGCTGTATTACGCCGGGTTCTTCGGCTTCGGGTGGATGCTGTACCGGCACCGCGATCTCGTGGAGGCATTCGGCCGCGGGTGGAAGGCCGCGCTCGTGATCGCAAACCTTCTGGTGCTACCGGTGGCGGTCGGTTGCGCGGTCGGATGGGCGCTCGGGGTGCAGAACGGGCGAGACGTGACCGGGTGGCGGTTCGGCGGGTTCGTGGCGCAGGCGTTCTACACGTGGTTGATGATCGTCGGGTTGTGGGGCGCGTTTCTGCGGTTCTTCGCCGGCGAATCCGCGTGGGCGCGGTATCTGGCCGATTCGTCGTACTGGTGCTACCTCGCCAGCCTCACGCCGACGGCGGCGCTACAGTTCGTGTTGAAGGACTGGCCGCTCCCGGGTGAGGTGAAGTGGCTCGTCGTGACGGTCGTGGTGACGGCGGGGTTGCTGGTGAGTTACGAGTGGTGTGTGCGGTACACGATCATCGGGGCGATTCTGAACGGCCGGAAGGAGCGGGCAAGGCGAACCCGGCGTGCCAACGCCGGGGTGGAACCGCAGGGCGCACTGACGCGCTGAGAACACCCCGGCGTTGGCACGCCGGGTTCGCCTCAATCGCTCACCCCGTCGCTCACGCTCCGGGTTCGCCCTCGGGCTTGGCGCCGAGCGCCTTGTTCACTGTTTCGAGCAGCCGCTCCATCGCGAACGGCTTGCGGATGTAGTCGATCACGCCCAGGTACTCCGCGTACACCTTGTGCCGGCTGCCCTCGTTGGCCGTCACCATGATGATCGGTGGCGCGTCGGGCTTGTCCTTGAAGTGCTCCAGCACCGGGTAGCCGCCCTTGCGCGGCATCATCATGTCGAGGATGACGAGGTCCGGGCGCTGGTTGTAGATCGCCTGCTGGCCCTGGTGCCCGTCGTGCGCCTGGATCACCTTGTAGCCCTGGCGCTCGAGGACCGTCCGCATGGCGTCCACCAACTCGCGGTCGTCGTCCACCACCAAAATCAGCTTCTGTTCGGCCATGTCCGGCCCTCGTCGGTCTGGGGCGTTACCTTCAACCATACCGCCCGGAGCGGGAAGTACCAAAGGGGAACAAATCCCAAATCCCAAAGAAGTCGGCACTCATGTCGGCTCCAGTATTTTCAAGTAGGTATGTGAACTCGGTTTTCAGCCGCGGAGCGGCGACCGATGTTAGCCCAGGGTGAAGTAAACGCAGCGAACGAAACCCTGGGTAGGCAACCGAATAACACCCAAGCCCCGGAGGCGGCAGAAACCTTCGCGAAAGGCTCTGTCGCCCCTCCGGGGCTGCGATTCGTTGTCCGTATCGGTTCCCAGGGTTGCGCTCGAAGACTCGCTTCACCCTGGGCTAACATCGGTCGCCGCTCCGCGGCTGAACACGGAATCCCACCACTTGAAACTACTGGGCTTGGTTTGAGGTTTGAGATTTACTTCCTTGGGATTTTCCCGCCGCCCGGCGGGCGCGGACGGGTACAACTGACCTTCACAACCGCCGCGACCCGCGTCACACTCGTGGTGTGAGGGGGAATACTACCCAATGACGGCCCGGTTTACAGTGCTCGCCAGCGGCAGCGGCGGGAACGCCAGTTTGATCGAGTTCGACGGGTTCGGCCTGCTCATCGATTGCGGGCTGCACCCGCGGTATCTCACCGACCGGTTGCGGTCCATCGGCGCGACCTGGGACCGCGTGTCGGCCGTCGTGCTCACACACACCCACACCGACCACTGGAAGGACGCGACGCTCGCCGACCTGCGGGGCAAGCGGATCCCGCTCTACGCGCACCCGCTGCACTTCGCGCACATGGACCGCGTCGCCCCGTCGTTCCCCGCGCTCCGCAACGCCGGGTTGACCCGCGAGTACGCGGCGGGCGTCCGCATCGACTTCACCCCGAACCTGTCGTGCCTCCCGCTCGGCGTGTCGCACGATTCCGTCCCGACGTTCGCGTTCCGCATCGACGGGCGCGACGAAGAACCCCACCCCGCGTGGGCGATCGGGTACGCGGCCGATCTGGGGTGCGGGTCGTCCGAGCTGATCGAGGCGTTCGCCGGCGTGGACGTGCTGGCGCTGGAGTACAACCACGACGAGTTACTGGAGCGGACCAGTTCGCGACCGAAGTTCCTGGTCGATCGCGTGCTGGGCGACCTGGGCCACCTGTCGAACAAGCAGGCGGCCGAGCTGACCACGGCCATCGCCGGCCGGTCGGGTGAGGGGTTCCCGGCACACCTCGTTCAACTTCACCTGAGCAAGGACTGTAACAAACCGGAACTGGCCGCGGTCGCCGGGCGCGAGGCGCTGGTGGTGCTGAACCCGGCGGCGGAGGTCATCACCGCGCGCCAGGACGTGCCCGCGAAGACCATCCTCTTGTCGCGTCGGCCAAACTCCGGCAACCGGGCCGTCCCGCGTGTCGTGAAACCGGTGCCCAAACGCCGGACCGTCCAGCCGACGCTCCCGGGCTTCGACGGCGATTGGTAAGCCGCTTGCGGTTGGTGGGAGCCAGCCGATGGTGCCCGGTCGCTCGATGCGCACTTTTGTCTAGTTAACGGGTCGAGGTGACACGTTGGCAATCTTTGGCAAACTTTGACGAAAGCCTTGAAAAACAAGGGTTTGGTCCAAGTTTGCCAGTGGCAATCTTTGGCAACCTTTGGCAACCTTTCGTTTTCCCAGAGGTTTTCGCAGATTTCGCACGTCGTTCAAACAACCACCCACTTGCCACGTGGCAAGTTTTCACCATTTGTGCGCATCGCACCGGCCGTTCGCCCGGAGTTGGTAAACTGTGCCGCTCGTGCCGGGAGCGCGCGAAATGCGCGGTCCGCAATACCCATCTGGCCTGCACTTCCGACCTCCGCAACTCCGAAACTTCGATGTGTCGAAGCGCGTTCCGCATGGAGGCGGGATCATGAAGCGGCTGTATCTGGCGGCGGTGTTGGGGTTGTGGCCGGGCGCGGCGCAGGCGCAGGAGGGGCTGGCCCCGACCGTGCCGGTCGTCCCGGCCCCGGTGTTGCAGAACGGGAACGTTCAAGCTCCGGCCGGCAGCGGGTGGGGCACGCCGGGCGGCCCGCGGTTCCTCTCGGTGAGCAAATGGTCGCCGTTCCGCAACCCGGCCACCGCGAGCCCGATCGAACCGACCGCGCCAGTATCTACACACCCGCTGCCCCCGCTCCCGGCCGGTATCAGTACGCCGGAAATGAGCGGCAGTCCGGCCAACTGCGGTCCGGCCGGGTGCGGGCGCCCCGCGCGCAGCCGCTCGTGCTGGGAGCGCATCAAGCTGCTATTGGGTTACCACGACTCACCGACCGAGCTGCCGAAACTGCGCCCGACGCCGTGCATCACTCCGCTCCAGGGCATGTTCCCGTGTACCGCGGCGCCCGGGTGCGGGACGGGGTGCGCGGCCGGCCATAACGGCGGCGTTCCGCAAATGTACGCCCCCGCGCACACGCCACCGATGATGCCGGCTATGCCGGCGGTTACAACGCCGACCGGCACGACCGCGGGCGCTGTTGTGATGCCGCCGCGCGGGATGCAGGGCCGTCCCGTGCAGCCGGTCGTGCAGGGGCGTGTGGTGCCGGAGAGCGCCGTAACCGCCAAGCCCGCGCCCGGTACGCTCGTCCCCGCCGGCTACCTGCGCCCGGCGCCGAAGTAACGCGGTGCAAAGCTCGCAGCGATCCGCTTCAGCAAGTCTCGCCAAAAACCGCTGCGGGCCGAAACGCAGGGTTCGACTTGCTGTCGCATAGCACGCAATTGTCTGGGCTCTGTCTGGTGAATCGGTCTCGGCCTCGAAATCCGAGGCGTTTTCGGGGCCGCTTCGCATTCACCAAACAGAGCCTCTGATATTTGGCGGTCTTGGGAGCTTACACGCACGAGATGCTGGAATTACCAGAGTTTGGCCGAAGAGCGCCACGTGGCGCCCTTTGGAACTTTTCGATCGAATCACCTGTTTCCCGCGCGGCCCGTTCCCCGCACGCCCGGACGGAACCGCCCGTGGCCCATCCGGTCCCCGTCGGTCCACGACAAATCCCCTATACCGTCAGTACCCCAAGGTGCGTTGACCCTGCGGGGGTCAGTATCATCAAATCACAGACGGCAAATCACCCATCGCAAATACCCCATGCTTCTCGACTACCTCCTCTCCGACGAACCGGGCGCGCCGGGTGAGTTCGCCCTTATCCGCTGTTCGCGGCGCGCGATGGCGACCACGTTCGAGGTCGCCGTCCCCGTCGGGTCGCACCCGGACCCGGTTGCCGCCGCGGAAGCCGCGCTCGACCTCATCGACGCACTCGAAGACCAGATGACCGTCTTCCGCGACCATTCGGAAGTGTCGCGGTTGAACGCGACCGCCGCCGGCGGCTTCGTGGCGGTCGAGCCGCGACTTTTTGAGCTGTTCGCCCGGTGTGCCGTTTGGACCCGCGAAACCGGAGGCGCGTTCGACATCGCCACCGGCGCACTCACGAAAGCCTGGGGCTTCTACCGCCGCGACGGGGCCGTTCCGCCGGCGGCGGAGCTGGTCGCGGCCATGCGGGCCACCGGCTTTCGGCACGTCGTACTCGATGAACCGCGGCTCGCAGTGAAGTTCCGCGTTCCGGGCCTGGAAATCAACCTCGGCGCGGTGGGCAAGGGCTACGCGCTCGACCGCGCCGCGGAGCTGCTCCGCACGAAATGGGGCGTTCGCTCCGCGCTATTGCACGGCGGCGGGAGCAGTGTGTGCGCGATCGGGCGCCCGCCCGGGGATGCGCGCGGGTGGCCGGTTCGCCTCAAACACCCCACCGACCCCGACGCCTCGCTCGGCGTGGTGCGGCTGGCGAACGCGGGGTTGGGCACATCGGCTGCCACGTTCCAGTTTTTCGAGTATAACGGACGGAAACTCGGGCACCTGCTCGACCCGCGCACCGGCTGGCCCGCGGACGGCGCCCTGAGCGCCAGTGTGGTAGCTCCGACCGCCGCCGAAGCCGACGCGATGTCCACCGCGGCGTTCGTGACGGGCGCCGAAGGCGCGGAGCGGCTCACGCGGTTACGGCCGGCGCTGGGCGCGGTGGTACAAGCTGAGGTGAACCCCGCCCGCGAGGGCGGGGGTGACAGCACGCTCCACGAACACCCCCGCCCGCGAGGGCGCGGTTCGCCTGTTCTCGCCTTCAACCTCGCCCCGGACGTGTACTCTCCTCCGGTTTCGGACTGACGCCATGAGCCACCTCCCGATCCCGCTCGCCGTGCTGTACGCGGGCCTCGGCGGCACCGTTCTCGCACTGATCGTCGCCACGATCAGCAACAAGTGGTCGCTCCGCGTGTTCTTCCTGCTGGCGCTCCGGCTGGCGATCGGCTGGCACTTCCTGTTTGAAGGGCTGTACAAGGTCCAGTCATACTACACCGGGCCGACCGAGACGAACCGCCCGTTCACGAGCGAGCCGTACTTCAAGGTCGCGCCGGGGCCGCTGGGCGCGAAGATGCGCAAGGAGTTCGGCGACCCCGAGGCCGAGATCGCGGCGAAGGTGCGCGTTTCTCGGCACTTCGCACCAGAAGAATTCGCCAAGTGGTCTGTCGAGAAGCAGGCCGCAGAGTGCCCGGAGGCGGTCGCGAAGCCGTTCGACACGGACGAGATGTTGGAGAAGACCAAAGAGGCCGTCAAACTGGAGGTCGAGAACGCCCCGAAGGAGGCCAAGAAAGCGGAAGAGAAGGCCATCAAGGACGCCAACACCGCCGAAGCCGAGGCGCTCAAGCAAGCGGCTGAAAAGGGGTGGAGCGAGGACGACAAGGCCGCCATCAAGAAAAACACGGAGAAAGCCCACGCAAAAGCGAAAGCCGACGCCGAGAAGGCTCTGGCCGATGCCAAAGCGAAGGGCGAGAAGATCGACGCGATCGCCCGTCAACAAATTGTGGCCGCGAAGGCCGCCTACGCCCGCTGGGTGTACGGGGTGGACGCGCGCGACTGCAAGGTGAAGGGGATCGCCGGCGACGTGCCGCTCACCGGACCCCAGCGCATCGAACACGTCGAGTGGTTGCGCCGCAAGGCGAAGGAAGCCGCGGACCGCGAAACCAACGGACTGGGCAACGGGACCGGGACCGACATCAAACGGGTCGCCGAGTTCCAGATGGACGCCATTACCGCCGAAGCGGACCTCGCCCGCGACGTGAACACGTTCATCGCCGAACTGAAGCGCGACCTCACGGGCGGAAAAGCGGTCGAGGAAACGCCCGTGGAGCCTCGCGGGAAGTTGCTCGACCGCGTTACAATGTGGTTCTTGGTCGGGGTCGGGGCGTGTCTGATGGCCGGCTTATTGACGCGGCTCGCGTGCCTCGCCGCCGCCGGGTTCCTGGTGATGACGTACCTGGCGCACCCGGCGTTCCCGTGGTACCCGCTGCCGCCCAACACCGAGGGCAACCCGGTGTTCATCAACAAGAACGTGATCGAGGCGCTCGCGCTCTTGGCCCTGGCGATGTATCCCACGGGGCGCTGGCTCGGCCTGGACGCGATCGTGTTGCGCCCGCTGATGAAGTACCGAGGCCCGGAAATTTAAGATTGGTGATTTGCGATTGGTGATTGAAAGACACTGTTGGATCTGAACTGGTTTTCAATCACCAATCGCAAATCATAAATCACAAATACACAACCTCCCCCTGGAGCTAACGATCATGGCTCTCGACCTCACCCCCGAGCAGAAGGCCGCCGGTAAGGCGAACTTCGAGCAGGCCGCCGGCGACCTCGGGCGGGCCGGCAAGATGCGCACGATGGTCACCGGCGGCGGGCCGTCGAAAGACCCCGACCGCCGCGACCTCCTCAAAGCGGGTCTGGCCGCCGGGGCGGTCGTCCCGGTGTCGGCCGCGGTGTACTTCGGCTACCAGTCGTGGAAGGGCAACAACGCGGTGAAGACCGCGCTCATCGGGTGCGGCGACGAGGGCGGCGTCCTCATCGGTGACCACAACCCGGAGTTCAACGAGATCGTCGCCGTGTGCGACATCCGCCCGACCAACCTCAAGCGCATCTTCGACGGCGAACCGCAGGGACCGCGCAAGGGGCTGAACAACCTCTACGGCAAGGACACCGCCAAGAAGAACATCAAGACCTATGATTCGGTTGATACCCTGCTCGCCGAAGCGAAGAAACTCGGCGTTGAAGCCGTCATTATCGCCACGCCGCTGATGACGCACGATTCCATCGCGAAGAAGTGTATGGACGCGGGGTTGCACGTCCTGTGCGAGAAGCTGATGGCCCGCACCATCTCCAAGTGCAAGGACATGACGCAGTACGCGAAAGACAAGGGGTTGCTCCTCTCCGTCGGGCACCAGCGGCACTACAGCACGCTCTACGCGCAGGCGCTGGAGGTGCTGAACACCGGCATCCTGGGCGACATCAAGCACATCCGCGCACTGTGGCACCGCAACAACTCCTGGCCGTTCAGTGCGAGCGCCGCCGACCGGGCCAAATTCGCGAAAGGCAACGACATCAACGGCAAGCCGTTCGACGAACCGGCACTGCGTGACGGCTGGTGCAAGCCGGTCCCGCAGGAAGACGCCGAGCCGTTCCTCGCGGAGCCGCAGAAGCTCAAGGACCTGGGCTACGAGAGCATCACGGAACTGGTCCGGTGGCGGCTCTACGACAAGACCGGGGGCGGGCTGATGGCCGAACTCGGCAGCCACCAGCTCGATGCCTCCTCGATCATCCTGGGTCACGTCCGCCCGCTGTCGGTGATGGGCGTCGGCGGGAAGTTCTTCTACGGTCCCGGCAAGAACGACCGCGAGAGCGACGACGGCGTGTTTGTCACGTACGAGTTCCCCGGCCGTACGTACTACAAGCGCGACAAGGACCACCACCTCGTCCTCCAGGGCGGCAAGCCGGTCCTGGAGAACAAGGACGACATCGTGGTGGTGACGTACTCGTCGTTCAACACGAACAGCTTCGAGAAGTACGGCGAGTGCG
>CAZBXY010000012.1:0-52972 GCA_964495365.1 uncultured Frigoriglobus sp. | reverse complement strand
ACACCGAGCGGTCGTTGACAAAGGCCGAGTGTTCGCCTTTCTTCGGCGGCGCCGCGAACCACGGCGGCATCGTGCCCTTGTCCACGGTCTTCTTGACCATCGCCTTGTTCGCAACGACATCGTCGTAAGTGTCGAGTGCGAAAGGAGCTACGCCGCCCTTGCGGTGACACTCGACGCAGTTGTTCTGGATGATCCGCTCGATGCGGGCGTGATACGTCAGCGCCACGGCCGGCGCCTTCGCGGCGTCGGGAGTCAGTTCGCAGCCCGGCGCGGTGGTCGCCGCGATCACCGGGCGCTTCCCGGCGAGCAGATCGGTGAGCGCGATGGCGAGGTAGTTCGCCCGCGGGGCGTCGAGGGCGTAGCCGAGACCGTACTGGTCGCTGACCGCGCCGCGGTACTGCACCGTTCGGGCCGAATCGAGTACGAACACCTCCGCGGTGCTGGTTGCCCCGAACGCGGCGGTCAGCGTGCCGTCGGTGTCGTGAACGTACCGCCCGGCGAAGCCGTGTTCGCCCGGCTTGTCGGTCTTGGTGGGATTCACAAACAGGAAGGTGACGCCCTTGGCGGCCCATTCCTTTTCGAGCCGCTGCAGCGCCGGTGCGTATTTTTTGCACACGGGACACGTCGTGTTCGTGAACGCGACAACCGTCAATTTGCTGCTCTTGAAGTCGGACAGCTTCCCGGCCTTGCCGGCGAGGTCGGTGAAGCTGACATCCGGCACGAACCGCCCGACCCCGGCCTCGCCGGCAAGCCGCATCTTGGGCGCTTCTTTGGGGTCGTCGGACGCCGTCGCGACCGCCGCGAGGGCCAGAGTGAGAGCGAGAGCGATCAATCGCATGGTTAGGTCTCACGCGCAGAATGGTACGTGGAAGGGAATACCCCAGAAAGGTGGGAGAGGTTTCACGCAAAAGAGCGTAACTGTTGACCCTCCTTGCCCACCGGGTTAGCATCGGACCGACGATTCCCAATCGGCTGCGGAGGCCGCACGCCCATGTCGATCTGCAAATCCTGCGGGCGGGAGACTTCCCTCTCGCAGCGCGACATCTTATCCGGCTGGTGTCTCACGTGTGTGGAGGCGAAATCGCGAGGTATCTCCCCGGACGAACTGCGTGCCCAGCGGCAGGACATTCTTCGCGGGTGGTTGGAAGCCACCTTCCGATACTACAGCGCCACCAAAGAGTGGCCCCTGCCGCAGGTCAACGCGTTTGGGCGGTTCGAGATCCCCAACGACTGGTTCTCACGGGTCGTGCTCACGATCGGTCAAATCCTATCCGCGATTGCTTGCGTGTCTACCGTCCTCACCACGTTCTGGCTGTTGGCGTTGATCGGGCCGACGCAAGCCCTTCTTCCCCGCGAAATCGGTGCAGGAGTACTCTCGCTGCAGATTATTATCGCCGGTGCGGCTTCCTTCGCCTTCTGGCTGGCAATGTTTTTCGTGTTTGGACGGGCGAAGTGGGTTGTTCGGCTCGTTGAGTGTCAACAGGCGATGATGGCTCGGTTGCTCGGGCGCATCGGCGGTGAGGAACCTCCCATTCCGCCGCCCCCTCCCGCTCCATCTCCGTCAGCGCCACCCTTGCCCGCCGAGTCTGCCGGAGAGGTCTCGCCTACCGTTACCGACGAACCTGCCGGAAGTGTCCCACCCCCCGTTCCCGTCGCGCCCCCGCCCGGGGCGCCCCCTCCGGACGAACTGGTCCTCGCCGTCGTCGATGTGCGCGGGACCGTCGGTTGGTGTGTGGTGGTGGAGTGCGATGTGGGGGGCCAGTGGGTTCCGCCGATGCGAGGCGGAGAGGTAGTCGAAGTCCGCCGCCCCGACGGCTCCGCCCTGACCGCGATCGTCGAGGGAGAAGAACGCCACGTCCGCGTCCGGCGTCCGGGGCGTGTGGCCTTCCTCCTCCGGGCCGCCTCGCTCGCTCTCGGCCTGAGCTTCGCGGACGTGGCGGGCGCGACCGCAGTGCGGATCGACTTCCGCAAACGGAGTTGATCCGCACCCGAACCGGCCTACGCCATCACGTCCTTCACCACGTTGCCCTTTACGTCGGTCAGGCGCATGTCGCGGCCGGCGTGGCGGTAGGTCAGTTTCTCGTGGTGCAGGCCCAGCAGGTGGAGCACGGTCGCGTGCCAGTCGTGGACGTGCATCTTGCCGTCCACCGCCTCGAAGCCGTATTCGTCGGTCTTGCCGTAGGCGAACCCTGGCTTCGCGCCGCCGCCGGCCATCCACATGCTGTACCCGCGACTGTTGTGGTCGCGGCCGTCGCCCTGACTGGTCGGGGTGCGGCCGAACTCGCCGCCCCACAGTACCAGCGTGTCCTTGAGCATGTCACGGGCCTTCAGGTCGGCCAGGAGGCCGGCGATGGGCTTGTCGATCGCGGAGCAACTGTTGGTGAGCGAGTCCTTCAGGGTGCGGTGGTGGTCCCAGCCGCCCATCGTCACTTCCACAAAGCGCACGCCGGCTTCGAGGAACCGCCGCGCGAGCAGGCACTGCCGGCCGAAGCCGCCGCCCCCGAACGGCCCGCCCCCGCCGGCGGCGTCCGCGCCGTAGAGCTTCATCGTCGCGGCGGTCTCCTTCGAGAGGTCCATGAGTTTCGGCATCTCGGCCTGCATTCGGAACGCGAGTTCGTAAGAACCGATCAGCCCCTCGATCCCGGCGTCGCCGCCGAGTTGTTCCTGCGCGGTCTGGTTTAGCCCCTGGAGGAAGTCGAGTTCGACCCGCTGCTGGGCGGGCGTCTGCTTCGGGTTCTTGAGGTTCGGCACCTGCTGCGCGGTCGCGCCGCCCGGACCGCCGCCGAAGCCGCCCCGTCCGATCTTCGTCCCCTGGTACACCGCGGGGAGGAACGAGCTGCCGTAGTTCACCGGGCCGCCGTTGCCGCCGGAGGGCGAGAGCGTGATGAACCCGGGGAGGTTCGCGTTCTCGGTGCCCAACCCGTACACGACCCACGCGCCCATGCTCGGCCGCGGGAACTGGAAGATGCCGCAGTGCATCTGGATGAACGCCTGCGGGTGGTTCGGCAGGTCGCAGTGCATCCCGTTGAGCAAACAGAGGTCGTCGGCGTGCTTCGCCAGTTCGGGGAACAGTTCGGAGATGGACAGGCCGCTCTGACCGTGCTGGCTGAACTTGAACGGACTGCCGAGCAGTTTTCCGCCGCCGAACCGCCCGGCGCGGGCCGGGGCCGGTTTGCCGTCGTCGGCGGTGAGTTTGGGCTTGTGGTCAAAGGTATCGACGTGGCTCGGCCCGCCGTCCATGCACAGGAAGATGACCCGTTTGGCCTTCGCGGGGAAGTGCGCCTTCTTGGGCGCCAGCGGGTTGGCGGTGCCGTCGGTGGCCCGCGCGGCCTCGTCGTTGGCGAGCGCCGCGAATGCGAGGTAGCCGAACCCGGCGGAGGTGCCCTTGAGCATCGAACGGCGCGAGAGCATGGGAAAGTCCTTGTGGGTGGAGTTGTTCGTCGTGACCCGCTTCAGTGGGTCACAACGAACGGCGTCACTTCTTCCAGGCCGAGGGCGGGATCTTGAACCAGATGTCGGCCGAACCCTCGCCGACCCGGTCGCCGTCGAGCCGGATGCTCAGTTCCCCGGACCCGTCGGGCGGCGCCGCGAACACCATGACGTCGCGCACCGCGGTCCCGTCCTGCGGGATCGGCTGCTTGTACGGCAGCCCGGTGTTCACCTTCGAGCCGAGCGGCACGTCGATGTGCGCCAGTTGTCGCCCGCCGCCCGTGAACGCGATCATGTAGCGGGCCTGACCGTAGGTCCAGGAGTTCAGGTCGCGCTTGCGGGTGAGGTTGTTCAGCCGCACCTCCATCACCACCACCAGCATCGGTTTTTCGGATTCGGTGATCTGCTCCTTCGCGTCGATGATCGGCACCTTCGTGATCGCCACCCCGGCCACCCGCAGATCGACCGACCCGACCTTCTGCCAGGGCGATTCGTACTCCATCGGCGGGAGTTTCCAGGCGATCGCCCGCGGTTCCGGGGCGACGAACACCTCGGGTAACTCGCGCGGCTCCGGGGCCACGTCCAGGTCCGGTTCGGCCGGCTTGGGCTTGGGTTCCGGTTCCACCTTCGTCTCGACTGGCTTCGGCTCGGGCACCGATTCGGGCGGGCGCTTCGGGTCCGGTTTGGCCTCCGGTTCGTCCGGGTCCGGCTTCGTGCCGTCGTCACCCTTCTGCTTCGGCGGGCGCTTCGGGCGCGGCGCCGGGGCCGGCTTCTCGTCCCGCGCCACTTTGGCCTCTTGAGCCGCCTGGGCCTCGGCGTCGAGCGCCTGCTGTTGTTTCTCGGCCCGGTTCACGAAGAACCAGATGGTCAGGGCCAGCGGCACCGCCACGAACAGCACGTACCCGATCGGGATCGCGACGCGGAACAGGGCGTCGCGGCCCGCGTCCTTGCGAACCTCGTGCGCCGCCCGAATGGCGAATTCCTTGTCGCAGTAGGGGCAGGCGATTTCCGCGCACAGTTCCTGGTTCGTCTCGATCACCTTCTGGCAGTTCGGGCACTTGTACAATTTGAGCACGGGCGGCCCCCAGCGGCAGTGGTCCGAACCGGACGGTCCGGGCGCGAAGAGCGGGAATAAACCAACCCCTGTTATACCACGCGATCCGGTTCCGTGCGAGACCCGTAGCCCACTTCGTGACTGCCACGCCCCGGCACGCACACGACTGAAAAAATCACCTTCGGTACTGGAACTCCGCGCTGGCGAACAGCGCCTGCGTGAACGCGGACCAGGTCTCGCGCTCGCGGCGCAGTTGTGGCACGCGGTCCTTCGCCAACTGCTCCTGGTACGCCTTCAGGAACTGAGTGGCGTTCTGGAGTTCCTTCTCGGACGGCGGGCGCCCATAGAACGCGAGGTACGCCTGTCGGACGCGCTCGGTGTCGGTCGTCGTGTTCTTCAACAGTTTGTCGGCCGCGGCCTCCGCGGAGCGAATCACGAACGGGTTATTCAAGAGGAACAGCCCCTGCGCCGGAACCGTCGTTGTCGGCCGGTCCGCGACGATCAGGCTCGGGTCGGGCGCATCAAACAGCGCCAGTGCGTCGGGCAGGTTGTCGCGCACGATCGGCAGATAAACAGAGCGGTGCGCGTTCCGCGGGTCGTTGGCGACCGCCAGCGCGCCGCCCCCACCGCCGAGCGGCCCGCGCCCGCCGGCGGGGCCTTCACCGGCCTTCGCCACCGGCGAGCCGACCGGCGGTTTGGGGTCCAGTTGCCCGCTCACCGCGAGCATCGAGTCGCGCATCGCCTCCGCGTCGAGCCGGCGCGGACTCATCCGCCACACATACGCATTGTCAGGATCGATCTCGTAATTCTTCGGGTCGTTCTTGGAATCGAGCTGATAGGCGTGGCTCATCACAACGCTCTTGATGAGCTTCTTCACGCTCCAGCCGTTGTCCATGAAGGACTGCGCGAGGTAATCGAGCAGTTCGGGGTGCGTCGGGGGCTGCCCGGCGGCGCCGAAGTTATCGGCGGTGGGCACCAGCCCGCGGCCGAACAGGTGCAGCCACACGCGGTTGGCCATCACTCGGGCTGTCAGCGGGTTCTCTTTGGACGCGATCCAGTTCGCCAGATCGAGCCGGCCGCTCTGGCCGCTCGTGACCCGAAGTGGCGATTTGGACAGCACTTGCAGCGTTCCGCGGGGAACGCGCGTGGCCGAAGGCTTGTCCGGTTCACCGCGATCGTACACGGGGCTGTCGGCAATGGTGAACGTCCCGGGGCGCCCGAACGGCCCCTTCGGCGCGAACCCGTCCTTCGGGCCGAAACCGCCCTTGCCAACCGGCTTGTCGCGAACGCCCATCGCCAGCATCTTCGGGTTCCCTTCGGAATCGAAGGCGTCGAGCCGCGCCCGCAGCAGAGAGACCTGCCCGCGCGGGAGGATCGTGCGGATCGGGTCGGTCGCGTCGGCGATCTGCTTGTTCAAATCCTCGATCTGCTTCTCGATGCGGGCTTTTTCGCCCGCGGTGAGCGTGTCGGTCGTGCCCGCGGGCAGTCCGCAATCCTTCGGTAGCGGAATCGTCGGGGAAGGGCGGTTGCTCTGCACGAACCGCACGGTGCCGTAGCAGGTTTCCGTGCTGCGGAAGATGCCGGCGAGGGCGTAGTAGTCCTTCTGCGGGATCGGGTCGAACTTGTGGTCGTGACACCGGGCGCACGCGGCGGTGATGCCGAGGAACGCCTGTGTCGTCACGTCGATCTGCTCGTCCGCGATATCCAGCTCGAACTGAAGCCCGTTGTTCTCGTTGAGCGTCTTCGCGCCGATCGCCAGGAACCCGGTCGCGATGATCCGCTCGGCCCGCGCCTTCGGGTCGTCGGTTTGAAGGAGATCGCCGGCGAGCTGCTCCTTGATGAACTGATCGTAGGGCTTGTCGCTGTTGAACGCCGCGATGACGTAATCGCGATACCGCCACGCGTGCGGGTAGTTCATGTTGACCGTTTTGCCGGTACTCTCGGCGTAGCGGGCCACGTCGAGCCAGTGCCGGCCCCAGCGCTCGCCGAAGTGCGGACTGGCGAGCAGCCGATCGACGACTTTCTCGAACGCGTTGGCCGCCGTGTCCGCGACGAACGCTTCCACCTCTTCGGGACCCGGGGGAAGACCGGTGAGGTCGAGGTACACGCGGCGGATGAGCGTGCGCTTGTCGGCGGGCGCGGCCTGAGTTAGCCCTTTCTTGCTCAATTCCGCAGTGATGAAGGCATCAATCGCGGACGAATTTCCCTTCGGGTCGCGGTTGCGCGGAACTTCCGGGCGCACGACCGGCTTGAAGGACCAGAACTCGCGGCCCTTCACGAGGTCGATTTCGTACTTCTTGGGTGCCGCGGCGGCCTTCCCGTCGCGCGGGTCGGGGGCCCCCATCTTCACCCACGCCTCAAAATCCGCAATCACGCTGTCCGCGAGCTTGCCCTTCGGGGGCATCGCGGTATCGGGGTTCTTGTGCTTGAGCGAGGCAATGAGTTTGCTGCGGTCCGGGTTGCCCGGCTGGATGATCGGTCCCGTTTCGCCCCCGCGCCGGGTGCCGTCGCGTGTGTCGAGCGTCAGCCCGCCCTTGATCTTCTCGGCCTCCGCGGAGTGGCACTTGTAACACTGTTCCACAAGCACCGGGCGGATCTTCTTCTCGAAGAACGCCAGTTGGTCCGGCGTCGGCTTGTCGGCAAACCCACCGCCCTTCGTGGGCTGCGCTGCGGTGGGTTGCGCGAACGCGGCGACGCCGGTGAGCAGAGCGACCGCGATCAACGGACGTGTCATGGAACGGCTCCGCGAGACTGGTTTGGAGAGTATGGCGTACTCCCGACACCGATTGAACCCAAAAACGGCCGTCCGAGTCCGGCTCTCATTGATTTTTCTTCAGCCGCGAAACGGTACGCCCGCTTGCCGCTGTTCGGGAGCGCCCGCAAAGTGCGCGGGACAGGATCGCGGGTCACGCACTTACCTCGATACATTTGTCCCAACCTTCTTGTATCCCCGGCGCCCGATTTGTACCCCCAGATTCGCCATCTTTCCGTTTTCATACTTCTCGATGTGGAAGGTGAGGGTTATTACTAATTCCGTTGCGCTCGGAAATCGTTCCACACCACGGATTTTCACCACTCGGAGTATCAACGATGCGCAAGACTCGTGACTCGCAACGCGCGCGGCTCGGCTGTGAGGCGCTGGAAGACCGGCTAACACCGGTCGCGGCGTACACCCTGGCCGGGGTCGGCCTGGGAACGGCCAACCTGCTGTCGTTCGATACCGTTAGCCCGACGGTGACCGTCAGCACCACGATCACCGGCCTGACCGCCGGCGAAACGCTGGTCGGGATGGACATCCGCCCGCAGAACGGTCAACTGTACGCGCTGGGCGTGAACGCGGCCGGGGCCGGCACCCTGTACAACATCTCGACCCGCACCGGGGTCGCCACGATCATCGGCGCCGCCGCTTCGGTCACCCCCACCGCCCCGATGCCGAACCCGGCGACGGCCGGGTCCGGGTTCGGGTTCGACTTCAATCCGCTGGTGGACCGGATCCGCATCGTCACGAGCGCCGGACAGAGCTTCGTCATCGACCAGAACACCGGCTTGGTGGTCGCCAACGCCCCGACCATCAACGGCGGGACCACGACGGCCCACGGCACGTCGTACACAAACAACCAGGCGAACGCGACGGCCACCACGCAGTACACGATCGACGCGGCCTCCGACAGCCTGTACCTCCAGAACCCCGCCACGAGCGCGACGACCCTGGTCGGGGCGATCACCGTGGGCGGGGCCACGCTCAACTTCACCGAGATCAACGGGTTCGACATCCCGACCGGGATCAACGTCACCACCTCGGGCAACCCGGTCACGGCCGGCTCGGCGACCGCGAACCTGACCGTCGGCGGGGTGGCGCGGCTGTACTCGATCGACCTGACCACCGGGGCCGCCACGCTGCTGGGCACCGTCGGTACCGGGGCGGCGGTGAGCGGGCTGGCGCTCCAGAACGACCTGGCCGGGATCCCCGCGGTCGGGCTGAACGTGACCGGTGCCGGCGCCGGCAACCTGGTCCGGTTCAACACCGCGACGCCCGGCACCACGACCACCGTGGCCATCACCGGCATCGACGCCGGCGACACGCTCATCGGCATGTCGTTCCGGCCCCAGAACGGCACGCTGATCGCGATGGGGGTCAACGGCACCACCGGCAACGGCACCCTGTACCGGATCGACCCGCAGACCGGGGCCGCGACGGTCATCGGCGCGGTCGGGTCGGTCGTCGCCGGTACGACGCTGCCCAACCCGGCCACGGCCGGCTACGGGTTCGCGTTCAACGCCACCGTGGACCTGATCCGCGTCATCACGACCGCCGGGCAGAGCTTCGCGGTTAACCCGAACACCGGGGTCGTGGTTGCCAACGCCCCGGCCCTCAATGGGGCTACAACGACGGTCGATGCCGCGGCCTACACCAACGCCTTCGGCCAAACCACCGGCGCGGGCAACCCGACGACCCTCTACGTGCTCGATTCGACGACCGACCGGCTGTTGCTCCAGAACGCCGGCACGAGTTTGACGACGGCGGTCGCGCCGATCACCCTCAACGGCGCCCCGCTCAACTTCTCCGCGGTCAACGGGTTCGACATCCCGGCCGGGGCGACCACGCCGGCCCCGAGCGGCTCGCCGGTCGCGGCCGGGTTCGCTTACGCGACGCTGGTCGTGGGCGGCACGCCCGCCCTGTACCGGATCAACCTGTTGACCGGCGCCGCGACGAACCTCGGCACGGTGACCTCGACGCTCACCGGGCTGACGCTGGCCGACAGCAACGGCGGGACGGTGGCGTTCCAGAGCGCGACGACGACCGGTAACGAGGGACCGGCGGGCGTGAACATCACGCTGACCCGCACCGGCGGTACCGGCCCGACCACGGCCACCGTGACCGTTACTGGCGGGACCGCGACCCCGGGCACCGACTTCACCGCGGGCCCGTACCGGGTCACCTTCGTCGAGGGTCAGACGACCGCGACGCTCACCATTCCGTTCACCAACGACTCCCAGCCCGAAGGGCAGGAGACACTCAGCCTGCTGATCTCCGGTCCGGGCAACGGGGCCGTCGGCGCCCAGAACACGGTGGCCGTGACCGTCGGCGACACGGTCGAGCGGTTCGGTCAGGTGTTCGGGACCGGCGGCGCGATCCCGGCCGTGGCCGTGGTGGCGTCCGGCAGCACCGCGGTGTCGTTCATCCAGCCCTACGGCTCGACGATCTCCGGCGGGGTCCGGGTGGCGGTCGGCGACGTGGATAACGACGGGGTCCAGGATCTGGTGACCGTCCCGGCCAGCGGGCCGCCGCAGGTGCTCGTGTTCAGCGGGGCCACCGGGGCGCAGATCGGCAGCTTCCTCGCCTACCCGGCCGCGTTCGGCATCTCGGCCAACGTCGCGGTCGGCGACGTGAACAACGACGGGTTCGACGACATCATCCTCGGCACCTCGACCGCGCTGCCGGCGATCCTGGTGTTCAGCGGCAAGGACTTCTCGCAACTGTCGATCACGCTCCCGTTCGGCCTGGCCCCGGTCGGGATCAACGTGGCCTCGGGCGACGTGAACGGCGACGGGTTCGACGACATCATCGCCGGCACCGCGAGCGGGCTGTCGGTCGTCGGGGTGATCAGTGGCAAGGACAACACACTGATGTCGATCTTCCTGCCGTTCGGCGGGTTCACGGTCGGGGCGACGGTCGCCGCCGGCGACGTGGACGGCGACGGGCTGGCGGACATCCTCGTCGGCACCACGTCGCTGGTCCCGGCGGTGGCCCTGTTCAACGCGAGGAACCTGGGCCAGCAGCAACTGCTCCTGTTCCCGTTCGGCAGCACCTCGGGCGGGGCCAACGTGGCGCTCCGCGACGTGAACGGCGACGGGCGGCTCGATATCATCGCCGGGCTGTCGATCGCGCCCTCCACAACGAGCGCGTTCGACGTCCTGAGCCTGGCGCCGCTCAACACGATCCAGCCGTTCGGCAGCTTCACCGGCGGCGTGTTCGTCGGCTGATCCGAAGTGAACCGGTAACCCCCGCGCCGCCCGCCGAGCCATCGGCGGGCGGTTCGCGTTTGGGGGTGTTCGCGGTATGATGGGCGCGGAGGTGCCGTATGCCGATCCACGACTGGACCCGCGTTTCCGCCGGAACGTGGCACGCGTTCCACTTGAGTTGGACCTCGGAAATACAGGAAGCGCTCAACGACGGGCTGCTCCCATCGCCGTACTACGCGCAGGCTGAGCAGATCGCCGGGCCACTCGGTCCCGATGTACTCACCCTTCAGGAGCCGGACGTTCCGGTTTCAAATGGCAAACCTCACCTGAGTTCTGATGACGGCGACGGGGGCGGGGTTGCGATCGCGACGGCTCCGCCGCGCACGCGCCTGACGGCCGAGACCGAGATGAACGACTACGTCCTGAAGCGCCGGACGATCGTCGTTCGGCACAACAGCGGGGACCGGATCGTCGCGCTGCTGGAACTCGTGTCACCCGGCAACAAGTCCGCGCAGCACGCGATTGACACGTTCGTGGAGAAGGCCCACGAGTCACTCTACCGAGGTTACCACCTGCTCGTGGTCGATCTGTTCCCGCCCGGGCCGCGCGACCCGAACGGCATTCACGGGGCGATCTGGAGCGGGCTGAGCGACGAGCCGTTCGCGCTTCCCCCGGGCGAACCGCTCACGCTCGTCGCGTATTCGGCCGGACCACAGAAGAAGGCGTATATCGAGCCGACCGCTGTCGGAAAAGTGCTCATCGAGATGCCGCTGTTCCTCACCCCGGACCGGTACATCAACGTGCCGCTCGAAGAAACCTATCTCGCGGCGTATCGCGGCGTGCCGCGGAAGTGGAAGGCGGTTCTCGACGCGCCGGCCGCGTCGTGACGGCGGACCAAAAAATAATCCCGAAATCGCCGGCGCGGGGCGGGACGTGAAGACAATTCCCCGGTGAACACGCGGCCCGGAGCCGCGGAGGGGATCCGATGACCCGAACGACCGGCACACCACTGGCCCACCTGCGCGCCACCGAACTCGCGCGCCCCGACGGGCCGACCGACGGCCAGCTGCTCGCCCGGTTCGTCGAGGACCGCGACGAGGCCGCCCTCGGGGCGCTCGTCGTGCGCCTCGGCCCGCCGGTGCTGGCGGTCTGCCGCCGCGTGATCGGCGACGCCCATCTCGCCGAAGACGCGTTCCAGGCCGCGTTCCTCGTGCTCGTGCGAAAAGCGGAGCAAATTTGCCCGCGTGAGCAGGTCGGGGCGTGGGTGTACGGAGTCGCCTATCGCGTTGCCCGGCGGGTCTGGGCCTCGCGGTGCCGCCGGTTGGCCCAGGAGCAACCCGTGTCTGCCGAACGCTTGCCCGAACGCGCGTCTTCGTCGCCGAGTGATTCGGTCGGTTCGCTTGAAACCGACGAGACGCTCGCGGCGCTCGACGAGGAACTGGCCCGGCTGCCGGATCACTACCGGGCGGCGGTCCTCGCGTGTGATGTCGAGGGGCTGACGCGCAAGGCCGCCGCGGCGCGCCTGGGCATCCCGGACGGCACACTCTCGAACCGCCTGGCTTCCGCGCGGAAGGTACTCGCGCGGAGGCTCGGCGGGCGCGGGGTGACCCTGGGCGCCGGCGGAATCGCCACGATCCTCTCCCCGGCTTTGGCCGCCGCGCGGGTGCCGCCAGCGTTGGTCGGCACCACGGCCCGGCTGGCGGTGTGCGACGCGG
This sequence comes from uncultured Frigoriglobus sp., assembly GCA_964495365.1. GTDB lineage: Bacteria > Planctomycetota > Planctomycetia > Gemmatales > Gemmataceae > Gemmata. The sequence continues at coordinate 40,810 of CAZBXY010000012.1, read as the reverse complement.
GTTCGCCCGTCGCCCCCGCGGTGTCCGCCCTCGCGGACGGGGAGATGAAAATGTTCCTGTTCACCAAGCTCAACGGTCTCGTCGTGGTCGGACTGGCCCTGGTCGCCGGCGCGGTGCTCGGCGCCCCGCCGGGCGCCGGGAACGACCGCCCGGCGGCGCCGGCGGTGTTCGTCGCGGCCCGCGCCACGCGCGAGAAGCCCGCGGACCCGCCCGCGCCGACGGTGATCGACACGGACGGCCCGCTCGACGACCTCGCGTTCAACTCCGACGGCAAGTACATCGTTTCGCAGTCGCGGGTGATCGATCCCGACAACCCGTTCAATACCCGCTACGTCGTGAAGCTCTGGGAAGTGAAGACGGGCAAGGTCGTGCGGACAATCGCCGAGGGCAAAACGATTCACGGCGTTGCGTTCTCGCCGGACGGAACCCACGTGGCCGCCGCGCTGACCAAGTTCGACCCGACCAAGAACAAGCCCGGCGACGTGCGCGAGGCATTCAGCGTGGAAGTGCGCGTCTGGGAGGCCGCGACCGGCAAGGAAATGGCGACCCTGACCGACTCCACGGCCCACTCGCTCTACCACGTCGCCTACAGCCCGGACGGGAAGTACATCGCCGCCGGCGGCGTGGTACTCTCCGCCAATAGCGTACCGTCGGGCGGCGAGGTGACCGTGTGGGAGGTTCCCTCGGTGAAGCCGGAGGGGTTCGCCAAAACCGGCAAGGTGCTGTGGGCGAACCAGACCCAGAAGAACGCCCTGCGGCGCCCCGCGTTCTCCGCCGACAGCAAGATGCTGGCGACCCCCAGCGACGACGGCACGGTTCACGTGTGGGACTGCTTCACCGGCAAGCAACTGCACGCGCTCGACGACAAGCTCGAAATGGGTGTGGCCTCGGCCGCGTTCAGCCCGGACGGCAAACAGCTCGCGGCGGCCGGCTCCGACGGCGAGACGCGGATCTGGGATCTGACGACCGGGACAGTGAATCACGTCCTCAAGAGCGGGATCCGGGGCATTCAGGTTGCGCGGTTCCTGCCCGACGGCTCGCTCCTGACTGCCGGCACCGCGGAGATGGGCGACGGGAACCTGAAACTGTGGGACGCGAAGACCGGCAAGTTGCTCCGGGCGATCGGCGACCCGAACCTGACCGTCCGCTCGCTGGCGGTGACCGCCGACGGCAAGACGGCGGCCGTCGGCACCGGGGAGAAGTCGCTGGTGATCGTCCCGCTCGCCAAATAGCGCACGCGGCGCATGAAAACGCCCCGCCCGGTACGAACCGGACGGGGCGTTTCGGTTGGATCGGTCGCGGCTACTTGTGGCTGTCGTGACAGGCCTTGCAGTTGAAGCTGCCCACGCCCTTACTCACGGCTTTCGCGTCCTTGTCTTCGGTCGCCTTCAGAACGGCCTTGGTGTTTTCCGCGAACTTGGTGCACTGCTCTTCCCACGCCTTGCCCTCGTTCTTGTTCGGCTTGTTCTTGCCGATCACCTTGCCCAGTTCGTTCCACTCCTTGGCCAGCTTCTGGGCCTCTTCCCACTTGCCGTCCTTCGCAGCGGCCGTGATCGAGGCCTTGTACCCGCCCTTGCCGAAGCTCTTCTTCATGATTTCGTTGACCGCCGGCACCTTGTCTTCGGCCTGCGTCATCGTGCCGTTCACCGACAACACCACGGCCAAGGCGCCCATCGCGCCGGCCAGAGCCACGCGAGACAACTTCCGCACCATCGAACGCTCCCAAAAAAGTCAACAAAACCGCGGCCGACACGGGTGACCGTCACCCGCGCCGGCGGGCCGGTTCGGCCCGCCCCGGTGTGAGACGCGACCCGGACCGGGGATATTCACCCGAACCGGCCCGGCGTTCGCCGGAAATCGAGGATTGAAGCGAAGATAGGAGACCGTCGGGCACCCGTCAAGCGGCGCCGCGGGGCTACCACCCACTTGCCGCGCGCCGTATCGTGGAGGTAGAGCCTACCTCCGGTCCCGATCGGCTCCCCGACCTTCCGGGGCGCGCCGGTCGGGGGGAAACGTCTCAGGGGTCTCGCGCCGACCTTCCGGCGACCCGGCGGGACCAAAACCCACATCATTCCGGGTGCGCCAAAGCCATGACCCCCTGGCACCGCAACGAGTACATGCTCAAGGGCCTGTTTTTCGGCCTGTGGACGTTTTTTGCCCTGCAAGTTCCGGCCAACTCGTCCGACGCGTGGAAGGACATTCTCTGGGTCGTCGGCTGGACCGGCGCCGGACTGGCGCTCGGCCTCCTGATCGGCACCGGCAAGCTCATGTCGCGCGGGCTGAAGCCGTGGGACAACTGGAAGGCGTTCCCGCTGCTTGTTCTGCTTGAAAGTCCGCTGTTCATCTACGCCGGCGTCATGCTCGGGCTGGGGTTCGGGGCCGTTTCCGGCAACGAACTCGTGCGCCCGTGGTCGGAACCGGTCGCGAACGTGTTCAGCTTGACGTGGGCCGACATCAAGCACACCCCGCCGGTGGGCGACTGGCTCATCTACTGCGTCGTGGGCGGGGTGGTACTCGGCCTCGCCCTGTACCAGATGCGGAAGATGGAGGACGGACAGTACCGCTTCTTCCTCGGCCTCGGCGTGGCCGCGGCGATGGTCTACCTCGCGTCCGAATATGTACTCGATATCAAGGTGCCCGCGAACCCGCCGGACCCGGCCGACCCGGACAAACTGGTGCCGCTGTTCGCCGACGTGAACGCCCGCTTTAACCTGGGCCTATACCTGTTGCTCGGGCTGCCGTTCTTCTACGTCCTCACGTTTTCGGGCGAGGCGGAAGAGTCTGAAGTCGAGATCATGACGCTGTGCGCGACGCTCGGCATCGCGCTGCACCTGATGGGGTTCGGCACCGGGCTGGGCGGGGCCGCCCCGTTCCTGATCCCGATCACGCTGTACTTCGTGTACGCGACGCGCATTCTGCCGGGGTTGCGGGTATTCAAGCACGTCCTCCGCGGGTTCAGCTATATGAACCTCGGCCGGCTGGCGCTGGCGATCCGATTCTTCCGCCGCGCGCTGGAACTCAACCCCGACAGTCAGCTTGCCAACGAGGGACTGGTCCGGCTCCACAACAACCTGACGCTCTCCAAGCTGGAGAACGACAAGGACTTGGAGGCGGAACTCGACTTCGGCTTGTGCCTCGACCGCGCCGCGGCGCTACTCATGGTTCCGCCGACCCCGCAGGCCCGCGAAGAAGCCGAGAAGTTCCTCGATCTGGTCACGAAGAAGAAGCCGGCGTACTCGGCGCGGATCGATTACCTCCGCACCATCTCGCAGATTCACGCCAAGGAGTACGACACGGCCGCAGAGACGCTGTCGCGGTTGCTCAGCCCGGAATCGCCGGGTTACCACGCCGGCGTCCGCAAGGCGGTGCTGTTCGATGCGTGGTTCCTGGGCCTCGACGGACCGAAGCCGCTCACCGATCGCCTCGGCTGGGACGAACTGAACAAGCCTGGGCGGCGGATGGAGGCGATTGCCGCAGTCGAGCGGAAACTCGCGACCGACCCGAACAACGAGAAGGCCAAGGAGTATCGCACGATGCTCTACAGCCAGCTCGCCGAGGGCGAGTTCGTGTCCGCGGCAGCGACCGGGGAACCGAAGGAGTTCAATTACGAGTACGTCGAGCAACTCGGTTACCAGTTAGCCGACGAAAACGACCCGGAGCGCCGCGACCGCGGGCTGGGCTACCTGCGCATTGCCGCGCGCGGGCTGTCGGACCGCGCCCCAGGGATTTTCAAGAAACTCTCCGATGTCAGTGAGAAGGTTGGCGACCACGCGACGGCTCGTGGGTACACCGAGCAGATCCGGCGCGTCGGCGAGCTGGTCGGGCCGCGGAACCTGGCGAAGGACCAGCGCGAGATCTACTTCGCCGCGCTCCGCAAGCTCGCGACGCTGGCCGAAAACGAGGGCGATACTTTCAAGCTGGAGGCGGACGCCGCGGATGCCGCCGGCGACGCCGCGACCCGCGCCGCGAAGGACGCCGAGGCGAAGCCGCACTACGAGGCGGCGATCGCTGACCTGCGGCAGTACCTCGACGGGGGCGGCGGCGCGGCGCTGGAAGCGTACCGCAAGATCGCTGAACTGTACGGCAAGATGCGCGACGGCCTCAACGCGGTGCTCAATACCGAGGCGGCGCTGGCGTACAACAGCACCGACCCGGACCTGCTCCGCAAGCGCGACAGCTACTACTACTCGGTACCGATCGAGCGCCTCACCGCGGCGAAGGAGAACGTGGGCAAGTGGTTCGACGTCGGGTATTGCGTGAAGAAGGCGATGAGCGTTCTGAACGCGAAGGACGCCGACGCGGACCTGCTCGACTGGGCCACCCACCTGACCCGACTGGCGAAGGTGATCGAACCGACGAGCAACCGCGTCCGGCTCGTGGAAGGCCGCTGCCTGCTGCGCCGCGGCGAGCGCGACGCCGGGCTTTCGCTTCTGGAAGACGTGCGCGAGAGCCAAAAAGGTTCGGGCGACGAGGAAGAAGCCTGGTACAACGCGACGCGCCTGCTCGGCCAGTTGTACCTGGAGGAACTGAACCGCCCGGACCTCGCGCTGCGGGCGTACCTGGACTACAAGGAGTTCCACAAGAGCGGGGCCGATACCCTTTACAACATCGCCCGGTGTTACGAGGCGATGGGCGACGCGCCCAACGCGGTGAAGTTCTTCACCGCGGTCACGGCCTACGAGGAGCACCCGCGATACTGGGATGCGAAGGAAGCGCTGAAGCGATTCGGGAAGGGGTGAGGGTGCCTTGTCGTAGAGCACGCGGCTCGCGTGCTGCCGTGGGGCGCGCCTCCTGCGTGCCCCACGTTACTCGGCCGCGCAATCGCCCGCGGGGAGTTCGAGTCGGCAGCAGCCCAGGTCGAGCGCCTCCTTCGGGATCCCGGCCTCGACCGCTTCTTCCAGCACCCCCGGGCGCAGCGAGTAGTCCACGAACCGGCCGCGCTTGGCGCCGCGGATCAGCCCGGCCTGTTTCAGCACCGTGAGGTGGTGCGACACGTTCAGCGCCTTGATTTTGAGCGTTTCGATGATCTCGGTGACGGTGTGCGTGCCGCCGGCGAGGAGTCGGACGATCTTCAGCCGCTCCGGGGCGGCTAAAGCCCCGAGCAGTTTTGCGCATCGTTTCGGATCGAGTGGGTCTTTGGCCACGGCTTCGGCTCCGCCCCGGTGTGGTCACGCGCCGGGCATTCCGGCGGTGTATCGTCGGGCCGTTCGGCCGGCAAGTTTCGCGGGGCGCCACTTCGATCACGATTTTCGGGCGCCGAACCGCCGGGGCCGTGGTACAACTACGCCCACCTCTCACCATCCGACACCCGGACCCGGCACCACCATGAACACCGGACGGCTCCGCTTCGTACTGTTCAGCGCACCCATAATCGCGCTCCTCGCCGCACTATTCGTGCCGCTCGCGGCCCAGAACACCGCCGACCTGAACCCGACCGCCTACGCCATTCGCGACGCCCGCGTCGTGGTCGAACCGGGCACCGTGCTACCGAAAGCCACAGTCGTTATCCGCGACGGCCTCGTTACCGCTGTCGGGCCGGACGTGGAGATTCCGCCGGACGCGCACGTCACCGACGGCAAGGGCATGACCGTGTACCCGGGGTTCATCGACGCGGGCAGCTCGCGGGGCTACGACCCGTCGCTCCGGCGCTCGCAGGGCGGGCCGCCGGCGGCCGACGACAGCGCCGCCGACCCGCTCGCGGCCACCAAACCGGACAACCGCAAGGGCTTCACGCCCGAGTTCGCGGTTCAGACCGCGCTGAAGCTCGACGAAGAAGCGGTCGGGCCGTGGCGCAAGGTCGGCTTCACCGCGCACCTCGTCACGCCCGACGGCGGTTACTTCTCGGGCACGAGCGCGCTTGTGAGCCTCAGCGGCGCGGTTCCGCGCGACGCGATCCTCCGCTCCCCCGTTGCGATGCACGCGAGGTTCGGCCGCGTGATCGGCCCGGAGTACCCGACCGCGCTCATGGGGATCGTCGCGCACGGCCGGCAAACGCTGCTCGACGCCGGGTGGCTCAAGCGGCAGTGGGCCGCGTACGAGGCCCGCGGCAAGACCGGGAAGCGCCCGGCGGCTGACCCGTGCCTCGAAGCGCTCTGGCCGGCTCTCGACGGGAAGATTCCGGTCGCGTTTGAGGCGGACTCGGCCGACGAGATTCACCGCGCGCTCGATTTCGCCGCGGAGTTCAAGCTCCAGCCGATCATCGTCGGCGGGCGCGCGGCCTGGAAAGTGGTCGATCGGCTGGCGAAGGAGAAAGTGCCGGTCGTCCTGCGGCTCGATTTCGCCCCGGCCCCCGAGCGCGAAGTCGATCTGCCGATCCGCGTGCGCGAGGACCGCGAGCGGCTGCGGCAAGAAGAGGTGAAGTGCGCGGCGGTGCTGCACAAGGCCGGGGTGAAGATCGCGTTCACGACGCAGGGGCTGGCGGTCGCCCGGTTCCGCGAGAACCTGCGGAAGGTGATCGCCGCGGGACTGCCCGCCGATGTGGCTCTCGGCGCGCTGACGAGCGGCGCCGCGGACATTCTCGGCGTCGCCACGCAAGTCGGGCGCATCACGAAGGGCCGCGCTGCACACCTCGTTGTGTGCGACGGCGACTTCGACGCCGCGGCGACGAAGTACAAGGTCGCGTTCGCCGATGGGGTGCGCTTCGACCTGGAAGCGAACGCCCCGCCAGCGGGCGCGGCGACGGCCGCGACCGAACCGACCGGACCGAAGAAGGGCAACCGCCCGCGGCCCATGACTGATCCCGACACCGCTCCGAAGGCGCCGACCCCGGCGCCCGCGCCGAAGGGGCCGTTCCCCGGTGGCGCGCGTCCGGGGGCCGACCGCACCGCGGCGCCCATTAACGGCGACCTCTATCGCACGCTGTTCCCCTGGCTCGACGCGGCCGAGCGTGCGATCACGGAAACCGAAGCGGACCGCAAACCGGCGATCAAAACCGGTGGCGACGTGCTGATCCGCGGGGCGACCGTCATTACCGGTGCCGGGAAGACCCATCCGAAGGCCGACATCCTCGTTCGCGGCGGGAAGATTCGCGCCATCGGCCCCGACCTGACCGGCGACAAGGGCGTCACGGTGATCGAGGCGGACGGGATGTTCGTTATGGCCGGGATCATCGACACGCACTCGCACTTCGCCGTCAGCGGCGGGGTGAACGAGTCGTCGCTGTCGGTGGTGCCGGAGGTGCGGGTGCGCGACGTGATCGAATCCGAGGATCCGCAGATCTTCCGCGCGCTCGGCGGTGGGGTCACCACGGCCCGGTTGCTCCACGGCAGTGCCAACGTGATCGGCGGTCAGGACGCGGTCATCAAGATGAAGTACCGCACATCCGCGCGCGAGATGCTCCTCGCCGATGCCCCGCGCGGGGTGAAGTTCGCGCTCGGCGAGAACGTCAAGCGCACCGACGGGCGGTTCCCCAACAGCCGGCTCGGCGTCGAGGCGGTGCTGGTCCGCGCCTTCACCGAGGCCCAGACGTACCGCAAGCGGTGGAGCGATTACGAGGCCAGCAAGGGCACGAGTGAACCGCTCCCCGAACCGCGGCGCGACCTGCGGCTGGAAGCGCTCGTGGACGTACTCGCCGGCGACCTCCGCGTTCACTCGCACTGCTACCGTTCGGACGAAATCCTGATGCTGCTCCGCGTCGCGGAGCGGTTCGGGGTGAAGGTGCGGTCGCTCCAGCACGTGCTCGAAGGGTACAAGGTCGCCCCGGAGATCGCGGCGCACGGCGCCAGCGTCAGCCTGTTCGCCGACTGGTGGGCGTACAAGATCGAGGCGTTCGATGCAATTCCCTACGGGGCCAGGCTCCTCAAGGACGCGGGGGTTCCGGTGTGTCTGAAGTCCGACGACAACGAGCTGATGCGGCACCTCTATCAGGAGGCCGCGAAGCTCGTGAAGTACTGCGGGTTCACGCCCGAAGAGGCCCTGCACACAATCACCCTGAACCCGGCGAAGCAGCTCGGCCTCGACGCCCGGCTCGGCACGATCGAGGTGGGCAAGGACGCGGATCTGGCGATCTTCAACGGCCACCCGCTGAACTCCTACTCGCGGGTCGAGATGACCCTCGTGGAAGGCGAAGTGTTCTTCCAGCGCGCGGACAAACTCGTGCCCTTCACGGCCGCGAAGGCCGAGCCGACGGTGCCCACAGTGAAGTTCCCGGCCATCCCGGAGTTGCCGCGGGGCATTTACGTCCTCCGCAACGGCACGATCCACCAGCCCGGCAAGCCGGCGTTCGTCGGGTCGGTCGTTGTGGACGCCGCAACGGGGAAAATCGCCCGCGTCATTCGCCCCGGAGAGAACATCGACGAGCCAGCCGGCGCCCGCGTCGTTGATTGCACCGGGCTGCACCTCTACCCTGGGATGATCGACGCCGGGACCGTACTCGGGCTGGTCGAGATCGACTCCGCCCGTGAGACGAACGACTCGCGCGACGGCGGCGACTTCCAGCCCGACCTGCGGGCGAGCATCGGCATCAACCCGGACTCGGAACTGATCCCCGTCACGCGCGCGAACGGCGTTCTGTCGGCCCTCACTCGCCCCACCGGTTCGCTCATGCCGGGGCAGGGGGCGCTCATCAACCTGGCCGGCTGGGTGCCGGCCGAAATGGTCGTCATGGACCGCGTCGTGCTGCACATCGAGTACCCCAGTGAGGCGCCGGCGTTCGGGCGCGGGTTCGGGCCGAACGTCGCGTTCGACACCGGCGACAGCACCGCCCGGGCGCGCCGTGAGGAGAAGCTCAATAAACTGCGGGAACTGTTCGAGACGGTCCGCCGCTACGACGCGGCCAAGAAGGCGGGTGCGGCCACACCGACCAACCCCCGGCTCGAATCGCTCATCCCTTACGTTCGCGGCGAGCGGCCGGTGGTGTTCACGGCCGACCGCAAGGCCGACATCCTCGGCGCCCTCAAACTGGCCGACGAACTGAAGGTGAAGCCGATCATCAGCGGCGGGATCGAGGCGTGGAAGGTCGCAGCGGAACTGAAGGCCCGCGACGTGCCGGTGATCCTCGGTCCGGTAATGAGCCTGCCGCGTGAGATCGGCGAGAAATACGACGCGCCGTTTACCGCGGCGGCCAGGCTGCACGCGGCCGGGGTGCGGTTCTGCCTGCGATCGAAGGAAGCGAGCAACTCGCGGAACCTGCCTTACGAGGCCGCGATGGCGGTCGCTTACGGGTTGCCGCCGGAGGAGGGGCTGAAGGCGGTGACGGTGTACCCGGCGGAGATCCTGGGCGCGGCCGACAAGCTGGGCACGATCGAGGCCGGCAAGCGGGCGAACCTCGTCATCGCCACCGGCGACGTGTTGCAGGTGTCCACGCAGGTACTGTCGGTGTTCATCGAGGGCCGCCCCCACGAGCCGACGAACAAGCAGACGCGGCTGTACGAGAAGTACGAGAAGCGGCTGAAGGAGTTCCGCGCGACTGACCCCGTGCCGAAGTCCGGCGGGCGCCCGTGACGCTCCCGCGCCGCGAGGACGGAGCGCCGGCGGTTGTGTGATTGCGGATCGCGTGACGCGTGCGAACACGCGAATTGCTGAAGACCCGAACGGCGGCCGGCCCGATGCGACCGACACATTTGTGCGCATCGGGTTGGCGCGGGAACTGCACGGAGCCGCCCCACTGTCACTTGATCGAGTTCAGGTACGCGAGCAGGTCCGCCATCGCCTGCAAGGGGATCTTCTCCTCCAACCCTTCGGGCATCGCGGAGAGGCCGGTGCTGCGGAGCGACTGAATGTTCACCCGCTGAACCGTTTCGCTCGTGCCGTCAGACTTGCGGATCGTCACCGTGTTCGCGGTCTCGGCTGCGATCATCCCGCTGATAATCACGTCCTCGTTGGTCGTCAGCAGGTACGAGTAATACTGCGGGAGTACCTCGCGGTTCGGGTCGAGGATGTTCGTCAGCACCGACTCGGTTCCGCGGTTCTTGATCGAAGCGAGATCGGGGCCGACCGCTTCGCCCACGCCTTCGAGTTTGTGACAGGATGCACAAGACTCCTTGAACACCATCTTGCCCTTCGCCACATCGCCCTTCAGATCGAGCGCCTTCTGGTATTTTGCGATCACGTCCTGACGCTTGGACGGGGCGTTCGCGGCGAACAGCTTTGCGGCGCGGGAACTCACCTTCTCGTCCGGCGATTTCACGAGCAACTGCACGCGGGCCGGGTCAAGGTCGGTCGGCAGCACAACCTTCTTCTCCACCGCGTCGAGAAATGCCCCGACCCATGCCGGCCGGCTCAGCAGCGTTTCAATAGCGGTGGCACGAATCTTCGGACTCATCGCGGGCCACGCGGCGAGCACCATCGGCGGAACCTCGGCCGAATCGTACTTCGCGAGCGTTTCGAGCGCTGCGAGTTGCACCGGTTGCGGTTGCTGAACATTGAGGCACTTCGCCAGCACCGGCTTCGCGTCCGCGAACGGCGTGAGTGCGAGGGTGCGAATCGCCTCCGCGCGGGCCGCGGGGTCGGCCTTCTCGTCGGCCGCGGTCTTCACGGCCCCAGAGAGGAGGTCCGCGAGGACTTCGCCCGCTTTGCCGGTGAGTAGCCCGCCGAGCTTGGCCCGCGCCGCCGGCGGCAGTTTCGCCACGAACGCCTGAACGAGTTCGCGCGCGAGGGCTTTCTCCGCTTCCGGAAGCGCGTTGATAGCCTTCACAACCGCTGCGACTTCGTTCGCGCGGTTCGCAGAGGCTATTTGAGCCACGAGCGGGAGCAGAAGTGCTTTGCCGCCGGCGGTCACGCGGTACTTGGCATCGCCGAGAAGATCGGCGAACAATCGGTCGCAGTCTTTCGGACAACAAAGAACCGCGAACCGCATCAGTTCGTTCTCACCATCTTTGCGGACGAGGCGAGCCAGCTTCAGCGCGTAACCACGGGTACCGTAAGTAAAAGCGAGTTGATACCGCACTCGGGGACTGGGATCGTCTTCAAGCATCCAGAGATGAAAACTCACGTCTGGATTGATCCAAGCGTCGCCTTCCATCAGACGCAGCGCGTGTTCACGCACTCGGGGGTCAGTGTCTTTTAGGGCCGCAAATAGGTTCGCGTATCCGTCCGCCTGCATCCCGCGAAGTGCATACAGCGCGTGCATCCGCGCGAGCGGCGATTTCGACTCCTTCGCGAGCTTCTGAAGCGCTGTAACTGCCTCTTTGTCCTGTCGCTGGTACAGCAACCGCGCGGCGGTATCGCGTGTCCAGCCGTTCGGGCTTTCGAGCAGCGCCACAAGCTCCGCGGTTGTGGCCTTGCCGAGTTGGGGTGGCTTCGGGCGCTCGAAGTTGTCCGGGACGATGCGCCAGATGCGCCCCTTATCGACCCCGCCGGCGACATCCACGTGCTTCAGCACCTCCGGCGGGAGGAACGCGGCGCCCTCGATCAGCTCGCGGTACATATCGACCACGTACAGGCCGCCGTCCGGCCCGTTGGCGAACTGCACCGGGCGGAACCAGTTGTCCTTCGAGGCGAGGAACTCGCGGTCCTTCTCCGCGCGCACTGCCGTCCAGCCCAGTGCCTTCGGTTCGAGTTTCGCGCGGTATACGAGGTTGTTCGCCACTTCGCCGACGAAGATGTTACCGCGATACGCCGGCGGGAACGCGTCGCCGCGATACACCGTGATGCCGGTCGCTCCGGTGAAGAACCCGAACGGCTGCCCGCCCTCGTCGGAACCGGGAACGAGCTTGTCCTTCCGCAACCGCGTGCGGGCCTCGCGCCACGGCTCCGGCGGGCTGATCTTGTGCAGGTTCGGGTAGCGCCCCGCGGCGTTGATATCGACCACCGGCGACGGGGCGACCACGAACGGGTTGCGGTTCGCGTACCGAGCGTCGTAACTGAGGTGCAGGATCGGGTTCGAGTTATCGCAGACGAACGTGTCGCCCCAGTCGTCGAGCGTCATCCCGTGTTGCCCGCCGCCGCTGGTCGGCTCGAACTGCTCCGTTCGCGGATCAAAGTGGATGTTTTGCCTTCGGACGAGGACCGGTTTCGCGTTGGGTTTGTCGGCATGACGGAGGTTTCCGCCGGCGAGGCCCGTTGCGATGTGCAGGCGGTTATCCGGCCCCCAGCGGAACGAGTTCAGCATCGCCTCGCCGGCCTTGTCGCGCTCGAACCCGGTGAGTACCTTCCGCCTGATGTCGGCCTTCCCGTCGCCATCGGTGTCCTTGAAGTACCACAAATCCGGCACCACGCCGACGAAGATTCCGCCGTCCCAACACGCGACCGCGACCGGTGAATCGAGATCGTCGGCGTAAACCGTTACCTTGTCGTATTTGCCGTCACTCTTCGTCGATTCGAGCATCTTGATGCACCCGCGGACCTTCGGCGGGTTCGGGTGCGCATACAGGTTGTACTCGGGGAACTCCGCGACAAAGAGCCGGCCGTTTTCGTCGAAGTCCATCGCCACCGGCGAGCGGATGAGCGGTTCGCTCGCGACCAGTTCCACCTTGAACCCGGGCGGCACGTCGAACGCCCGAAGCGACTCCGCTGGCGTCATCGGCTTGGGGTTGGTGAACCCGGCGAACGGGTCGGGTTTCTTGTCGTCCGCGACGAGCGGCGCGGCCAACAGCGCGGCGATCAAACACAGACGGCAACAGCGCATGACCTGATCTCCGACGACGATTGTTCTGGCACACGGCCCACAACCGTGGTAAGCTCGGTTTCCTGCTACGATCCTACCCCAATCCCCTTTCCGCAGGTACCCCATGACTCGTCTTGCAATCGCCGCTCTGTTTCTCGCGGCCGTGGCGCTGTCCGCGAGCGCCACCGAACCGGCTCCGATGCCGCGTGCGAAAGTGAAAGTCGGCGAGCAAGCCCCGGACTTCGTCATCAAGGACGCGACCGGCAAGACGGTGAACCTCGCGGACCTCACCGCGAAGGGGCCGGTCCTCGTTCGCCTGACGTGCGGCTGCTCCGGGTGCGACAAGGAGTTGGCGTACTTCCAGAAGCTCGACGAGGCGTACAAGGGTCAGGGTCTCATCAGCCTGTACGTGTTCAAGGAGCCGGATGCGAAGATGGCGAAGTACGCGACCGAGAAGAAACTTGGCGACGTGCTGTACGCGGTGGACCCGAAGGGCGCGAGCTGGGACGTGTGGCAGACCAAGACGATGCCGACGAACTTCCTCATCGCGAAGGGCGGCAAGATCGTGTCGGTCGCCGCGGGCTGTGATCCCAGCGGCCTTCTGGCGAACACCGTCTCCGACAAGACCGGCAAGCTGCTGGGTGTCGAACCGGTGGACGTGAAGAACAAGAAGTAAGGTATTCCGAGCGGTCGAGGTTGTGCCGAAGTGAGCCGCGACCGGGAGGGAGCGGGCCAACCACTAACAACGAAGGTGGTTGGCCCGCTCCCTCCCGGTCGCGGCTCTATTTCAATTGTCGCGGCCCTATTTCAAGTCGCAAGTTGTCTCCTCCGCGCCTTCGCGGTTCGCTCTGCGGAGGATTCATGCCGCCGCTCAGCGCCCTCACCGGACTGCCGCCGTGGATCGTCATGTGGGCGCTCGCCGCGGGCATCTTCGGCGCGCTGAAGCTGCTCACGTGGCGCAACACCCCGCCGGCGCCCGCGTGGCGCCACGTCGCGTACCTGTTCCTCTGGCCCGGACTCGACGCCAAATCGTTCCTCGACCCGCGCCCGTGTGAATCGCGGCCCGGAACCGGGGAGTGGGTGTTCGCGTTCCTGAAGATCGGCTTCGGAGCGGTACTCGTGTGGGGAATCTCGCCGCTCGTGCCGCACGACTACGCGCGGGCGTGGGTCGGGATGACGGGTGTCGTGTTCGTGTTGCACTTCGGGCTGTTTCACGTGCTGAGTTGTGCGTGGCGCGCCGCCGGCGTGGATGCCAAACCGCTCATGAACTGGCCGCTACTGGCCGAAAGCGTGAGCGAGTTCTGGTCAAAGCGGTGGAACCTCGCGTTCCGCGACCTCACACACCGGTTCCTGTTCCGCCCGGTCACGGCCCGCTGGAACGCCCGCGCGGGTCTCGTCGCGGTGTTCCTCTTTAGCGGGGTCGTTCACGACCTGGTCATTTCGCTTCCGCCTGGCGCGTGGTACGGTGCCCCGACGCTGTATTTCGTGCTGCAAGGCGCCGCGCTACTCGCCGAGCGCACGAAGTTCGCCAAGCAGCTCGGCCTCGGCGCGGGATGGCGCGGGCGCGTGTTCACGGCGGTCGTGGTACTCGGCCCGGCGTGCGGGCTGTTTCATCCGCCGTTCGCACGCGAAGTGGTGTTGCCGTTTCTGGATGCGATCGGGGCGTGAGGGAGGAAGGGCGATGAACGTTTCGCTGGCCGATGTGATCCGCGTCGCGGGCGCGGCGCAGTTGTCGATCCTGATCGCGTCGAGTCTGGTCCCGTTCAAGCTGAAGTTCAAAGAGGATCTCGCGGGACTACCGACCTTGCACCGGCAGCTTTACTGGACGTATGGTGGGTATGTGGTGATGGGGATCATCACCCTCGGAACGATCAGCCTCACCTGCGCGGACGAACTCGCTGGCGGGTCGAGGTTGGCGCGCGCCGTGTGTATCTACGGCGCGCTGTTCTGGGGCATCCGGTTGTCGCTGCAAGCGGTGCTGGACGCCAAACCGCACCTGACCGCGTGGTGGCTCACCGCCGGCTATCACACCCTCACGGTGCTGTTCGCGTTCATCGCGCTCGTGTACGGATACGCGGCCCTTCAATGACTCAAAAAGTGAGCCGCGACATTTGAAATTGAGCCGCGACCGGGAGGGAGCGGGCCGGCCACCGACTCCGTAAGCGAACGGCCGCTCCCTCCCGGTCGCGGCTCAATTTCAAATCGAAACCTCAATCGTCCGAGAGCAATCGCGCGCGCTGGTACTGGTCGATCTGCTTGCGCTCGGTCATGGGAATGAGATACCCGCGGGTCCAGTCCGGGCGCGCCGGCGCCTTGCCGTCGAGCAGCTCCGTCTTCCATTCCTTGTCGGTGCGGCGCACTGCGTTGGGTGTTTCGAACTCGTAGTGGCTGAGCGTCGGGCCGCAGTACGTCACGAGATCCTTGCCGTTGTCGATCGTGATGACGAGCATATCGACGTTCCCGACGCCCTGGTGCAGCACACACCCGGGGTCGCCGTGCGGCGGGGCCGGCGGGTTGGTGTGAACGTCCGCGACGAGCGCGTCCCACTTCACGCAGTCCTTCGCGCCGTGGTAGAACAGCGCCGGATACCACCCGGTGTACGCGGGGCGGCTGCCGCTGCCCCACCGCTCGTGGCCGATCTGCATCACGTCTTCCAGAACCTTCTTTTCGTCACCGGAAAGCTCCTTCTGCTCGAGCTGCTTCTCCGCGACCGCGCGAATCTTGCCCATCTGTGTGGCGAAGTCGCGGAAGAACTTCACCTGCTTCGCCTGTGTGGCTTTCATGTTGTCCGGGAACGGGGTCTGTTCGAGCAGCGTCGCGCTGCGGCTCGCCATCGCGTCCATCGCGGCCCAGAACGGCACCACCGGTTCGACGAACCCGGCCGGGTAGTAGCACGCCGGCGCCCCGGTGTACGACTGCTTCACGTACAGGATCGTGTCGTGCCGCAGTTGGGTCCACGACGCGAGCTGCGTGTTTGTCTGTTTCATGCTCCACTCGCGTGTTCGCATCACCTCGGGTAGCTTTTCTTCGGCGGGCGCGGAAAGGGTACGCAGCGTCTTGAGCCACTGCATGTAGATCGTGTCGTCCCAGGCCTTCGCGTCGATGCCATCGATGACGTTGCGCACCGCTGCGAGGTTGTGTTGGTACGGTTTCTGGTCGCGGAAGCGGTGCGACCCGCCCTCGATTCGCTCCACGAGGTTCGGTACGACGTGGTTGTTTCCCAGCGCCGCGAACGACACGTCCAGCGCGCTCGGCACACGCCGGCGCACCGATTCGTCTTGCCACGAGATGTCAGGGTAAACAGTCTTCGCGGTCACCCAACTATCGATGACGAACTTCTGGCCCAAGACGGTGAATGATCGCGGGAGCACGATATTCCCGTGGAACGGTTTCACGTAAATGTCGCCGCGCACGTCCTGCTTGCCGGCCTCGGACGCCTGCACTGCGTCGGTGAGTTTCTTGAGGTCGGCGTCGGTCTTGAGATCGGCCGGCGAGGCGATCTTGGCCGCCGCGGCGACGCCCGCGAGGTCGTCGAAGGTCGCGGAGTCGGTGCGGCCCACGAACGTCTGGATGCACCGGTCGAACTTGCGCCACGCCTCTTGCTGGTCGGCGCGCCGGAGCAGATCGAGCAGCACCATCGACGCGCCGAGCTCGCGCGGCGACGACAGTTGCCCGGTCGCGTCGTACCCGCCGGCGATGCGGAGGTCGGTCCGCCCGCACCACATCATCGCCTTGAAGTACTTCCGCAGTTCCGGGTTCGTCTCGTAGTGCCCGCGCGGCTTGAACTGGCTGAAGTCCATTTTCCGCGCGCGCCCGAACAACTCGAAATCGTGCATCTGCTCTTTGATGACCGCGGCGAGCGTCGTGCGAACGCGCTCGTCCTGACCGAGCTTCGAGGGCACGATCCGGTCCTTCAGCAAACTCAGTGCGACGGTGAGGAAGTAATCCGCATCGCGCACGGAGTCCTTCATCTGCCCGGCGCCGTAGGCGTCGTTGGCCTTCGGCAGCGCGTCGTGCATCCCGGTGAGGATCGCGTCGAGCGCCCCCATGAGGTACGTCAGTTCGAGTTCTTCGAGCATCGCGTCGTAGCTGCGGTGCCATGCGTGCAGCACTGAATCGGACGAGATGTAGACCGGGAGGTCGCGGGAGTAGATGGCGTAGTACACCTCGCCGAACGAGTACCCGCCGAGCCGCTCGGTGACGACGAACCCGTTGGCCTTGAACTTCGCCAGTTCCGCGTCGGTGAGCTTGTAACCGGCCAGCTCTTGCGCCGGGGTCACGCGCTCGTATTCCTTCCCGTCGAATCCCTTCACTTTCGTCTTGAATTCGGGCTTCTTCACCTTCTCCGCGTTCACCTTGTCGAAGAACTTCGCGCTCGTCGGATCGAACGAGAGCTTGCCGAGGTATTTGGGGGCCGGGTAGCGTTCGGCGAACTGCTGGGTGCTGATCTGGCCGATCTTCTTGAGTTCGGTGTCGAACGCGGCGGAATAGCCGAACGAATCGGCGTCCGCCTTGACCGGTTCGGCCGCCGCAGCGTCGCGCGGACTGGGGAAATCGCACCCGATCTTCGGCTCGGTCGTGGGAATGAGGTGAGCGATTAGCGGAACGCCGATCCCGATGACGGCGAAGATAGAGAGGAGAAACAGTCCCACGTTACGCTGTAGCACGACACACCCTCCGAACGGATGAGGATCGGCGCGAGAGTTTATTGTAAGACGAGCGAGCGGGCGGAATCGATGGGAGATTCTCCGCGTTTGTAATGACCCGCTTCAGCGGTCTCTTCCTTCTTGTGGCACAGGCTTTCCAGCCTGTGTGCCGTGTAGCTCAGCGGACACAGGCTGGAAAGCCTGTGCCACAACAAGACAGACAACAAACACAACCGTCACCCCACACAGAACAGTTTCTCCTGGCGCCCGCCGTTCGCTTTCACCGCGGCCCGCAGGTAGATCCGCCCGCCGCAGACGGTGGGCGTCGCGAACACCTCGTGGCCGAGCTGGTTCTCGCCGACCAGCTCGAATTCCTTCGGATTCAGTTTGAAAACGAACGTTTTGCCCGCTTCGTTGGTCGCCAGAATGTGGTCGCCGACCATCACCGGTGAGGCGCTGAACGCCCCCCCGAGCCGCGCCTTCCACACCTCCGCCCCGGTGTCACTCTTCCAGCACACCGCGTTGCCCTCGTCCATCACCGCATATAGATGGCCGTCGCGGATCAGCATCGACGGGACGTAGACGCGGGTCTTGTTGTCCCACGCGATCCCGCTGCCGTCGGCCTTCACCGCGGCGACGTGGTTCCGCGGGTAGCCGCCGCTCGTGAACACGTGCTTGCCGTCGGTCACGGTCGAGGTTACGCACTCGGTCGTCGCGCCCTTCAGTTCCCAGTTCTCCTTGCCGGTCAGTGGGTCGAGGCTCGTGATGAGATCGCAACCGATCTGGATAAGTTGATCCTTCCCGCCGACATGGACGATGATCGGCGACGAGTAGTTCGGCGCCTTCGGGCGTTTCCGCGTCCACACCGGCTTGCCGGTCTCGCGGCTGTACGCGGCGAGCAACCCGTGATCGCCCTTATTGTCGGCCATCACGATCAGGAGCGGGCCGTAGATCGCCGGCGACGAGCCGAACCCCTGGTGGAGCGTGTACTCGGTCACCTTCGTTTGCCACACCGGTTTGCCGTTGAGGTCGAGCGCGGTGGCGTGGATCGCTGCGCTGTTCGGGAAGGTGATGTAGACGCGCTCGCCGTCGCACGCGGGCGTCGAAGAGGCGTGTGACGCCTTCCCGTTGATGCCGGCCTTCACGAAGTTGCCGCGATGAACCTCCGCGTGCCACCGTTTCTCGCCGGTCTTGCGGTCCAGGCACAGCAGCCCTTGAATTTCGGCTTTCTCGTCAGCCGTCGCGAGAAACACCCGGTCACCAACCACGATCGCCGAGCCGTGCCCGCGACCGGGAACGTCAGCTTCCCACTGCACGTTTTTCGTCGCGGACCACTCCAGCGGGATCTTCTGCGCCGCCGCGACTCCGTCGCGGGTCGGCCCGCGCCACCAGGGCCAGTCGTTCGGCCCGATCTTGAGTTGCGGGTCGGCGCCACAGAGCGGCGACGCGACGGCGCAAGCAGGCAGGGCGGCGAGGAAGGCGCGACGGTCCATTGTGGCTCCGAACATCGGAAGAGCAGGGCGGGTGTATCAGTGTACTCGATGACGACTCGGCGCGAAGACCACGATTGGACACCTGAGTGGATCTTGACGAATTTGAACTTGCGTATAGTAATCGAGGAAGGCGTTGCATCTGGTGTGTGTGTGGTCGATAATCGCCCCACCTTCACTACAAGAGGACGACCCATGCCGACACCCGATACGACCATCATCGCCCAGAAGGCGTGCGACCTCATCACCCCGAACATGATCGTGGGGCTGGGCACCGGCAGCGCCGCGACCCAGTTCATCGAGGCGCTCGGGGCGCGCGTCAAGGCGGGGCTATCGATCCGCGGCATTCCCACGTCCGACGCGAGCGCGGCGCTGGCAACGAAGCTCGGCATCCCGCTCGTCACGTTCGACGACGTGGATGCGATCGACATCTGCTTCGACGGCGCGGACGAGGTGGACCCCGCCGGCGACCTCATCAAGGGCTACGGCGGCGCGCTGTTGCGCGAGAAGATCGTTGCGGCGTTCTCGCGGAAGTTCGTGATTCTGGTCGGGCCGGGGAAGACCGTCTCGGCGCTCGGCGAGCGCGGCAAACTCCCGCTCGAAGTGGTGACGTTCGCGCTCACGCCAGCGAGCCGGCAGATTGCGAAGTTGGGCCTCGAACCGGTGCAGCGGATGAAGGACGGCAAGCCGTACATCACCGACAACGGCGGCTACATCCTCGACTGCAAGACCGGGCCGCTGAAGGACGCCGCGGCGCTCGACCGGGCGCTACACGCGATCCCCGGCGTGTCGGGGACGGGGTTGTTCATCAAGCGCGCTCACACGATCATGATCCAGGACGGCGACAAGGTGGAGGTGCGTCGCGGCGGGGCAACGTGAACATCACGCCGGCAGGTTCGCGTGCAGCGCGAAGTGGCCGGCCTCGCTGACGAAGGCGATTACGAGCGCGGCACCGGTTGGCACAGCGCTCTCGATGCGCGGCGTCCTGAGTACGAAGTGATACGGTGCGCCGAAGAGGAGCGTTTTCGCCTGCCCGGCTACGACGTTGAGCAACTCACCGGCACAATCGCGGATCAAAGCGGCGTCCAGGTGTTCGTTCTGCGCCAGGATCCGGCGCGCGAGTTGTGCGGCGGTCGCTTCGGTCAGCGCGAGCGCGAGGTAACCACCACCGACCGCAGTCGTGACCGGAAGCACGGCGCACAGATCCGCCGGAGGTGCTTCGTGCGCTTCGCCCGGCGCGCACCCGATACCGGCCATCTCGCGCAGCGCGAGCGCGACGGCTTCTGTTAGCGGCGCGAGCAGTTCGTTTGGGGGGGGTGAGGGCAAGGGTGAACCTCGAGGTGTCATCGTCTTGCCGCGACGCCGCAAGCGGCGCCGGTGAGCTGGTAGAACCCGCCCTTCAGCGCCCCGACGCGCTGAAACGAGTCGTCCAGGTTGAGCGTCGTCTCGGCCGCGCCGAGGACCAGCCACCCGCCCGGGCGCAAGACGCGGGCGACATGAGACAGGATCGCGCGCTTCGTTTCCACGTCGAAGTAGATCATCACGTTCCGCAGAAACACGATGTCCATCTTCGGCAGCGCGGGCCACGTGCGGACCAGGTTCAGTTCGCGGAACGTGACCGCGCGGCGGATCGCGTCGTTCAACTGCCAGTCGGGGCCGTGCTGCCGGAAGTGCCGCACCAGCGCCGCGGCCGGCAGCCCGCGGTTCACTTCGGCCTGGGTGTACCGACCCGCGCGGGCCCGCGCGAGCGCGTCGGCGGAGAGGTCGGTCGCGAGCACGTCCACGTGCCACCGCGCGAGTTCGGGGAAGTGTTCGCGCAGCAGGATCACGACGCTGTACGGCTCCTGACCGGTCGAGCACGCAGCCGACCACACCCGCAGCGCGCGGGTATCGGCCCGGGCCTGGATCAGTTCGGGAAGTACGGAGGTGCGCAGGCTCTCGAACGGCGCGACGTCGCGGAAGAACGAGGTCTCGGTCGTGACCATCGCCTCGATCACGCGCGCCCGCAGGTCTGAGCTGCCCGGCGCGCGGAGTTTGGCGATCAGTTCGCCGACGGAGTCGAACCGGTGCTGCCGGGCGAGCGGCGCGAGCCGTGTTTCGACCAGGTACTCTTTGCCCGCGTCGAGCACGATCGCGCTGCGGTCGCGAACCAGCCGGCTGACGAAGGCGAAGTCGTCCGGGGTCATCGGGCGTCCCCCCTTCCGAGCCGCACCCGGCGCACGATCTCCGGTCCGATTTGTACCAGCGGGAGCACGCGGTCGGCCAGCCCGGCGCGGGCCACGAACCCCGGCATCCCCCACACGACGGAGGTCGCTTCGTCCTGCACGATCACCTGGCCGCCGGCCTCCTTCACGGCCTCGCACCCGCGGAACCCGTCCTGCCCCATTCCGGTCATCACCACCGCGAGCGCGTTCGGCCCGAACACGCGCGCGATCGAGCGGAACAGCACGTCCGCCGCCGGGCGGCACGAGTTCTCCGGCGCGTCCTGGTTGAGACTGAGGCGCGTGTCTGCGGCGGTCCCCGAGACGGTCAGGTGGAAGTCGCCCGGCGCGATCCACGCCCGCCCCGGCGCCAGGGCGGTGCCGGATCGCGCTTCGTCCGCGCGCAGGGTTCCGCGCGCCGTGAGCCGCTCGGCGAGCAACCGGGTGAACGTGGGCGGCATGTGCTGGACGATCAGCACCGGCACCGGCAGGTCAGGCGGAAGGGACTCGAACACGTCGGTGAGGGCGTTCGGGCCGCCGGTGGAAGTGCCGACAGCGACCACGTCCACGCGCCCGGCGGACAGCGAGCGGATGCCCGACGGGGGCGCCCCAAACGGCACCGGCGGCCGGCTCAACTGCGACCCCGGCGCGGCGAGCCGGCGGATCGCGGACGACCCCGCAACGACCGGACCCCGCGCGCAGATCGCCTTGATCTCCGGGATCAGCCCGGTGCGAATGACGGTCAGCGACTCGTCCAGCCCGTTCGTGTGCGGCTTGGTGAAGTAGCTCGTCGCCCCCAGCGCGAGCGCGTCGAGCGTCGCCTCGGCCCCGCGCTCGGTCAGCGCGCTGAACATGACGACCGGAAGCCGGGGGTGCGTTTTGCGGATCTCTCGGAGCGTCGCCAGTCCGTCGAGTTCGGGCATCTCGACGTCCAGAACGACCAGGTCGGGCGCCAGTTGCGGCAGCTTGGCGACCGCGATCCTGCCGTTGGCCGCGGTGCCGACGACCTCCAGCGCCGGGTCGGCGGACAGCTCGTGAACCACCATCCGGCGGAACACGGCCGAGTCGTCCACGACGAGTACGCGGGTCCGCGACACGGTCAGTCTCCGAAGACGTCGAGCAGACTGAGTTTGGCAACGAGGATCTCGCGCGTGAACGGCTTCATCACGTACTCGTTCGCCCCCGCGTCGAGCGCCCGGAGCACCTGCTCCTGCTCGGTCTCGGTCGTCACCATCACCAGCCGCAGGGCGTCGTGCGCGCGCCGCGCCCGCACGGCCCGGATGAATTCCAGCCCGTTCATCACCGGCATGTTCCAGTCCACGAGCACCAGATCGAAGTCGGACCGTTCGAGTCGCTCCAGCCCCTCGCGCCCGTCGCCGGCCTCGACGATCTCCAGACCCAGTTCGGTGAGGATCTTGCCGATGATGAGCCGCATCGCGCGCGAGTCGTCGATCACCAGCGCGCGCAGGCCCGCGCCCCGCGGTCCGTCCGGGGGCGCCCCGGCGACGGTCGAAGCGCCCGCGGCCGGGGCGCCGGTCGGATCGTGAGAGCGCGCGTGCATGAGCGAACTTGGGTTGGGGCGGGCCGGTGCTGTGATGTAGGACGTGTTTCAAACACGTGTCAGCCGGACCGGTCGGTTGACGTGTTGCGGATCGCCGGCGGGGCCGCGGAATGCGTCGGGACCGTAGAATTTCGCGCCGAAACTGATCCGTCGGCTCCGACTACGACCCGAATTGACCGACGAGTTTTTGAAGATCGAGGGCCAACCGCGATAGTTCGTCCGCGGACCGCTTGGTGTCGCTGGCCCCTTCCGTCGTGCCGCGAGCGGCCTGGGCGACGCCGATGATGTTCAGCGCGATCTCGCTGCTCCCACGGGCGGCCTCGGCGATGCTGCGCCCGATCTCACCGGTCGTGGCCGTTTGTTCCTCGACGGCGCTGGCGATCGTGTTCTGGATGTCGTTGATCTGGTTGATGATGTTGCTGATCTGCCCGATCGCCTCGACCGCGCCGCGGGTGTCGGCCTGAATGGCCTCGATCTTGCGGCTGATGTCCTCCGTCGCGCGGGCGGTCTGCTTGGCCAGCTCCTTCACCTCGTTGGCGACGACCGCGAAACCCTTGCCGGCCTCCCCGGCGCGGGCCGCCTCGATCGTCGCGTTCAGCGCCAGCAAGTTGGTTTGTTGGGCGATCGAGGTAATCACCTTGACGACGTTGCCGATCTCGGCGCTGGACTCGCCGAGCTTGGCGACGGTGGCGTTGGTCTTCTCGGCCACCCGGACGGCGGTGGTGGCGACCCGCGCGGCCTCGTTGGCGCTCTTGGCGATCTCCTTGATACTGGCGCCCATCTCCTCGGTCCCGGTCGCCACCGTGGTGACGTTGCGGCTCACCTCCTCGGCCGCGGCCGACGCGACGCCCGCTTGCGCGGCGGTTTCCTCGGCGTTGGCGGCCATGTGCTCGCTGACCGCGGTGAGCCGGTCGGCGGCCCCGGCCAGGGCCGTCGCGCTGCCGGTGATCTGCCCGACGAGCGCGTGCATGTCGCGCCGGGTGCGGACCTGTTCGGTCACGTCGGTCGCGTACTTGACCACCTTGAACGGGCGCCCGTCGGGGCCGGCGATCGGGTTGTACGCGGCCTGGATCCACACCTCGCGCCCGTCCTTGCCGAGGCGCCGGAACTCGCCGGCCTGGAACTCGCCGCGGGCCAGCCGCGCCCAGAACTCCCGGTACACCGGACTGTTCCGGTCCGACTCGGGTACGAACACGTTGTGGTGCCGCCCCTTCACCTCGTCGAGCGTGTACCCCAGCGGGCGCAGGAAGTTGTCGTTGGCCGAAAGAATGGTGCCGTCCAGGTCGAACTCGACGACCGCGTGGGACTTGTCGATGGCCGCGAGGCGGCTCGTCATTTCGGCGAGGTCGTGGGCCGATATCTGTTTGCGGCCGTTGGTCCGGGTCGGTTTCACGGGATTGTCTCTTGAAAGCGATCGTTGTCGAATGCGTGCGTGTTCAGGCCGTACCGGCCCCCGGCGCGTGGACGGTACGCGCGACGTCGAGTACCACGAGCAACCGGCCGTCGAGCTTGTACACGCCGAGCATCAGCTCGCGGGACAACCCGCGGAGCGTTTCCGGCAGGTTTTCGTACACGGTCGCCGGTGCCGCGACGACGTCTCCGATCTCGTCCACCACCAACCCGACCGGGCCGTCGTCGGTGCGGACGACGACGTTGACCGCCTCGCGGTCGGCCGGTCGGTCGGGAAGCCCCAGCCGGCGCCGCAGGTCGATCGTGGTGACGATCTGTCCGCGCAGGTTCATCAGCCCGAGTACCGCCGCCGGCGCGAGCGGCACCCGCGTCAGCTCCCGCGCGAGGACGACCTCCTGGACCTTCAGCACGTCGATGCCGAAGTAGTGGTCCGCGAGGTGGAACGTGCAGAACTGGCGCTCGCCGGGCACGGGCCCTCCGGTTGGGATCGGTTCGGTGTCTTCGCGACAATACCAATCGCCTGCAACATTCGTATCAAGGGCACCGAGCATCCGGTGTATTCAGCCCCGGAGGGGCGACCGATGTTAGCCCGGGGTGAAGCGAGCCGAAGGCGAGCGCAACCCGGGAACGCAAGCGAAATAGAATGAAGCTCGGGAAGGGCGACAGAGCTTTCGCCGTTCGTTCTGTCGCCCCTCCGGGGCTTGGTCTTATCACTGCGTGTGTCCCGGGGTTGCGCTCACTTCGTTCGCTGCACCCCGGGCTAACATCAGACGCCCCTCCGGGGCTGAAAACCAAGATCCGCCGACGAAGCTCGTTCGGTTCCACACCGGTCTAGACGAGATTAGTGGTTCCCGATCTGCCCCGCGTCCGCGAGCAATCCGTCCACGTCCAGCATCTCAGTAACCCGGTCCTGCACCACGGCGTTGAACAGCACGCCGCGGCGCACGGCGTCCGATCGGACCGTGACGGTTTCGTCCACGATGTCGAGGATGCGCCCGACGACCAACCCGACGCGGCGCCCGGCGTGGGCGTACACCACCACCTGGAGCGGCGTTTCGGGCGCGGAGCCGGTCCGGCGCCGGCGCGGGCCGGTGCGCAAGGCCCGCGCCACGTGCAACAGCGGCAGCAGCTCGCCGCGGTACTGGATCACGTCCCGCCCGCCGACGCGCTCGACCGCCGATCGCGGCACTTCTTCCAGCCGGGCGACGTGGTCCACCGGAACGGCCATGCGCCCGCGGCCCGCAGCGCCCGGCGCGAACAGCAACAGCCGCTGTCGGTCGCCGGCGGGCGCCGCGGCCCTGTCGGCGGGTTCCGCCTCGCGCGCGGCGGCGTTCAACCCGGCGCGGTGGGCCAGCCCTTGCACGTCGAGGATCAGGGCCACCCGGCCGTCGCCCATGATCGTCGCGCCGGAAAACGCGCCGCTGCCCTTCAGCAACTTCTGGAGCGGCTTGACGACGATTTCTTCCGTGTCGTGAATGTCGTCCACGACCAGCCCGAACCGCCGGTCGTCGGCCTGAACGACGACCACGTTCACCGAGTCGCGGAACGCGGACACCGGTTCGACTTCCAGCGCGCGGTCGAGGTACACGAGCGGCAACAGAGCGCCCCGGAGCCGGTACACGGGCGCCCCGTACACGTGTTCGATGGTGCCCCAGGCCTCCGCGTCTTCGAGGCGCAGCAGCTCGATCAGGTTCACTTGCGGGATCGCGTACCGGTCGCCGCCGGCGGTGACCGTCAGCGCCGGGATGATCGCCAGCGTGAGCGGGATCTTCAGCTTGATCGCGGTCCCGCGGCCCTTGCGGCTCTCGATGTCCACCGTGCCGCCGATCTTCTCGACGTTCGTGCGCACCACGTCCATGCCGACGCCGCGGCCGGAGAAGTGCGTGACCCGATCCGCCGTCGAGAACCCGGGCAGGAACACGAGGTTGAGCAGCTCGTGGTCGGTCATCCGCGCCGCGCGCTCGGGGGTCACGACCTGCGCCGCGAGCGCCTTGTCGCGCACCCGCTGCGGGTCGATCCCGGCGCCGTCGTCGGCGATCTCGATCGCCACCTTTCCGCCCTCGTGGAAGGCGCGGAGCAGAAGCACCCCCTCGGCCGGCTTGCCCGCCGTGCGCCGTTCGCCCGGCGGCTCGATCCCGTGATCGACCGCGTTGCGGACCACGTGCGTCAGCGGGTCGCGGATCGCCTCGATGATGGTGCGGTCGAGTTCGGTCTCCTGTCCTTCCATTTCGAGCCGCACGCGCTTGTCACACGCGAGAGCGAGATCGCGAACGAGCCGCGGGAACTTCGTCCACACGCTCCCGATCGGCTGCATCCGCGTCTTCATCACCCCGGTTTGAAGCTCGGTGGTGAGGACGTTGAGCCGCTGCACCGGCCCGGTAAACGCGGTCGCGTCGTGGGTCGCGCTGAGTTGCACGATCTGGTTTCGCGCCAGCACGAGTTCGCCCACGAGCGTCATGAGTTGATCGAGCAACCCGACATCGACGCGAATGCTGGTGTCGGCGACCGCCGACTGCGCGACGGGCGGCGCGATCGGCGGCGCTGCGACGATGGGCGGGGCAACTGGTGGGGGAGGGGCCGGCGGCGCTTCAACGACGGGCCGCGCAGGGAGGGGTGGCGCCGGCGGAGGCGCGTGCGGCTTCGCTGGCGCAGAGGCGCGCGTCAATCGTTCGAGTTCGGCAATGACTTCGGAATAGTCGCCGTCGCCCTCCCGCTCGGTGGCTTCGACCGCGGCGAGCATCTTGCGGACCGCGTCCACGGCGCCGAGCAGCGCGGTCGCGATCACCGGGTTGAACGTGAGGTCGCCGGAGCGGAGCCGGCTGAGGAGGTTTTCCGCCGCGTGGCCGACGGCCTGGAGCTTGGCGAGGCCGAGGAACCCGGCGGTGCCCTTGACGGTGTGCAACGTGCGGAACGCCCGCGCCAGCGTCTCGCGCTCGCCCGGGTCTTTCTCCAGGGTGACGAGGTCGAGGTCGAGCTGTGCGAGGTTCTCGTGACTTTCGAGCAGGAACTCGCGGACGATGTCGTTCACGGTGCGGCGGTGCGGGAGCCAGGATCGGGCCGATGATACCGCCTATCTTCAGCCGCTTACCCGAATTGTGCAAGTCACCGGGCCGCACTTCCGGCACTTTCGGCAAAATCGGAGGCGGAAGAATCGGAACCGGTCTTTGGGGTGGTCCGCTCGCGGAGCGAGCGGTCGCCGCGCCGCGGCACGATTTCTTTGGGTTTGCACATCGGTCGTGCGTTCGTTCGGTCGCTCACTGTGTTCGCGGTCCGCTCGCGGAGCGAACGGACCGCCCCGAAGAGCGATCAGTGACAACACCCCGGCTTCGCCTTCGGTTCGGAGGGCGGCACGTCGTTGGCCGGGTTGAGGTCGAAGAACCCGTTGGGCTTGAGCATGAAGCCAATGTACGCGGTGGGCATTACCGGGTAGTCCTCCGGGCGCGGGATGTGCGTGTGCCCGAACGTGTACCAGAACACCACATCGGTATCGACGATCGGCAGATTCGCCTCGGTCCACTTCACCAAACCGTCGCCGCCGGTGCTCTGGTTCGGGTAATCGCCGGCGGCGTACTTCTCGTCCTCGGCGAACGGTGTCACCCAGACGTGATGGTTCACGAACCCGGCCCGCTTGCGCCACCAGGCATTTGGTGAAGCGAAGGGGAAACTGTTATCACCGGGGACGAACTTGTACCCGACCGGCTCGCCCACCGCGTTCTTCACGCGTGGGTTGACGATCTTCCACGTGCGCGCGGTTTCGAGGTTCAGGTGTCCGCGGGCCTGCTTCTCGGTTTCCAGGGTCGTCGCCCGCGCGCGGAAGGCGTTTTCAAACGGGTTGCTCTCGTTGATCGGGTCCGGCACCACGTCGATTCGCTGGACGGTGTTGTTGGTGCCGTCGAGGTCGAAGTCGAGCCGGACGTTGAAGAAGTGCTGGTGGTTCGGCGCGTACACCTGCGGGGCGACGAGTGACCCGAACGGCGGCTTCTCGCCGGGGTTCACCGCGCCGAGCGACAGGATGCCTGTCAGCTTGATCTCGAACTGGATGCTCCCGTCCTGGTAGAAGTACCAGAAGAACCCGTACTCGTAGTTCTCCACCGTTGAAACGCTCGAAATGACGAGCCGGCGCGATCGGCGCACTTCTGGCGCGTTCGGGAGCCGCCGGTCGGTGTGCTTCCAGAGGATGCCGTAGTCTTCCTCATGAATGCAGATCGCGTTTTCGATCGTCAGCGGCTTGCCGCGACTGTCACACAGGTTCGCGTCGAGGTACGCGATGTGTCCGACGCAGTCGCACCCCAGGCGCAGGCTGTTGGCGCACATCCCCATCCCGTACTCGCCCACGTCGAACGCATTCTTCCGCACCTGCGTCGGGTTCGGGTCCGCATAGGGCAC
This sequence comes from uncultured Frigoriglobus sp., assembly GCA_964495365.1. GTDB lineage: Bacteria > Planctomycetota > Planctomycetia > Gemmatales > Gemmataceae > Gemmata. Next base: position 12,572 of record CAZBXY010000012.1, on the reverse strand, counting down.
GACCATTTCGGTCAGCGACGCGCGGTAGAGGATCGAGCGGTCGCGGCCCTGGTCGCGGTAGCGGATGTGGTGGAGCGTCAGCCCCTCGCGGGCGTTGAAGCCGATCACGAGCGACCATTTTTGCCACGAAATGCAGTTGCCTTCGAGCGAAAAACCCGTGCCGTCGGGCTGGGTGATCGCCAGCGGCTTGATGTCGGTCCGCTTCTCGGTCACGCGGTCGGCCGCGTAGTTGCACGACCCCGGCGGCAGCGGCCACGGGCCGAACTCCTCGACGCGGATCACCCTCATCGCGTTCAGATCGACGACCGGGCGGATCCCCTCGATGGGCCGGGCGTAGCCGTTATCGGTGGGATCAGAACGGACGAAACACAGCGGCCGGGCCAGGCGCATTCCCTTCTCTTCGGCGTTTCCGTAATACCCGGCGCTCCAGATGTCCACCATCACCAGTTGCGTGTCGGTGAGTCCGTACTGGCGCTTCAGCGCGTCGGCGAACAGCGGGCTGTTGAGAACCGCTTGCTCGCACTCCACCTGCTCGTCGATCGTCATCGTCGGCTGAACGCCGGGCACGTGCCGGTGCGCGGTGAGCGCCTCGGTGGTGAGGTTCAGTTCGGCTTCGTAGCACGAGTTGGTTGCGTTGTCGAACAGCACCGCCGCCGCCTCGCGCGGCAGCGCGGCCCACCCGCCGCCGGCGTGAACCGCGTCCTTTCGCGGTTCCTTCAGTATGACGCTCACGACGCGGGTCGTGGGCGTGAGCTTGCCGGCGCTGGCGAGGACGGCGACCGCGCGACCGACCTCGGCCGCGGACAGGGGTTCGAGCGGGTGCGGCATGGTGGTATCCAAAAGGCCGAAGAATAGCCGCACGATAAACGCAGACAAAGACACGATCCAGACAGAAGAGAAGTGTTTTCCAGATCTTTGTTTCTTGCCTTTAATCGTGTCTTTAACTGCGTTTATCGTGCGGCTGTTCTTCTGTCGTCTTCTGGGTCAGGGTCCGATCGCTTCCGAGCCACGCTCGCCGGTGCGGATGCGGACGCAGTCCTCCAGGGGCAGCACGAAGATCTTGCCGTCGCCGATGCTCCCGGTATCGCCGGAGCGGGCCGCGTGGACGATCGCCTCGACCGTCGCCTCGACGAACGCCTCATTGACGGCGATTTCGAGCTTCAGTTTCGGGATGAGTTGGATGCGGACCTCCGTCCCGCGGTACACCTCGGTGTACCCGCGCTGACGGCCGCACCCGCGGACGTCGCTGACCGTCATCAGGTACACGTCGCGCTCCGCGAGCGCCTTCTGAACGTCTTCGAGCTTCTCCGGCCGAATGATCGCGACGACGAGTTTCATGAGCTTCGCAGTGTGAGTGTGGGTGTGAGTGTGAGTGTGAGTGTGAGGCGAACCCCGCCCGCAAGGGCGGGGGTGTTCGTCGCCTGCCGCCACCCCCGCCCTTGCGGGCGGGGTTCGCCGTCGGTTAGTGCAGTGCCACCGGGGCGCTGGCGGCCACGCCCTTGCCGGCGTGCCGGGTGAACAGCGCTTCGAGCTTCTTGGCCACCGTCGCCGGGTCGCCCCCGCGACAGCGGAACGTGGTGCCGCGGATCGTCGTCACGTACGGGTACACCGCCAGGAAGTCCTTGTCCGGCGGGTTCTCGCTCGGCTGGCACAGCCCGGACCAGATCTTCATCAGTTCCTTCGGGTCGGTCCCGGTCAGTTGCACCTCGAACCGGCCGTTGCCGCGCGGCTCGCTCGCCGCCCGCGGTTCGGCCGAGACCACCGTGACCGATTCGGTCGCGGCGCTGAAGTCGAACCCGACCTCGCCGTGTTCCGTGCGGTCCAGACCCTCCGACTCGCCGGCCTCGTCGGTCTTGAAGTTGCCCAGGGTGATCGCCTGCGTCAGGAACACCAGCCCCAGGCTGAGGACGAACGCGAACACCACCGAGAACACCGCGGCCTTGAGTTGGATGAACACCTGCGACATCCCGGACTTCTTGTCCTTCCCGTTGTTCGCCTTGTCGTCCTGTTTGTCGGCCAGATCCTGGAGTACCTTCAGTTCCAGTTCCAGCGACGAAACTGCGGCGTCCTTGTCCTTCTTCACGTCCTCGGCCTCGGTCTTGGCCTTCTCGGCGTCGGCCTTGTCGGTCTCGGACGCGGCCTTGAGCTTCGCCTCGGCCTCTTCGAGCGCCTTGGCCGCCTTCTCGGCTTCGGCCTTCGCCTCGATAATCAACTTATTGTCGTCCTTCTTGATCGCTTCCAGCCGCGCGCGGTGCGCGGAGTACGCGAACGGGCCGTCCGTGCTGGCCGACTGGACCATCGACGAGCAGAACACACCGGTCAGGACCGCGCCGACGAACCCGCCGACCCCGTGAACGCCGAACGCGTCCAGCGAGTCGTCGTAGCCGAGAACGTTCTTCAGTGCGACCGCGAGGTAACACAACACCGCCGCGGCCAGCCCGATCAGCACGCCGCCCCACATGTACACGAACCCGCTCGCTGGCGTGACCGCGACCAGCCCGGCCACGATGCCCGACGCCAGCCCCAGCGCCGTCGGCTTGCCCTTGTGGAGCCACTCGACCAGCATCCAGCCCAGCCCCGCCGCCGCCGCGGCGGCCTGGGTCGCGGCGAACGCCGACACTGCCAGGTTGTCGCCGCGCAGCGAGCTGCCGCCGTTGAACCCGAACCACCCGAACCACAAGAGGCCGGCGCCCAAGAGCGTCAGCACCATGCTGTTGGGGTGCGCGACCTGCTGCGGGTAGCCGTGCCGCTTGCCCAGAACCAGACACGCTGCGAGGCCCGCCATCCCGGCCGCGATGTGAACGACCGTCCCGCCGGCGAAATCCAGCGCGCCCATCTTGCCCAGCAGACCGATCGCCGCGGCCCCGCGCTTGGCGCTCAGAACGGTCGGGTCGAACCAGTCGAACGCCCACACCATGTGCGCCAGCGGGCAGTACACGAACGTGACCCACAGCAGCATGAAGATGCAGAACGGCCAGAAGCGGATGCGCTCGGCGATCGCCCCGCTGATGAGCGCCGGGGTGATGATCGCGAACATCCCCTGGAACATCACGTGCAAGTAAACCGGGATGTCGTACCCACCGAGGTAGACGTTCGGTTCCACACCCCGGAGGAACAGCAAATCCCAACTCCAGCCGATGATCCCGCCCTTCTCGACGCCGAACAGGTCGATCTTGATGACCGACGGGCCGAACGCCAGCGCGTAGCCCACCGCGATCCAGTACACGCCCACAACCGCCAGGGCCGCCATGCTCTGCATCATCGTGGCGAGTACGTTCTTGCGGCGGACCATCCCGCCGTAGAAGAGGGCCAGTCCGGGCACCATGAACAGGACCAGCGCGCTGGCCCCGAGTACCCAGGCCGTATCGCCGCGCTGGCGGGCGACCGTGACCTTGCCGCCGCCCTTGTCGTCGAGCACCTCGGTCTTGATCGCGGGCACGTCGCCGGCGGTCTTCTTCAGTTCCTCCGCGCTCTTCTCCAGCGCCGCGAGCTTCTCCGCCGTGACCTTCGGGTCGCCGCCGGCGGCTTTCAGCGCTGCGATGTCGGCCGTGATCGCTTCGGCCTTTTTGGCGATCGCGTCGAGGTCGGTCTTCGTGAGTGCGGTCTTCGAGGCCGCGGTGAGCTTGTCGAGTTCCTTTTGAAGGGCGTCCGCCTTCGCGGCGGCGTTCTTGGCGCTCGTGTCGGTGGAGGTTTTCAGGCTCTCGAGCGCCTTGTTGGTCGCTTCGAGTGCCTTTTTCAGCTCCGCGATGGCCTTCTCGGCGTCCTCCGTGTCCGCTTTGGCTTTCTTCTCGTCCTGTGCCTGCACCCTGGGAACCGGTGCCCAGCTCCCGGGCAGCAGCGCACAGCCCGTGAGTAACAGAGCTGCTAGCAGAAACCGACTCACTTGCATGTCACACCTGGGATTAGGCACTCGTAGGGGCGGGCCGCCGGCATCCGGTTGCTGGCGGGGAAAAAGCCGTGGCGCAAGAATTCGAGTGCCTAATTGCACGGCTGATGCCACGCGGGCGAAAACTCACCAAATTGCGCATCTCGCACAAATACAAGGACTTGCACCGCTGCTCCGGGGTGCGATGCGTTCTTAGGCACTGTGGCCAGTTGCGCGAAATCTAGGCATGTGTGCCCGGAATCTGCTCTGTCGGCGTGAACGGAATTGTGTGCTTTGCCGCGAAGTCCGACCGGTAGGTTCGGAATAACCGGAACTCCGGGCGACCGGACCGCCCGGATTGACCGGTTCGGGCCGTATTTCGCATCCTCTGTGGTCGATCCCAATATCCGTGTGAACCCGACCACTCCCCCGCGCCGCGACCTCACGGACGAGATCGCGGGCGGTGATTTTCACGATGACCCAAGCAGTCAGGGACGACCATGAACTCGATGATCTTGTTAACGGCTCTCGCGGCCGGCCAGCCGGGCGGTTCGCCTCCGCCCACGATGCTGCCCGGCCTCGCCTACCAGCCGCAACCCGGCATGGTGATGCCGCCCGGCATGGGAATGCCCCCGATGCCCGGGATGGGGATGCCCCCGATGGGGATGCCGTCAGCGAACGGTAACGGTAACGGCAACGGTAACGGTAACGGCGAAGAGGCGAAGGACGAACCGCCGGCGCCGGAACCGTACGCGCTCATGCGGATTCTTTCCACCACGCGGTTCGGCGGGTGGTTGAACGACAAGGGCATCACCATCGACGGCTGGGCTGAGGGTAGCTACACCCTCAGCACCGCGAAGCGGAACAACCTGCCGGTCACGTTCAATGACCGGGCCGACTTCTGGCAGTTCAACCAGAACTTCGTGCGCATCTACAAGACAGTGGACACGTCGAAGGACGAGTTCCAGTGGGGTTTCCGGGTGGACTCCATCCTGGTTGGCTCGGACGCCCGCTTTACGATCCCCCGCGGGTTCCTCGACAACCAGCTCAAGCCGCCGGGGCGGAACGGCGCGCTGCCGAACTACCACCCGGTGGACATCTACCAATTGTACGGTGAAGCGTTCCTGCCGAACCTCGGACCGAAGGGTACGACCGTACGGGTCGGCCGGTTCGCCACGCACTGTAGTTACGAAGTGGTTCAGGGGGCCGAGACACCGTTTCTGACGCGGTCGTACATGTTCCAGTACAACCCGTTCACCCACACGGGCGTCTGGGCGACCACCCAACTGAACGACACCTGGACGGTGTCGAACGGGTTGGCGACGGGCAGCGACAACTTCATCGGTACGGCGGGTCGGCCGACCTACATCGGCCAACTCAAGTGGGCGCCGAAGGAGGGGAAGTCGAACGCTTTGTTCAACATTGTGGTCACGGACCCGACGTTCGACAACGAGGACGCGTTCCCGTTCTACAACTACTACGGCATGACGTTCACTCACAACTTCACCGATAAGCTGAGCTACGTGCTGGATACCGCGTTCGCCCACATCAACGGCGCTCCGCTCCCCGGTGGCGCTACGGGGTCGGCGACGTGGTACGGGGCCGCCAATTACCTGATCTACAAGCACAACGACAAGGTCACGAGCACCCTGCGCGCCGAGGTGTTCGAGGACACCAAGGGGTTCCGCACCGGGTCGAAGGGCCTGTACACCGAGGTGACCTACGGGGTGGCCTACGCCCCGGTGCGGAGCGTGATCTTCCGCCCGTCGGTCCGCTACGACCACAACAACACGAGCCGCCCGTTCGAGGGCAAGCCGGACCTGTTCACCGCGGCGTTCGACATGATCGTGCGGTACTGATCGCGGAATGATCCGCACGCGACGGCCGGGTTCATCCCGGCCGTTGCTCGTTTACACGCGCCGCGTTGCTGTCTCCGGGTACGGGTACTCCATGTGCCGGGCGGTCGCCCGCGCGATCGGTTCACCGATCAACCGGGCGACCGCGACGACGGCCATGTCGATCCCGGCCGCGATGCCCGCGGAGGTCATCACCGCGCCGTCCTCAACCCATTGGAGTCGGTCCTCCACCGTGACATCGGGGAACGTCGCCCGCATCCGGTCGAGCGACGCCCAGTGGGTCGTCGCCCGGCGGCCGGCGAGCAACCCGGCGTGGGCGAGCAGGAACGACCCGGTACACACGGACGTGACCAGCTTCGCGCCCTTCGATCGGTCCGCGATCCACCCGATGAGCCGCGGGTTGTCCACCTCGCGGCGCGTGCCCCACCCGCCGGGGACGACGAGTACGTCCGGCGCCGGGCAGGTGTCGAACGTGTGTTTCGGGAGGACGCGCAGCCCGCCGGTCGCGGTCACCGGCGCGTCGGTCTCGGCGACCGTGAACACGTCGAACGGCGATGGCTCCTCACGGCGGCGGGCCTCGTCCCGGCGGGCCGCGCCGAAGACCTCGAACGGTCCGCAGAAGTCCAGCACCTCCACGTCGTCGAACACCAGTACAGCAGTGGTCAGGCGCGTCACGCGGGTTCCTCCGGGCGTGTGAACTCGGCCGCGCGCTCGACGCGACACACCCGCAGCGCGTACCACTGGTACCACTCGTCGCGCCCGCGCTGTTGGGCCAGGAGGTGTTCGGCGTGGCCCCGCCACGCGGCCACGTCGGCGAGCGTGCGCCAGTACGAAATGGTAATACCCAGCCCGTCAGCCCCGCGGGCGGACTCGACGCCCAGGAACCCCGGCTGCTGGCGCGCCAGTTCCTCCATGCGGTCGGCCGTCGCCCCGTACCCGTCGTCGGGCCGCTCGCGGCGGATCGAGGTGAAAATCACGGCGAAATACGGCGGTTCGGGCATCGGGTGTCCTCGCGGGGCAAATTCCAGAGTGTACTGTATCGCGCCTCTTACCTCCGCCGGCGAACGTTCGCGCCCGCCCGAAGAAGTCACGCCCGGCCTCATTCCGCCTCTCATTTCTCTCGGTGCTATGTTTGGGACTCACCGCACTACTCGCCCACCGGAGCGGCGATGTCCGCACCCACCAAGCGCTGGCCCGCGCCCGAGTCCGCCGTTTCGGATGCTGAACCGCTCCCGCTCACACTCGTGAGCGACCGCGCCCCGGTCCGGCCGGCGATTTCGGGCCCGGTGGTGTTCCCGGGCTACGAGATTCTGGGCGAACTCGGCCGCGGCGGGATGGGCGTTGTTTACAAGGCCCGGCAGCGGAACCTGAACCGGCTCGTGGCGCTGAAGGTGATCCTCGGCGGCCCGCTCGCCAGCACCGAAGACAAGGCCCGGTTCCGGGTCGAGGCCGAGGCCGCCGCGAGGCTCCACCACCCGAACATCGTACAGGTGTACGACATCGGCGAGCACGCCGGGTTCTCGTACATGGCCCTGGAACTGGTCGAGGGCGACACGCTCCGCAAGTGGCAGGGCGGTGAACCGGTCGAACCGCGGACCGCGGCCCGGTTCGTGTCCGCGATCGCACGGGCCGTTCATCACGCCCACGAACAGGGCATCGTTCACCGCGACCTCAAGCCCGCGAACATCCTGCTCGCCCCGGTGGTGCCCGCGCACCCGGAGTTCGGGGCTGTCACCTCCGGGGCGCTCCCGACCGCCGTCGATTTCGATTTCGACCGCCTGCCGTCGGGTTCGCACTCGGCCGCGCTCGCCCTGACACCGAAGGTCACCGATTTCGGGCTGGCCAAAGCGCTCAACGGCGGCACCGACCTGACCGCGACCGGGGTCGCGTGCGGAACGCCCAACTACATGGCGCCCGAACAGGTGCGTGGGAAGCCGCCCGGCCCCGGCATGGACGTGTACGGGCTGGGCGCGGTGCTCTATGAAATGCTCACGGGTCGCCCGCCGTTCGTCGGCCCGAACCCGACGGACGTGATGAACCAGATCGTGCGGGTCGAACCGGTCGCGGTACGCAAGCTCGTGGAGTCAGTGCCGCGCGACCTCGCCGTGATCGTCGCCAAGTGTTTGGAAAAAGACCCGCAGCGGCGGTATCTGACCGCGCGCGACGCGGCCGACGACCTCGACCGGTTCCTCAGCGGGGCGCCGATCGCGGCGCACCCGGTCGGTCCGGTCGAGCGCGCGTGGCGGTGGACCCGGCGCAACCCGGTGGTCGCGGCGTTCCTGGTACTCGCCACGATCGGGTGCGCGGTCACCGGCGGGCTGGCGCTGGCCCTGTCGCGCACCGCCGAGAACGAGCGCACGGCCCGGGCCGGGGCCGAGGCGGCGCGGGTGGAAGCCGAATCGGCCCGCGACGGGCTGCGCGCCGCGCTCGGGTCGGCCCACACCGCCCGGCAGCAGGCCGAGCGCGAGCAGAAGGCCGCGGCCCGCGCGAAGGACGCGGCCGACGACGCCCGCAACCGGGCCGAAGATAATCTGCGGGTCGCAAGGTGGGTGATCCGCGGCAGTATGCGCGAGCTGTCGAAGCACCCGCGGTTCAACGAGGACGACTTCCGCGCCACGCGACTCAAGCTGACCGAGCAGGTGCGCCAGTTCCGCGACACCGTCGCCGCACACGCGCCGAACACGCGCGAGTGGCTCGACGACCTGAGCGACGTCTCGCACTTCCTCGGCTACCTGGAGTACGTGAACCAGAACAACCTCGCGGCGGCGACCGAATACAAGGCGGCGGCCGAGGCGTTCGGCCGGTGGGCGAAGCTGGAACCGGAGAACCACAGCGTCCGCGCGCGCCAGGGGTTCTCGACGGTGAACGCCGGCAACGCGCTGACCAACGCGCGCCGGTTCCGCGAGGCCGAGGCTTGCTATCAGGAGGCCGGGCGGATCATCGACGCGGTCATCGCGGACGCCCCGACCAACCTCGACTTCCGCTTTCAGGCGGTCGAGACGTACGGCAAGCTCGCCAGCATGTACCGCACCGAAGGCAACATGGCGGAGTGGCGCCGGGCGAGCGAGGTCGAGGCCGACCGCGCGGAGAAGTTGCTCCGCGCGAACGCCGCGCAGCCCGACAACCTCACCGGGCTGGCCGCGGCGCAACAGACCCTTGCCCAGAAGTTCGTCCAGCTCCGCAAGTGGGACGAGGCCGACCGTCACGCGGCCGACGCGGTCGCCACCCGCACGCGGCTCCGCGACGCGCACCCGGGCGAGCGGCGGCGAACTTTCGAACTGGCCGCGGCGCTCCTCGCGCACGCCGAGTTGATGTCCGCCCGCGGGCAATCGGGGCGCGCCGAGCCGCGGTTTCTCGAAGCGCTGGCAACGATCGAGGTCGTTCACGCCGGCGACCCCGGCGCCGACGAGCCGGCACTGGAACTGGCGGGCGCCACCACCACTTACGCCAACTTCCTCCTGAACCGCGGGCGTCAGGCGGATGCCGAGCGCATGTACGATCGCGCGATCGACCTGACGCGAACGGTCCTCGGGCGCGCGCCGGCGAACCGGGTGGCGTGGGAAGGGTACACGGTCGCGGCGATCGGCCGCGCGCACCTGTACAACGCGACCGCCCGCCACCAGAAGGCCGCGGCCGAGTGGGCGAGGCTGGCACTCGAAGACCCGGACCCGCGCGCCCGGCCCCGGCACGAGCTGTTCGTCTGCCAGTCGCACCTGTACGCGGGCAACTGGAAGGCCGCGCATGCCGCCGCCGACGGGTGGACGAAGCGGTCCCCGCCCGGCTGGATCGCGCTGGACCTGGCGCGCATCTGGTGCCTGATCGCGCGGGCCGTCAGCGCCGACCCCGCGCTCGCGCCGGACGACAAGACCGCCCGCACCGAGGCCGCGGTGGGCAGAGCCGTCGCGTGTCTGGAGCAGGCCCGCAAGTTCGGCGAGTTCAACAGCGCCGAGAACGTCCGCTGGGTCGCCACCGACCCCGACTTCGCCCCGGTCCGCGGCAAGTTCGACCCCTCAAAGTAGTAGGCACACTCCGTGTGCCGTCGCGACATCATTCTTGCAGCGACGGCACACGGAGTGTGCCTACTACTTTGAAAGCCGCGGAATCTCGCTCGCCCCGTTGCCGATCGCACATCGCGTGTTTACCCTGTCGCTGCCAGCCTTCCGCTCCGTTCCCTCCCACACCCGGAGTCCTTCCATGCGTCCGGTCAAGGCCGTACTGCTCGCCTTCGTGGTGAGCGTATTGGCGCTGGGCACCGCCCGCGCCGATGTCAAACCGCACCCGATCTTCTCCGACAACATGGTGCTCCAACAAGGCGCCGAGATCGTCGTCTGGGGGAAGGCCGACCCGAACGAAACGATCAAGGTGGAACTGGCGCTCAAGACGCCGAATTCCGCCGACATCGATGCGGTCGGCACGTCGGCCGACAAGGACGGCAACTGGAAGGTGAAGTTCGGCAAGCGACAGGCCGGCACCGGGTACACGCTCAAATTCCAGGGTGCGAAGAACACCATCGAGATGAAGAACGTCGCCATCGGCGAGGTGTGGGTCTGCTGCGGGCAGTCGAACATGCAGTGGGAGTTCTGGCGGAACAACATGGGTGACCAGAGCAAGACCGTGCCCGCCAACGCGAAGAACCCGAACATCCGGCTGATGACGCTCCAGCGGGTCACTGCGACCACCCCGCAGTACGACTTCCCTGTCGTGACCGTCCCGCGCGAGGGCACCAAGGGCGAAGGTCCGAAGGTTCACTACGGCAAGTGGCTCGAATGCGAACAAGCGTCGGTGCAGGAGTTCTCGGCCGTTGCGTACTACTTCGCCCGCGACCTGGAGAAGCAACTCAAGGTGCCGGTGGGGGTGATCGCCAACAGTTGGGGCGGGATGCCGTGCGAGGCGTACACGAGCCTTGAAGCGCTCGACGCCGAACCGAGCCTGAAGCACTACGCCGACCGTGCCCGCGCCGTCGCGAAGCAGTTCGAGACGGACAAGAAGCCGGTCGCGCCGAACTCGCCCACCGCGCTCTACAACTCGATGATCCACCCGATCCTGAACTTCCCGGTGAAGGGCGCGATCTGGTATCAGGGCGAGTCGAACGCCGGGCGCGCCTACGAGTACCGCACGCTCTACCCGACGATGATCAAGGACTGGCGCGCGCGGTGGAAGAGCGACCTGCCGTTCGTCGGCGTGCAACTGGCGCCGTTCCGCGGTGGAACGACCGGACCCGCGGCCGGTGTCGATTACGCCGAGCTGCGCGACGCCCAGCGCCACGCCACGACCGTTCTGCCGAAGGTCGGGATCGCGGTGATTACCGACGCCGGGCACGAAACGGACATCCACCCGCCGCAGAAGGACGTGGTGGGCGCGCGGTTGGCGCTCAACGCTCGTGCGCTGGCCTACGGCGAGAAGGTCGAGTACCTCGGCCCGGTCTACAAGGACGCGAAGTTCGCCGGCGGCGCCGCGACACTGACGTTCGATCACGTCGGCGGCGGGCTGGTGGCCAAGGGCGGCGACTTGGTCGGGTTCACGATCGCCGGTAAGGACGGGAAGTTCGTCCCGGCGAAGGCAATGATCAAGGGCGACACGGTGGTGGTGAGTAGCGAGATGGTGCCGGAGCCGACGATGGTGCGCTTCGGGTGGGTGAACTTCGCCAACCCGACGCTGAACTTCTTCAACAAGGAAGGGCTGCCAGCGTCGCCGTTCCGCACCGACGACCTGCCGCTGCTGACGACCCCCAAGCCGAAGAACTGAATGCGGTGATCGGTCTTCTTGTGGCACAGGCTTTCCAGCCTGTGCCACGAAGAGAAAGCCACTCATGCCGAAGCGCGTAGTAGTCGTGGGCGGCGGGGTCGTGGGCGCGTGCAGCGCGTACTACCTCGCCAAAGCGGGCCACTCGGTCACGATCGTTGATCGCGCGAAGTTCGGCGCGGGCTGCTCGCACGCCAACTGCGGGTACGTGTGCCCCAGCCACGTGCTGCCGTTCGCGGCACCCGGCGCGGTCTGGTCCACGATGAAGACGCTGTTCAGTCGCAACTCCCCGCTCAAGGTCCGGCCGCGGGTGGCGCTCGCGAACCTCGGTTGGTTCCTCGGCTTTGCGCGAAAGTGCAACGCCCGCGACATGCTCGCGTCCGGGCACGCGATTCAGTCGCTGCTCAACTCGTCCCGCGCTCTCTTCGACGAACTCATCCGCGCCGAGCAACTCGAGTGCGAGTGGGAAACGAAGGGGTTGCTGTTCGTCTTCCAGACGCCGAAGCACTTCGAGCATTACGCGCACACCGACGAACTGCTGCGGCGCGAGTTCGCGCTGCCTGCGAAGCGGTTCGACTCTGCGGAACTCGCGGCGCTCGAACCGGCACTCAAACCCGGCCTCGCTGGCGGCTACCTCTACCAGTCCGACGCGCACTTACGCCCCGACCGACTGATGAGCGAACTGAAGCGCGTGTTGCTCGCGCTCGGGGTCGAGATTCGCGAGAACTGCGCCGTGAGCGGGTTCGCCAAGACCAACGGCACGGCGACCGCGGTCCGCGCGACCGCCGGCGACATCCCCGCGGATCAGTTCGTCGTCGCCACCGGCGCGTGGACGCCGCTCCTCAACACCGAACTCGGTTGCCGCATCCCAATTCAACCGGGCAAGGGCTATTCGATCACGATGCCGCGGCCCGCGGTGTGCCCTTCGTATCCGCTGATCTTCGAGGAACACCGCGTCGCGGTCACGCCGTTCGCGAGCGGCTATCGACTGGGTTCCACGATGGAGTTCGCGGGTTACGACGACACGTTAAACCGCTCGCGGCTCGGATTGCTCACCGACGCGGCGAAGCTGTACCTGCGCGACCCGCTCGCGGAACCGGTGCAGGAGG
>CAZBXY010000011.1:0-55226 GCA_964495365.1 uncultured Frigoriglobus sp. | reverse complement strand
GGGGTCACCGGCACGGTCGAGGGCGGCGCCGGCGGCTACGACACGGTCCGGTTCACCGGCAGCTATTCCGCGGTGAGTCACGAGGCGACCGGGCCGCAGTCGGGGAACGTCGCGCTCGACGAGCAAACGGTTCGGTACGACGGGATGGAGCCGATCCAGTTCGACCAGCCCGCCGAGACCTTCACCTACAGCGGGACCGCGGGCAACGACACGATCATCGTGCGCGACCTCGCGGACTCCGGCGCGCTGCGCATGGAGATCGCCGGGACCGGCGAGCTGGTGCAGTTCGCCAACCCGACCGGCGCGCTCGTCATCAACGGGCTCGACGGCGACGACACCATCACCGTTGAGTCGCTCGACCCCGCGTTCGCCGCGGACCTGACGATCGAGGACCAGGACGACGAGGGCGACGAGGACGAGGAGGGTATCGACAAGGTGGTGTTTTCTCAGCCGGTGGCGCTGAACGGCGGCGGCCTGAACGTCACGGCCGAAGCGATCGAGGTCGCGAAGGGCGCCTCGATCGACACCGAAGGCGGCGACCTGACGTTCAAAGCCAGCCGGGTTGCGTTCAGCGGGAACGTGAACACCGGTGGCGGTGATCTGACCGTCGATGACCGGAGCGTCGATATCCCCGCGACGGTCAGCGCCGGTTTCGCCTTCGATCAGAACGCTCCGGCCGACTGGACGCCGGGCGCGAGCTACACCGGCGTCAGTGCGACATCGACGAGCGGTTCCGGCACGGGGATTGTGGGCGACATCACGGTTGATGCCGACGGTGGGGTGACTTTCACGGCCACCGCGTTCGGCAACGGGTACGCGATCGGTGACACCGTCACCTTCGCGAACCCCGGTTCTGGCGAAGACCTCGTCCTCACGCTGCGGTCGCTCGGCGCGGCGACGCTGTCCACGCGAAACCCCGTCGGCGCGGCCGGGAACATCGTCATCACGGGCGCGGACGTGGCGCTGGGCCGGCAGTCGAAGCTGCTGGCCGACGCGGTCGGCGGTGCGGCCACTTCCGGCGACATCAGCATCGAGGCCGATCAGATCGGCGGGTTCGATCTGTTCGTGGACCTCGAAGACACGCGAACATCGATCCGGCTCGACGGGGCCGAGGTCCGGGGCAAGGACATCACGTTCTTCGCGACCAGCAACAACGAGCGGGTGTTCTCCGACGAGGACGGGCTTTCGACCGCGGAACTGCTCGCCGAAACTGTCGGCGGGCTCGTCGATAACCTCAGCATCACCGCGGGCGTCGCGATTTCCAAGGCGTCGGCCGCCATCACCATCGACAAGGACTCGTCCGTCACCGGCGCGAGCCTCGACGCCGTGGCCGCCGCGTTTGCGTACGCCGCGGCCGAGCCGTTCAGCTTCATCACGGCCGTGGCCTTCGCCCAAACGAACGCCCAAGCCCGGGTGACCGTCGCCGGCGACATCACGACCACCGGCGACGCCACGCTGCAAGCGCGCACCACCAATAAGATCGTCGCGGAAGCCTCGGCCTCGGCCCTGTACGAGGCCACGCCGGGGGTCGCGGTCTCGGTCCTCTATTCCGAAACGGTGGTCGATGTCAGGGACACCGCCCGGCTCGACATCGGCGGCGACCTCAGCATCCAGGCCGACACGGTGGACCAGAACTACACGCTCGCCCGCTCGACCTCCGGCGAGGAGGGGAGCATGGGTCTGGCGGTCGCCGTCTCGGTCGAGAAGGGCGAAACCCGGGCACGGCTCGACGGGGACGCGCGGGTCGGGGGCGACGTCATCGTCAACGCGCTCCAGAAGAAGATCATCATCCCCGGGTTCCTGGGTCACACGAGCGGCGTCCACGCGCTCGCGGGCGTGAACACGGACCTGACCGGCGAGCTGGTGGACGACACGATCGGCGCCGCGCTCGGGCTGCTCAAGAACAAGTACGTCATGCCGGCCATCGCGAAAGTGTACCAGAGCGAGCCCGGCAAGCAGTTGTCGTTCGACGCCGCGGGCAGCGCCGCGGTGGTGATCGATACGAACATCGTGGAGGCGCGGATCGGCGACGGCGTGGACCGGCCCGACCAGCCCGGTGACGACCGCGGCAACGTCGAGGCGGGCGGCTCGATCACGGTCAACGCCCGGATCTCGAACCCGCCGGACGTCACCGCCTCGGCGAAGATCCAGGAGCCGCCGACGGAGACGCGCGAGGGTCAGTACGATCCCAACGAGACCACCTTCGCCGGCGCGGTGGCGGTCGCCTTCGGCCGGTACACCAACGACGCGCGCGCGTACATCAACACCGGGGCCGAGGTCGATGCCGCCGCCGACCTGACCGTCAAGGCCGAGACCCTCAACGAGATCGAACTGAGCTACCTGACCGTCGCGTTCCAGGAGGCGGCCCACACGAGCAACGAAGGGGTGCAGGCCCTCCAGTTCGGCGACATCGTCGAGGTGTCGGAGGGGCACACCGCGGGCGGCGAGATCGGTTCGTGGTATCGGTACGGGCGCGTGGAAGGGGCGAGCGTGGACCTCGCCAACGAGGACTTCACCGAGGTCTCCCGGTGGGAGCGGCTCGGCAACCCCGCCCTGTTCAAGGCGAAAGGCGCCACCGGCACGCTGTTCAACGTGCTGTCGGAAAACTTCGGCATCGACAAGGCGTTCAACTCGTGGAGCCAGGCGAGTTCGGTCGCCGACGAGACCGCGGTGGCCGGCGCCGCGACGATCCTGTTCCTCAACCACACCGCCGAGGCGTACATCGCGCCCGGCGCCGCGGTCAATCAAGACCCCGCGTTCCGCGACCGGCCCGGCACCCAGAACGTGAGCGTCGAGGCGCGGAGCGTCAACGAGGGGCTGCACTTCGGCGGCAACGTGGAACTCCCCGGCCCGCCGACGCCGAACTCGCCCCCCGGCGCGGTCTCCGTCCGACAGATGACCATCAACCCCCAGAACCCGGGGTTTGGGAGCGAGGGCGAGGGCGCGATCGGCGTGAGCGCCCAGGCCATCTTCTACGACAACACCGTCACCGCGGAGATCCGCGACGGCGCCACCGTCAGCGCCGACAGCCTGAAAGTGGACGCGACGAACGAGGTGCTGGGAATCGCGATCGCGGCATCCGGCGGGGCGGCCGAGGAAGTCGCGTTCAACGGCGCCGTCACCTACCTCCAGGCCGAGAACGCGACGCTCGCCAAGATCGACGACGGGGCGAACGTGACGGTCGGGACCGCGCACGTGATGGACGGCACGACCGACACGGGCAAGAGCCTGGTCGTCCGCGCGACCGACGACACGATGCTCCTGAACATCGCCGGCGGCGTGGGCGTGGGCGAGGGCGCCGGGGTCGGCGCCTCCATCGCCATCAACCGCACCGTGCGCGACACGCGCGCGGTGATCGGCAATTCCACTGAGTTTGACACAGACAGTACAACCGGTTCAATCTCAGTAGGCGGCGCGGTTCAGGTCGCGGCGAAGAACGAGGGGTTCGTCGGCAGCTTCGCGCTGGCCGCGGCCGTGGGCGAGAGCGGTCCGAGCACGCCGGAGGCGCCGGAGCCGGGATCGCCGATGGACGACTCCGCGAGCACCGCGGCCCGGCCGTCGGATTTCGGCAAGGCGGCCACCCAGGGGGGCGCGAGCAAGAGCGGAATCGGCGTCGCGGGGGCGGTCGCGATCAATCTGGCCGACGATGTTGCCGTAGCGTCGATCACCGACGCCGGGACGCTGCCCGCCGGTGACGTTTCGGTCACGGCCGAGAACGCGAAGTTCCACGTCGCGGCCGCGGGCAGTGTGGCCGCGGTGTTCGGAATCGGGGCCGGCAACACGCTCGGCGGCGCGTTCAGCCTGAACAACCTCAACACCGACACACGCGCCGTCATCGCCAACACGACGCTCGACACCGGGTCGGTTGACGTCAGCGCCGCACAGACCGGCGGGTTGGTGTCGGTCGCCGCGGGCGGGGCCGGCAGCACCACCGCGACCGGGTTCAACGCCGCGGGGTCGGTGTCGGTCAACCGGCTCATCAACACCACCGAAGCCTACCTCGACGACGTCCAGGGCACCGCCGGCGACGTCGAGGTGAGCGCGACGGACAGCGCCGGTGTCTACGCGTTCGGCGGTGGGATCGCCGTGGGCGGTGGCGCCGGCGTCGGGGCCTCGATCGGCTTCAACCAGATCGACGGCGACACCCGCGCGAGTATCGCCGACTCGACGCTCGATGCAGCCGGCGCGGTGTCGGTCACCGCGAAGAACGACAACACGCTGGTCGCCACCGGGATCGCGGTCGCCGCCGCGCGGCAAGTCGGGGTCGCGTTCACACAGGGCACGAACCTGATCTCGAACGACGTTCACGCCGAGATCACCGGCACCACGCTGACGGGTGCTTCGTCGGTCGCGGTTCACGCGCAAGACGATTCCACGATGCTCGCGGTCGGTGGTGCGCTGGGCATCGGGTTCCGGACCGCCGGCTTCGGCGGCTCGATGGGCTGGAACTCGGTGACCAACATCGTGCGGGCGCAGATCGAGGATTCGACCCTGACGGGGGTCACGGGTCCGGTCAGCGTGACGGCGGAATCGACGGAAGAGAGCGGCGGCCCGAACGGGAAGATCGTCTCGGCCGCGGTCGGTGCGGCGGGGACGGCGGGCGCGGCCGTCGGCGGCTCGCTGGCGATCAACGGCATCACCAACACCATCGACGCCCACATCTCGACCTCGACCGTCGAAGCCGCCGGCGACGTGACCGTCGTGGCGCGGGACAGCTCCGGTATCCAGTCGCTCACCGGCGGCGCGGCGATTTCCGTGGGCGGCGCCGGCGTCGGGCTGGCGATCTCCGCCAACTACATCGCCAACGACGTCACCGCGACCATCGACTCCTCGACGGTCGAGACCACCGGCGGTATCGGCAGCGTGAATGTCATCGCCGACGAGGCCGGGTCCATCGACGCGATCGCGGTCAGCCTCGGTGCTGCGACGAATCCGGCCCTCGCGGGCTCCGCAACGGTCAGCGTAATTGTCGATAACGTCAAGGCGGGAGTCACGGGAGTTTCGGACATCGCCGCGGGCGGGAACGTCCGCGTCACGGCGCGGAACAAGGCGCACGTCGGCGCGGTCGCGGGGCAGATCGCGGCCAGCGCCAGCAACGCGTTCGGCGCCTCGATCACCGAGACCACCGTCGTCAACACCACCGAGGCGGTCATCGACGGCCGCGCCGCGGTGTTCGCCGATGTGAAGCCGGGCACGCCGTTCTTCACCGACGCGGCCGGCGCGAGCCTCCGCGGCGTGTCGGTCGAGGCCGAGTCGCCCAAGGACGTCTCCGCGTTCGCGGTCGGCGGCGCGGTGAGCGGCAATGTCACCGTGGCCGGCTCGTTCTCGGTCACCGTGATCGACGACACGACCCACGCGCACATCTCGGCGCCGGGCGCCGGCGCCCCGGCGAGCGCGGGCGTCACCTCGGACGGCAGCGTCAACGTCGTCGCGACCAGCGAGTTGGCTCTGGTCGGCGCCGCCGGCTCGCTCGCCATCGGCGGCGGGGCCGGTGTGGGCGTCGGGGCCGACGTCGGCGTCGCAACGATCCGGACCCTCGCGGACATCGGCGTCGGCGCCACCGTCGCCGCGAACGACTCGGTCATCGTGCAGGCGCTGGCCGACGAGCGCGCCCTCTCACTGTCGATCGCCGGCGCTGGCGGCGCCCGGGTCGCCGTGGGCAGCACCGCGGGCGTCTCGACGCTCAATTTGACCACGGACGCACACATCGGCGGTAACGCGAACGTGTCCGCCGAAGGCAACGTCGTCGTCCAGGCGCAGGACACGACCAAGATCGACGCGGTGGCGGGCAGCGTGGTCGCCGCCGGCAACGTTGCGGTGGGAGTTGCGGGCGGTGTCTCGGTCATCAACAAGCTCACCGAGTCGTACATCGCATCGGACGCGCAGGTGACCGCGAAGGGCAACCGCGGCGCGTTCCAGGCGAACACCGGGGCGTTCACCGATGGCGCGACGACCAGCGACGCGCAGCAGACCAGCAGCACCGTGAATGTCCAGACGGATGACGTGACCACCGCGACCGACACGATCCACGCCCCGGCGCACGGGTTCGGCGACGGGCAGGAAGTGGTGTACGCGGCGGCCGGGCAACCGATCCGCGGGCTGACGAGCGGCGGCCGCTACTACGTCAAGCGGATCGACGCGAACAGCTTCAAACTCTCCGCCACACCGGGCGGCGCGGCGATCGATCTGACGGCCGTGGGCGATCCGACCTCCGGGCACACGCTGACGTCCGTCGTCGGCGTCGGCGTGCCGCAGATCAGCAACTCCAACTTCGACGAGAACGCGATCCGCAACCGCCCCGGCACCAATATTCAGACCGCGAACGCCAGGGGCGTGGTGGTGTCGGCGGTGAGCACCAACGACATCGCGACCGCCGGCGGTGCCGCGGGCGTGGCGGGCAGCATCGCGGCACAGGTGGCGGGTGCCGTCAACGTCCACACGATCAACACCCGCGCGCACATCGACGCGGGGGCCGACGTCAACGCCGACAACACGGGCGCCGGGGCCGAGCAGTCCGTGCGCGTGGTTGCGGGGCGGAGCTACGAGAGCGTGGTGGTCGGGGCCGGTGCGAGCGCGTCGGGTAGCGGCGCGGGCGTCGGCGCGGCGTCCGTGCCGGTTCTGTTGGGTGACACCGCGGCCTACATCGGCTCGAACAGCAACTTCGCGACCGACGCTCACACCGGCGACACGTTCGAGACGGTGGTCAACGCGGCCGGCGACGTCGAGGTCGCAGCCCGCGCGCAGGAGCAAATCATCACCGTCGGCGCCGGGGTGGCCGGAGCGCTCGGCGTGGGCGTCGCGGGTTCGGCGTCGGTGGTCGTCATCGACACGAACACGCTCGCGGCGATCAGCGGCGACGTTCAGGTGAAGGCGGGCGGGAACGTGCTCGTCGCGGCTCAGGACGACACGACGACGCACGCCATCGCGGGCGCGGTCGGCGTGGGCTTCGCGGGCGGCGGCGGCGCGGGCGCGGTCGCGGTGACCGTCATCACGAAGGACACCGAGGCGGTCATCGGCGGCGGCGCGGTCGTCGAGGCCGACGGCAACGGCAGCGCGCTGCTCAACGGCGTCCCGACCGGCGCGATGAACGCCGACGGGACGTTCCCGACCGGTAGCCTCTGCGGTGTCGCGGTGCAGGCGCGGTCGAGCGAGGACGTATTCGCCCTGGGCGCCAGCGGCGCGGCCGGCTTGTTCGCGGGGATCGCCGGGGCGGTGTCCGTCGAGGTGATCGACTCCGACACTCTCGCGCACATCACCGGCGGCGCGGAGGTGAACCAGAACACGGCCGGTTCGGCGAACGCGCAGCAGTCGGTCAACGTGTCCGCGGTCAACGAACTCGACGTGCTGTCGATCGACGGTTCGCTCGGCGCGGGCCTCGTTGGTGTGGGGGCGAGCGTCGATGTCGGCGTCATCCGCAACGACACGACCGCGGTGATCGGCGGCGCCGGGACGAAGGTGCGGGCCAACGGCGCGGTGGACGTCAACGCCCTGGCGCACCGCGACCTGAGCAGCAACACGATTGCCGCGGCGGCCGGGGGCGTCGGTCTGGGCGGCGGGATCAGTGTTTACTCGGTCGGCGGCAACTTCAACAGCAATTACGGCGGATCCCCGGACGGCGGCGCGGCACAAAGCTCCAACGCGCTGGCCGCCGGCGGCGACAACGTCGTCTCCTCGGCCGAGGGCACCGTCGCGGGTCTCGTGGGCGACTTCGCCGCACCCGACGCCGGCGCGCTTCCGGCGTTCAGTTCGGCCGCGGTCAACACGGCCACCGACACCGTCGGCCTGGGCGTGGCCCACGACCTCGAAACCGGTGAAGCGATCGTCTATACGAACGGCGGCGGGGCGAGCGTCGGCGGACTGCAAGACGGGAAGACCTACTTCGTGATCGTCGTCAGCCCGACGGCCGTGAAGCTGGCCGCGAGCTACCAGGACGCGGTGAACGGCCGCGCCATCGACCTCACGAGCACCGGGACCGGCGCCGACCAGCAGCTGCTCGCCGGCGCGGTCGGCCTCGGCAACGCGGGGCGCGATAGCGCCGCGAGCCGCTCGCCCGCGGGCAAGGTGAACAGCGCCACGAACGCCACCACCGGCCTCTCCAGCGGGACCACCGCGGCCATCGACACCGGGGCCACCATCGACGCCGGTTCGGTCGGCGTCAGCGCGCGGCAGAAGACCGAACTCGCCACTCTGACCGGCGGGGCCGGGCTGGGCACGGCCGTCGGGATCGGGGTCGGCATCGCGGTCGTCAACATCGACGCGGACGTCTCGGCGTTCGTCGCTCAAGGCACGACCATCAACGGCGTCGGCGGCGACGGCGACCTCACGGTCGAGGCGCAACACGATTCCACCATCAAGGCGCTCGGGTTCGCCGGGGCCGCGAGCGGGTTCATCGCGCTCGGCTCGGCGGTGTCCGTCGTCCGCGACACCGGCGACGTGCGAGCCCTGCTCGGCGCGCGGGTGAACGGCGCCGGCAACATCGAAGAAGCGACCTCCTCGGCCGGGCGCGCTGTGGTCGGCGGCGCCAACTTCGACAACGTCAATGTGGCCGCGGACTCGAACAAGACCCTCCGACTCGCAACCGGGGCCGGCGCCGTCGCGCTCGACGGCGCGCTGGGTGCGGCGATCACGGTCGCCAGCGCGACCGGCAAGACCGAGGCGCTGGTCGGCGATCACACGCAGATCGGGGCGGGAGCGAACGACCGCGTCGGCAGCGTCGCGGTGACGGCCGACAGCCAACTGTTCGTGAAGCCGTACAAGGACGGTGACCCGATGGGCATCGCGCTGGCGGGCGGGCTGTTCGCGTTCACCGCGGGGGTGACCGACGTGACGCTCGGCGGCAATTCGGGGACGACCTACGTTCGCGCCGAGATCGGCGATCACGCGACCGTGTCGGCCGACGGTGACGTCGCGGTGTCGGCCCAGTCGCAGTGGCAGGCGACCGTCTCGGCCGACGGCGGCTCGTTCGGGGCCGTCGCGGTCGGCGCGGTGGTGGCCCGAGGCAACGTCGCTGGGCAGACTCAGGCGCGCATCGGCACCGGCGCGAACGTGGACGCCAACTCGCTCGACGTGACGGCCAACGGCGAGGCGGCGGCGAACGTCCGCACGCTCGCGGCGTCGGGCGGGGTTTTCACCGGCCGCGGGTCGGTGGCGAACGCGACGGTCAACACGACGACCGCCGCGACGATCGCGACCGGCGCGGACATCGACCTGACGGGCAACCTGACGGTGCAGACCGACTACCTCGCCGAGGGGGACGCCACGGCGAAGGGCTACGGCGGGGGCGTCATCACCGCGGGCGTCTCACACGCCACGAGTATCGTCACCCCGACCGCGAGCGCGACCATCGAGAGCGGCGCGCGGGTCGATCTGGTCGGGCCGACCGGCGACGTCACGGTGAAGGCGCAGCGCAAGGCGCTGACGCCATCGACCCAGCAACCGACCGACGCGGTCACGGCCGTCAACGACACGGGCGACAAGATCCGCTACGGCAACTTCGACTTCCATCCCGGCGATGTGGTGCAGTACGACGCGTCCGGCAGCCCGATCGGCGGGCTGGTCGAAGGCCGCGATTATTACGTCCTGCGTGTCGAGGGCGTCTCGACGCCCCCCAACACACCGCCGCAGGTCGATCTGATCCTCGGCGTGCGCTTCAACGGCTCCACCCAGACCACGACCGGCGGGACCATCACCTACGGCCTGAACGCCGACACCGACACCATCGTCTTCACCGGCCCGCACAACCTGGAGACCGGTGACGCGGTCGTCTACGACGGCGGTGACGCGCCAGTCGGGATCCGCAACGCCGACGGCACCACGACGACGCTCCAGGTCGGCACCACATACTACGTCCGCAAGATCGACGAGCGGACGATCAAGCTGTTCGCGACCCAGAGCGCGGCGCAGAGCACGCCCCTGGTGCCGTTCTCGCCCCGCACCAACGTAAACATGACCACGGACACGATCACGGCTCCGGGCAGCACCTTCGCGAACGGTCAGGCGGTGACGTACCGCAACGGCGTGACGAAGACCTTCACCGGGCCGCTCGTGGACGTGCAACTCGACGGCACCGACGTCGCGACCGACCCGGACACGGGCGCGGTTCTCTACGCCGCAACCTCGAACGTCGTCTACTTCGCCGAGGGCCACAACTTCCAGAACGGTGAGGCGGTGCGGTATCGCGTCAGCGGTGGCCCGGCGATCGGCGGCCTCGTCAACAACGGCCTCTACTACGTCATCGTCGTCAACGGCAACGCGATCCGGCTCGCCGACAGCTACCTCCACGCGGTGGGCCAGGGCGGCGAGAACCCGGTGCCCGTCACGCCGCTGAACATCAGTTCGGACCCGACCGACACCGTGACCGCACACACGCTGTCCGACCCGGCGCTCGGCGGGCTTGAAGCGGGGCGCACGTACTACGTGCGCGACGCCGCCGGCGCGAGCTTCAAGCTCGCCCTCACGCCCGGCGGCGCGGCCATCGACCTCACCTCCGCGGTGGACCCGGCGGCCCCGACTCGCAACCAGTTCGTCGGGGCCGAGGGGCTCGATCTGCTCACCTCGTCGGGCGAGCAGCGGCTCCGCATCGACCTGACCGGGGCGCTCCCCGGCGGCACGCACCGGTTCCTCGGCGCCGGCGGAGTCCCGCTGTCGCAGACGGCCCGGGCGCTGGGCGACGGCGTCAGCTCCGCCTACGCCAACGCGTCCTCCGGCGGCCTGGCAACGATCGGCGTCAACATCTCGGCGGTCAACATCACCCAGAACGTGACGGCCGCTTCACTCGGTATCGTGGCGGCGCCGGGCGACGTGACCGTGACGGCCGATTCCGTCACCGGTGCCTCGACGTTCGTCACCAACGTGAGCGGCGGGCTGCTCGCGGTCAAGAACGCCGAGACCAGCGTGGACGTCATCAACAACTCGACGGCACGGATCGGCGGCACCGTGACGGCCGGTGGCGACGTGACCGTTCGCGGGTCGAATACAAACACGCTTCGCTCCGCCAGCGAGGCCGAGGGCGGCGGCCTCATCGACGGCGCCGTGGCGCTGGCGCGCACCGAGGTGACACCCAACACCCGGGCGAACATCGACACCAACGCGACCGTCACCGCGGGCGGGGATGTCACGATCTGGGCGTCGGTCGGCGGGACCGTCACCGCGCGGGCCGACGCCGACGCCCGCGGGTTCGGCGTGAACGCGGACGGCGACGCGACCGCGAACGTCCGCAACTCGACCACCGAGGCCCGCGTCGGCGCGAACGCGGCCGTGACGGGCCGCACCGTGCTGGTGCTCACGGAGCCGTCGGTGCTCGCGCTGAGCGCCGACACGGACACGCACGCGGCCGGGTTCGGCGCCGATAACGACGCGGAAGCCCGCGCCAACCTGACGCACCAGTCACAGGTGATCCTGGACGGCGGGGCCGAGGTGACGGGCCGGCACGGGGTCGATCTGCGGGCGCGGTCCGGCGCGGTCGATGTCCGGGCACACTCCAAGGCCGACGCGGACGCGGGCTTCGGCACGACGGACTCCACCGCCGAGGCGATCGCGGACGTCGATGCGACGGTGACCACGGCCGACAATAGTCGCGTCACCGCCGCGCCGCGAACCGGCACCACAGCACTAACGACCGTCGCGGGCTACGACTCGCTGGCGCTGTTCGTCGAAACCACGCGCAGCGGCGTGAACGCGACCGCGTTCGCGGAGCGGGACACCGACTTCATCGACTTCGGCGGTGACCCGACGATGATCGAGAAAGACCCCGCCAGGGACGATCCGGGCACCGAGTTCGTCAG
Organism: uncultured Frigoriglobus sp.; assembly: GCA_964495365.1. Classification (GTDB taxonomy): domain Bacteria; phylum Planctomycetota; class Planctomycetia; order Gemmatales; family Gemmataceae; genus Gemmata. Next base: position 43,443 of record CAZBXY010000011.1, on the reverse strand, counting down.
GTGGGACGCCGACGTGGTCGTCCTTCCCGGCGCGCCGACGCTGGTGATCGCCGAGGACGGCACCATCGAGACCAACCTCGGGGTAACGGTGGTCGAGAACACGCCCGATCGGATCGTCATCGGCGACATCGTCGGCGCGCCCGGCGGGCAGGTACTGATGCGGTCGGTCAACATCACCGACGCCGGCGACCCCGGCGCGACCGACAAGCGGGCCGAGTTCCTGTTCAGCGACACGTTCGCCGAAGTGACGATCATCAACAAATCGACGAAGGATCTGTACGTCCGGAACATCAACCCGGCCGGCGGGAGCAACCCGTGGGTCGATCTGCAGGCGCCCGCGGTCTCGCTCACCTTCGACCTGAAGCGCGCCCCGGTGCCCACGGTCGTCACCATCGCGAACACCAACACCGCAACGGGCGCGGCCGCCCCGGACGTCGTCCTGACCGGCACCATCGAGAACCCGATCGGCGAGACGGTCATCACCGCGACCACCGGCGACATCGTCTCGTACACCGACCGCGACCAGCTGCGTGCCGGCGCCGACGGGACCAACCGCACGTCGCTCGTCCGCACCCGCGACCTCACGCTCAGCGCCGCGCTGGGCGCGATCGGGTACGACCAGGACGCGACCGACAACGACAACAACGGCACCGACCGGAACCACGTCAACGTCGATCTGGTGCAAGCTCCGGCCAGCGACATCCGGCTCGTGGCGCAAGCCGGCGCAGACAACTTCATCGACCTCAAGGGCCGGTTGCGTGACCCGGACGCGAACGCGACCCCGCACGTGTTCTCCGTCGATCAGATCCGGGCCGGGTTGACCGGCAACGGGACCGCCGACGTGGTTCTCCAGGGGGCAGTGCGCGAAACGACCACCGGTTCCGCCGGTCTGGTCCGCGTGACCACGCCCAACGACCTGCCGCTTCCCGGCATTGACAGCCCGAACAACCTCTACGCGAACCAGTTCCGCCCGGACGACGGCACCCCGCCGCAACAGGACGTGGGCTTCTACGGCACCAACCCCACCCCGATCGCCGCGACCTACAATTTCGGTTCCGGTGGCACGGCCGGCCTGATCGCGGCCGGCACCGGCAACATCGTCGTGAACGCGGCCGACGCGGACCCGACCGCGACGCGGGTCAACGTCACCGGCGTCACCGACATCGCCGGCACGGGCCACATCGACGTCAACACCAACGGCCTCGTCACGCTCACCGAGCCGTCCGGCGACATGCGCGTGGGTCTAATCGCGTCCACCGCAAGCGACGTCACGCTGACCGCGCCCGGCGGCATCATCGGGGCCGGCGCGGGCGGCACCGGTCGCGTGGGCGGCTCCGACATCGTCCTGAGTGCCGACACCGCGGGCGGCAGCACCGGGATCGGCGCCGCGAACAACCTGCTGGAAACCGACCTGCTCGACGGCGGGCACACCGGTGTGTTGACGGCCGTCGCGACCGGCTCCGTCTTCGTTCGCGAGGTCGAAGGCGACCTGCGCCTCAACGCGGTCTTCTCCGCGTCGCAGAACGTCGCGCTCGAAACGCAGAACGGCTCGATCCTCGACCGCCGCACAATCGGCTTCGTCCCGGCGAACGTCCTCGCGGCCAATATCGACCTCGTCGCGAACGGCGGCGGAATCGGCGAAGCGGGTCAGGATCTCCTCATCGATACCGCGACCGCCGGCCGGCTGTACGCCGCGGCGAGTGACGGCGTCTTCATCACCGAGGTTACCAACGGGTTGAACGTACTCGGCGCGTCCTCGGCGAGCGGCGACGTGCGGCTCACCGTCCCGGATCAGGCGACCGCGGGACAAGACCTGAACCTGCTGGCGAGCGGCGCGGTTCTGACGGCACCGTTCCCCGCGCAAAGCGGGCACATCACCGCCGGCAACAACGTGCTGCTCCAGGTCGGTGACAACGTCACCACCCCGGACAACGGCACGATCACCGCGGGTCACAACGTCACCGTCGCCGGTGACTTCGGCAACGCCGACGCCGGCACCGGGACCACAATGGACCTGCGCGGCACGATCACGCCGGGTTCGGGGGCGGCCGACCGCACCGCGTTCTTCGGCAACGGCGACAACGACACGTTCACGTTCAACCAGACCGCGCTGGGCGGGCAGACCTTCGCGTACGGCAGCAACACGCCGACGCCCGCCGGCGGTACCGCGCCGCTGAACGACGGCCAGGACACGTTTACTGTCAATCAGCTCCAGACGATGAACACCGCGCGGCCGTACACGGATGGGTCTGGTACGGTCTCCCGCCTCGACACGCTCGACCTCGACGGGCAGGCCGGCACCGACACCTACCTCGTCAACACGACCGGCAGCGAGAGCGCCGCGCCGAGCGACTACGTGATTAACGTCCTCGATACGGGTGCGGCGGCCGACGGCGCCGACACGCTCACCGTCAACGGCACCTCCGGGGCCGACCTGTTCCTGCTCCGCAAGGCGGCGTCTCTCGTCGGGCGCCCGGATGCCGATGACCCGGCGTTCGTTGCCCTCCTCCACGGGACGCTCGCGCAGGCCCAGGACCATACGCTCGATGGCAGCGTCGAGCGGATCAACTACGACGCCAACGTCAACGGCCTGTTCGTCAACGCACTGAGCGGAGACGACTACGTCGCCGGGGACGACAACAGCACCGCCACCACCATCGACGGCGGCGCCGGCAACGACTCGTTCCAGATCGGCCAGGTGTTCGGTAGCGCGCGTGTGCCCACCGACGTGGCCGCGGCCGATCAGTTCAGCACGATCCTGACGACCCGCGGCCATCTGAGCCGCGGCGTCAGCGCCCCGACCGAGGTCCGCGGCGGCACGGGCGACGACACGTTCCAGGTTTACAGCAACAAGGCCGAACTCGGTCTCGCCGGCGAGGACGGGAACGACACGTTCGTCCTCCGGGCGTTCGCGCTGCCGGGCGGCGGATACAACCTCAACGCGCCGGTCGCGATCGACGGCGGCGCCGGGAACGACAGTACCGTCATCCTGGGGACCGAAACCGACGACGCCTTCGCGATCACTCCGACGGGTGTGTTCGGCGCCGGGATGAGCGTGACGCACGGGGCCACCGAGACGCTCGCGGTCAACGCGCTGGAAGGCAACGACACGTTCTTCGTGCTGGGCACGCGGAACGATGTCAACACGACGCTCGTCGCCGGCGCCGGGAGCGACGCGGTGAACGTGAGCGGCGACGTGACGCTGCCGGTCGTGCAGGGACTCGTAACGACCGCGCTGCCCGCGGCGACACACACGACCGCCCCGATCGAGGGGCCGGTCGCGGTCGAGGGCTTCAACGGCGACTCCGCGGTCCCCGCGATCGCCACCGCGCTCATCCTGCCGACCGAACAGGATGCCGGCCCGTTCGCGGTCGCGTCCCCGCCGGCCGATGACCGCGCCGGGATCGACCGCGTGACCGTGTTCAACGACCGGAGCACGACCGCGGACACCGGCACGCTGACCGGCACGAGCATCACCGGCCTGAACACGGCGGGCATCGCGTACAGCGATGTCGAGATCCTGGACATCCTGCTCGGCACGAACGACGACACCTTCACGGTCAACGGCACGCTGACCGCCGACGGCGTGCAGGGCGGGATCACGCTCGTCCAGGGCGGCGGCGGCAACGACACGATCACCGTCAATGGCGGCGGTGGCCCGACGTCGCCGCTCGTTCTCTTCGGCGACACCGCGCAGGACGGTCGCGAGTACTCCGGCACCGGCGGCACGCCCTCGCCGTACGGCACGCACTTCGCGAACCCGGGCAACGACATCATCGATGCCCGCAACGCGGCGATCGGGATCATCGCCTACGGCGGTCGCGGGAACGACACGATCTACGGGAGCCAGGGCGACGACCTCATCGCCGGCGGCTCCGGCACCGACGTTCTCAGCGGGCAAGCCGGCACCGACATCGTCCACGGCGACGACGGCATCAACGTCGATCTGGTGACACGAACTGTGACGGTGCCGACAGCGCAAGGGCTAATCTTCCCGTCTGGCGATACCCTCGTGGCGGGCAACGATCAGATCACCGGCGACGCCGGGCACGACATCCTCTTCGGCGATCACGGCATCGTCAGCCGCGCGGCCGGGACGCTACCCGTCCTGACGAACGGCAACGTCACCCGCATCGAAACGACCAACGCGGCCGACGGCGGCAGCGACACGATCACCGGCGGGGCCGACAACGACGTGGTTCTCGGCGGCGCGGGCGCCGATTCGATCACCGACGCGAGCGGCGAGAACCTCCTCTTCGGCGACTTCGGGTACGTCAACCGCACGCCGAACAACGCGACCTCGCCGATCGACTCGATGGGCACGCTCAACCCGGAACTGGGCGGCGACGATACCATCACCGTGGGCCTGAGCGACACCGCTCGCAGCAACGTCGTCTTCGGCGGCTCGGGTAACGACTCGATCACCGCGGGCAGCGGCCCGAACAACATCGTCTTCGGCGATGGCGGCGCGATCCTCTCGGCCGCGGCGGTCAACGGCACGCCGAACCTCGCGGCGCCGCTGGACGGTCACTTGATTACGCTCGGCCGGATCACCGCGACCGACCCCGCGCACGGCGGGAACGACACCATCACGACCGGCACGGGCCGCGACATCGTCCTCGGCGGCGGCGGCGGCGGCGACGTGATCAGCGCCGGCGATGGCAACAACATCGTCTTCGGCGACTTCGGCCGGATCGATTACGCGACCGACGTCGACGCGCGGGACATCGATGCCATCACTTCGACGGACGTGAACACCGGCGGCAACGACACTCTCACCACCGGGAGCGGCAACGACATCGTCCTCGGTGGCGCCGGCGCAGATGCGATTTTGTCCGGCGACGGCACGGGGATCGTCTTCGGCGACGGTGGGAGTTTGACCTCGGCCGACGGCTACGACGCGGCCGCGCCCTTCTCGGCCCACCCGTTCCAACTCGGCTCCGTGAGCAGCGTCCCGTCGAGCTCTGACGGCAACGACACGCTCACGGCCGGTGCCGGCGGCGACGCGATCCTCGGTGGTGCCGGCAGCGACACGATCGCCGCCGGCGAAGGCAACAACCTCGTCTTCGGCGACCGCGGCTCCATCGACTATGTTGGCAGCGACGGCGACACTCGGGACATCGATGTTGTCTCTTCGACCGACGTCAACACCGGCGGGAACGACAGCATCACGACCGGTACAGGCAACGACATCGTTCTCGGCGGCGCGGGGAACGACACCATCAACACCGGCGACGGCCAGGGCATCGTGTTCGGCGATAGCGGCGAGTTGACTTCCATCGCCGGCTACGACGCGAACGCGCCGTTCGGCGCTCAACCCTTCCAGATCGGCGCGCTGACGAGTACCCAGTCGAGCGCCGACGGCGCCGACCTGATCACGACCGGTGCGGGCAGCGACATCGTCATCGGTGGTGCCGGCAACGACACCGTCTCTGCGGGCGCGGGCAACGACCTGGTCTTCGGAGCCTCTGGCCGGGTGAACACACTCGACCCGAACGTTCCGGTCGTTCCGGAATCGCAACTGCCTGCGCTCGACCCCGCGCTCGGCGGGAAGCTGAGCTACACCGCGATCCTGACCCAGAACGCCGACCTGCAAGGCAACACCGACAACGACACGATCGACGCCGGGGCCGGCGACGACGTCGTGATGGGTCAGCAGGGCAACGACGCGATCACCGGCGGTACCGGCGACGACGACCTCGTCGGCGGCAGCAACGTGGCCGGAGCGCAAGACGGCGCCGACCTCATCGACGGCGGCTCAGGCACGGACGTCATCGCCGGCGACAACGCGGTCGTCGGGCGCCGGTTCGATTCGGTCGACCCGCGGTTCGTCGGCCTCAACGCTGCGACCATCTACGACGCGAACGGGAACGTGAACTCGAACACGGTTGCGAAAAACGACCCGACTGGTCATTTGCACCGCAACATCACCCTGCTCGACGTCTCGAACAGCCCGCTGCCGGGCACGTTCGGCGACGACGTGATCGCGGGCGGAGCCGGCAACGACGAGATCTTCGGCCAGCTCGGCAACGACACGCTTCAGGGTGATGGCTCGACCGCCGTTCCGTTCGGTGTGGTCCGCGCGGCCGACGGAACACTCGTCGTCACGCCGGTCGCCGAGTCCACGACCGACGGCGACGACCACATCGAGGGTAACGGCGGCAACGACGTGATCTTCGGCGGGCTCGGTCAGGACGACCTCATCGGCGGTAGCTCGAACCTGTTCGGGCAGACCAGCGCGGCGCTGCGGCCCGACGGCTCGGACGTGATCTACGGCGGCTCGGGCGCCGCGATCAGCCGCGATAACCTCGGCGACACCTCGGCTCAAGGCCACGCCCGCGACGCCGACTTCATCCTCGGCGACAACGGCAACGTCTACCGACTCGTCGGGAGCAACGGGCAGTTCCTCACGTTCAACTACGACAACTATGGCTCGCTCAAGCTCATCCCGCGAGCGATCACGACGCTGGACTACACCCCGGCCACCGGCGGCGCGAGCGACATCGGGGCCGACGACTACCTGCACGGCGAGAGCGGCGACGACTTCGTCCACGGCGAAGTCGGCAACGACGTCCTCTTCGGCGAGGGCCAGGACGACCAGCTCCTCGGCGGCGCCGGCAATGATCGTATCTACGGCGGCAGCGGCGAGGACGCGGTGCTGGGCGACGACGGGCGCTTCGCCATCAGCCGTAACGGGCTGACCGAACCGCTCTACGGCGTCACCGTCGCCACCGCCGAGACGTACATCTCGCTGCCGGGGCCGTTCACCGGGGCGTGGATCAACATCACCGGCCGACTGGAAGTCACGCCGGACCTGATGAACCCGACACAGGGCGGCAACGACCTGATCTACGGCGGGCGGGGCGACGACTTCCTGCACGCGGGCGCCGGCGACGACGGCGTCTCCGGGGCCGAGGCGCAGGCCCCGTGGTACAACGATCGGCCGGCCGGACTCGGGTTCTACCAGGGCGGCGGCTACACGGTGAACTTCAACGGCGTTGCGGTGGACCCGAACAACCCGCTCGGCTATGACCCGACCACGCGGAAGCTCGCGGCCTACGACGCGAACAACCCGCTGACGAAGGTCAACGGCTTCTTCCTGAACTTCGACGCGGCCACCGATGCGACCAAGATCGAGGACGGGAAGGACCGGCTGTTCGGCGACGACGGCAACGACTGGCTCGTCGGCGGGACCGGCAACGACCGGCTGTTCGGCGGCAAGGGCGACGACCAGATCAACGCCGACGACAACCACGACACCGCCGGCGGGCTGAACAACCAGCCCGACGCGCCGGCCTTCGCGGACCGCGACTTCGTCTACGGCGGCGACGGGCTGGACGTGATGATCGCCAACACCGGCGGCGACCGGCTGTTCGACTGGGGCGGCGAGTTCAACACCTTCGTCGTGCCGTTCAGCGCGTTCGGTGCGCCGACCGTGAACCGCTCGCCCAACCCGCACATCACCGCGTTCCTGCTCGACCTGGGCAAGGGGAGCGGCGCCGACCAGAGCCTGACCGAGCCGAACGGGGAACTGGGCCTGTTCACGCAAAGCGATCCACAGTGGGCGGCGAACCACGGCGGCCCGCGCGACCCGCAACCGGGCAACGTCGGCGGCGTCCCGCGCGACACGCAGGGCGGCCCCGAGGACGACCGCGGCACCGCGCTGCCGCTCAGCGGCGGGAGCGGGAGCAGCGGGACCGGTTCGGGCAACACCGGGAACGTGACCGTCGGTCAGGTTTACGTCGCCGCGGACCCGTCGAACCCTGCTGCCAATGCTCTGTTCGTCGGCGGCACGGCGGGCAACGACACGATCGTGGTCCAGCGCGGGACGACCTCCGCGTACATCGCCGTGCTCATCAACGGCGCGAACACGGGGCAGTTCCTCGTCACGAGCGGGGGCGTGTCGATCGGGCGTGTCATCGTCTACGGCAACGCCGGCGACGACACGATCACCATCGACCCGAACATCGGCGCGATCGCCACGGTCGTCTACGGCGGCGCCGGCAACGACACGATCACCGGTGGCGCGGGGAGCATGTTCGCCGACGGCGGCGCCGGCAACGACACGATCACCGCCAACGGTAGCCGCGATGTCCTCGTCGGCGGGTTCGGCCAGGACACGCTCAACGCCGGGCACGGCGACGACATTCTGATCGGCGGGGTATACCTGTTCTCCGAAGACCTCGACGCGGTGTACGGGCTGATGCAGGCGTGGTCGAGTCCCGCGAGCTACGCCGCGCGGATCGCCGACATCCGCGCCGGTGGGACGAACGGTCTGTACGCCCTGACCACCTCGACGGTGATCGACGACGGCGCGGTCGATCACCTCAACGGGAATCAGGGGCAGGACTGGTTCTGGTCCTACCTGTTTGATCAAGACGACAAACACGGGAACGAATTGAACGGGTGAACCGACCGAGGGAACGATTTCTGCTCCCGGCAGGACGACGAGTCGAATCCCTCGTGCCGGTTCGAGAGCGCCGCACGAACTCCGTCAACCCGCCGCGGCGAGTCGCGCGCGGAGGCGGGCCGCAGTGGTCCGCCGGCGCGCGACGCGACCGGGTGGGCAGGTAATTGCGCGCGCGGTTGTGGGCGGCGACGAGCCGCCGGAAGATCGGGGCGGTGTGACGTTGCTCGGGCGGCGCGGTTCGATCCCGCGTGAGGATGTCGTCACCGATGCGGCGTACGGCGTCGAAGACGGGAGCGGGGCACGGGTCTGTGAGCGCGCACGGCTCGGGCCGTGGATCGCCGTCCGGACGAAGCGCACGTTCGCATCGCGCTCGCGCCGAGCAGCTCGGTGTCTCCGGGCGAGACGGTACGAGTGAAGCGCTCGCGGGTATCTGGAACCGGCGCCCCGACCCCGAACGAACGCGGGGGGCGAACGGAGCGCCCAACATCAACCTGAACGGAAAGCGGCGGCACTTCGCGATCCGCACCGGTGCTCTCCCGAACACTCATCGCCGGGGGCGCGAGCGGGCGCGCCGATTTTCGGTTTTTCGCACGCCAATGAATTGGCGCCCGCTGGCGCGGCCCGCGCGCGATGGGTGGCCGAACTCATGCGCCAACACGGAACTCGTGCGAACGCTCCCAAGCGATTCCTTCGCGCGACCGCCCCTAGCCACCTTCGGGTTCCGCCACCTCCCTGACGGTTTCCAACGGTCTCGCGTTTTTTTGGAGATTTTCGCGCTCGGTTCCCGGCCCGACGGTCCCTGTTACCCAGCGGTCCTCGCTGGGCGGACCGCGTTCCCCACCGACACTCACCGGAGAGGGCCTGGCGATGCCAAGGTATCTCGTGTCCGCGGGCCTGTGGATTTTGGGCGTCACGCTCGTTCTCACGGCCTTGTCCGCAACCCCCAGCACCGCAGTGGCGCAAAAGGGCAAGGCTCCCCCACCGCCCCCGCCCCCGACGCCCAAGAAGCCCGGACCGGACCCGTTCCGGCGCCCGCCCACGCCCTTCCCCGGCACGCGGTTCGGTCCGTACACCCCGCACGGCCCGATGGGGCTGACCGGCCTGCGCGGGCTGTCGGCCGTCGCCGGGATGCGGGGACTGCCCGGGTTCATGGCGAGCCGGTGCCCGACGAACTTCGGGGCTGCCCCGCTCGGCGGTCAAACTCAGTGCGCCGTGTGTCACCGCGACTGGTTCAACGGCCCGGGCGGACTCGGCCGCCCCGGGCGCGGCGCGGACCTGCCCTGGATGCCGGAAATGATTGCCGGCGACCCCGTGCAGTGGATGATCGCCCAGGCGATCAGCGGCGGCGCGATCACGCCCGCCGGGTTGCGGAACCACCTCCTCATAAGCCACGGACTCGATCCCGATGTGATGGCGCTGGTCTCGGGCCGACACCAGGCGCTCCGGTCGCCGCTCGGCGGGCTGAACCAATTCTTCATGATGGACGACCCGCTCGGACCGTGGGCGGGCAACCTGCTCGGGGGGATCGACCCGTTCGGGCGGGCGAACCCGTTCGGGCTGCGGCCCGCGCCGTTCCACGACGTGTTCGGCGGGCTGGGCGCCTTCGACATCACGCTGACCCGCCCGGGCGGATACCGTCCGCTCGCGCTGCCCCCGACGGCGCTCGATCTCATGTGGCCGCGGGCCCACAGTGGCATCGACATCTTCGACATCGACGGCTTCGGCGGCCTCTACCCGCCGTTCGGCGGCGGGATGTTCGGTCGCCCCGCGGGGATGGGGCTTCCGGGGATGCGGGGGTTCGGGCCGATCGGCGGCGGGTTCGACCCGTGGAACCGAATCGGGCGGCTCCCGCCACCCCGGCCGCGCGCGGTCCCGCAAGCGCCGTCGAGGGACGAGCAGCGGACCGCCCTGGAGAAGTTCGACAAGGCGCTCGCCGGCGTCGAGACGCTCGCGCGGGCCGGCGTGTGGGACGCGCTCGGCACCGGGCTGGAGAAAACGGGCAGCGGCCTTCCGGGCGCGGTCGCGGCCCCGCTCAAGGGGATTCAGGCCGAGGCCGCACGGCTGGACGAGCTGCTGCGGCTCCGCACCGCGGTGACCACAACCTGGGCCGCCGCCCCCGACCCGGCCGCGCTCGCCAAACACGTCGAAGCGCTCCGCACCGCGACCGGTGACGCGAAACTGGCCGATCGGCTGACGCGCCTGCTCGCGGTCAAGGCGCTCTGGGAGGGGCACGACGCGACCGCCGTTCGGCTCTGCGGGGCGGAAGCGCCGAACCTCGATGCCGAGCTGGAAGCGCTGCGGCGCCCGCACCTCGCGGACCCGGAACGCGCGGCCCCGATCGCCACCGACGAGGACCGCGACGCGGTGTGTCAGCGGGTCGTGCGGGAACTACTGGGGGAGATCGACCACCACCTCGACTGCGGCCGGTACAGCGCGTCGGTCCACCTCGCGGACGTGCGCGCCGTTCGCACCGGGGTGTCGAAGGCACTGAAGACACTGACCGGGGCCGACCCGAAGCCGGCCGACACGTTCGAGGCGGTCGCCGCGGAAGTGAGCAAGGCGCTGGGGCGCAAACTGACCGAGACGGACCGCGTGATCCTGCGCCAGATGCACGCGGCGAAGAAATCGCTCGAGGAGATGACCGCCGCGGTTCGTTAGGAATCGCACTCACACACGGATCGCGTATCGGCGGACGCTGTGACGCCCGCCGTCTTCGAGGAACCCCACCATGACCGCCCGCATGCTGCTTCTGCCGACGATCGTGCTGTTGTGCCCCGCGCCGGTACTCGCCGCGCCGCCCGGAACGACCGAGCGCGCCCGCGGAGAATCATCGCTCGCGCGGGGCGACTGGTCCGGGGCCGTCGCGGAACTGACGACCGCGCTCGAACGCGATCCGCGCGACGCCCGGGCGCACTTCCTCCGCGGGTGCGCCCACGCCGAGCGCGCCCGGGCGTGGGGGAACCGCGCCGACGCCGATCGCGCACTGGCCGACGCCACCCGCGCGCTCGAACTCGACCCGGCACTCGCCGAGGCGCACGCCTGCATCGGCCTCGCCCGGTCGCTGCGGTGCGAACACGCGGCCGCGATCGCCGCGTGCGATCGGGCGGTGGGGCAGGCGCCCGCGTCCGCCCGCGCGCGGCGCTACCGGGGCCTCGTTCACTGGCGGAACGACGACCCGACCCGCGCGGAAACCGACTACGCCGACGCGATCGCCCGCGCCCCGGGCGATTACCGCGCGCACCTCGACCGCGCGGACCTCCGGCGCTACCGCGGCGACCGCGCCCCGGCGCTGGCCGACGCGGAGAAGGCGGCCGAACTCGCGCCCGACGTGGCCGCCGTGTACGCGACCCGGTCCGCCGTCCGACTCGCACGCCGCGAGTTCGAGAAGGCGCAAGCCGACGCGGAAAAGGCGATCGAACTGGCCCCGGCCGACCCGCTCGTCCGGCTCGCACGGGCCGACGTTCACCTCGCGCGCCACGAGTACGCCAAGGCGCTCGCCGCCATCGGGCGCGCGATCGAACTGGCCCCGGGAAGCGCGGTCGCCCACGCCGACCGGGCCAACTGTCACCTCGCGATGGGGCAACCCGACCTCGCCCTCGCCGACTGTCGGCGGGCGCTGCGGCTCGACCCGTTCAGCTTCTACGCCCACTGGACGACCGCCGACGCGCTCGGGAGCAAGGCCGAAACCGCGCGGGCGATCGCCGCGTGCGACGCGGCGCTCCGGCTCTACCCGAACAGCGCCGAGCTGTTGGCGATTCGCGCCGACGCCCGGACCGGCCGGGGCGACACCGCCGGCGCCGGCTCCGACCTCAAGGCCGCGCTGCGGCTCGACCCGCGCCTCGCCCGCGCGCTGCTGTCGCAGGCCGACACCCACTGCCTCGCCCAGCGGTACGAGGAGGCGCTCGCGGCCCTGGACCGCGCGCTGGCCGTCGAGCCGGAGTACGCGATGGCCCTGTGTTCCCGCAGCGCCTGTCTGGAGCGCCTCGGGCGAACGGCCGAGGCGGAGAAGAGCTTCGCCGCGGCGCTGCGGCTGGACCCCACGAACGCTCACGAGGACCGCGGGTGGGCGCGGCTGGCCGCGGGAGACACCGCCGGCGGGTTCGACGACTTCGACCGCGCCGTCCGCGAGCGCCCCGACGACGCCGGCCTCCTGAACCGCCGCGCGTGGCAGCGGCTGGTTGTCGGGAAGGACGTGGTCCAGGCGCTGGCCGACGTCGAGCGCGTGGTGCGGCTCGCCCCGGAAAACAGCGACGGTTACTTCCTCCGCGCCCAGTGCCGGGACGCGAAGGGCGATCTCGACGGCGCGCTCGCCGACCTCACCCGCGCGATCGCGATCGACCCGGCGTTCGTCGGCGCCCGGTCGGTGCGGGCGCAACTGCTGCTGGACAAGCAGCGCTACGGCGAGGCGCTCGACGACTGTGACGACGCGCTCCTCCTCGACCCGGACGACCCGGACGCGCTCGCCTGCCGGGCCAAGTTGTTCGCGCTGATGACGAGCGAGAAATCCCGCAATCCCGGCGCGCCCGGGTCCGTTCCGGTGGCGAGCGGCCCGCGCCCGGCGGTATTCGCGCCGCACGCGGTGTTCACGCCCGGCGGGGTGCGCGTCCGCTGCGCCGACCCGGTTTGGCTCGCCGGCCCGGAATCCAACCTCCCGCGCCCGGGTGAGGCGATCGCGCCGGTTCAGGCGACTTCCCCCGACGGCCGACTGGTCGCGGTGGCGCTCGGTCCCACTGGCGGCGTGTCCGTGTTCGACAGCCGCACGGGCGAACTCCGATACCGGGTCGCCGGGCACGCATTCGGCACGGTCGCGCTCGCGCTCGCGCCCGACGGCCGACTGGCAACCGCCGGCCACGACGGGTGTGTTCGGGTCTGGGATTCGGAATCCGGCGCGGAGCGGCTGTGCGTCGTGGGGTTCGCCGGCGCCCCCACGGGCCTCGCGTGGGCGCACGACGGAACGCGCCTCGCGACCGCCGAACCGACCCCGGACGACTCCGGGGAGGTCCGGGTGTGGGACGCCCGGTCCGGGAAGCTGGTCGCCCATCTTCCTGGCCCGAATCACGCGCCCGCGGCGATTGCCTTCACGCCCGGTGGCGATTTACTCGTGGCGCATCGCACCGGCGCCCTGCGCCTGCGCGATTCCGCCACGGGGTCGGCCGTGTCCGAAGTTCACCTGAACCGGCCGTTGACCGCGCTACGGGTGGCGCCGGACGGACCGATCGTCGCCACGGCACAGGGGTGGGCCGGGGTCTGGGAGGTGCGGAACCGGAAACTCGTCGAGAAGTGGTCGGGCGCCGCCGGCGGCGTTCTCTCGGCGGCCGCCGCCCGGCGAGTCGTGACGTTCGATCACGGTGGCGCGGTGCACCGGGTCCGCGCGCCGCTGACCTTCGAGCAAGCGATCGCCGACGCCACGCGGGCGACCGGGCTGTTGCCAACGTGGGACGAACCGCTCGTCGCCCGTGGGCTGTGTTTCCTCGTCACGGACCGGTTCGGGCACGCGAAGGCCGACTTCACGCGGGCGCTCGCGCTCGACGAGAAGAACCCGTCGGCGTACTTCTACCGCGCGCTGGTGTACCTCCAGGCCGACGAGACCGACAAGGCGATCACCGACTTCAGCGCGGTAATCGGCCTCGACGGAAAAGATGCGGAATCCTACTTGCAGCGCGGGCTACTCTACCTGAAGAAGGGGGAATATCGGGCGGCGAAGCAGGATCTGGACCGCGCGATCGAACTCGAGCCCAAACTGAAGTCCCGGCTGCCGGCCGACAAGTGACGGCACACGTTGAGTCCCCGGCCCGCGGGGCGAGGCGACCCGTACATGAACACACGCCCATCGGAACCGGTCCGCGCCGACCGCGCCCTCGCCGGCGCGGGTCTCGACATCGAGCGCTACCGCAACTACCTGCTCCTCCTGGCCCGCAGCCAGTTGTCGCCCCGGTTGCGGGCGCGGGAGGCGCCGTCCGATGTCGTCCAGCGCACGCTCCTCGACGCGCACCGGGCGCGCGACCAGTTCCGCGGGTCCACCAGCGGCGAGATGGCCGCGTGGCTCGGTCAGATCCTCGCCCACAACCTGTGCCGGCTGGCCCGCGACGAGACCCGCAAGAAACGCGACGTGCGCCGCGAGGTGTCGCTGTGGCAGAAGGTCGAGGAGTCGTCCGCCGCGCTGGTCCGGGCGGTCGCCGACCCCGGCTCGTCGCCGTCCCAGCAGGCCGACCGCAACGAGCAGTTGCGCCGGTTGGCCGACGCGCTCGCCCGGCTGCCCGACGCCCAGCGGGAGGCGGTCGAGTTGCGGTACTTGCACCGCTGGCCGGTCAAGGCGATCGCCGAACACCTGGACCGCACGCCCGCGGCGGTTGGCGGGCTCCTGCACCGTGGCCTGGACGAACTTCAGAAGTTGCTCGTCGGCCCCCGAACCCCGGAGTGAGCATGTCGGACCCGACGCGGTCACTTCCCCCGCCGGACTTGGGCGAGGTGATCGGGGCGTACCTGGAGGCCGTCGATGAGGGCCACCCGCCGGCCCCCGAGGAACTGCTCGGGCAGTACCCGGAGTTCGCCGCTGACCTCCGGCGGTTCCTCACGGCGCAGGGCGCGTTCGAGGAACTCGCCGGCCCGTTCTGCCCCGCGACCCCCTTTCGGGCAGATGCGGAGACGGTGGACGGAACGCCCGAACTGCCGCGCGGGGCCGACGGGCACCCGGCCCCGGTGGTCGGTTCGGGGGAATACGACCTGTGCGAGGAGGTCGGTCGAGGCGGGATGGGCGCAGTGTACCGCGCCCGCGACGCCGCGCTCGGCCGGGACATCGCCGTCAAGGTATTGCAGGACCGCTACCGGGCCGACCCCGCGGCCGCGCGCCGGTTCCTGGCCGAGGCGCGGGTGACGGCCGAACTGGCTCACCCCGGCGTCCCCCCGGTCCACGCCGTCGGGGCGCTCGCCGACGGGCGCCCGTTCCTGGCGATGAAACTCATCGACGGCGAAACCCTGGACGAGTTGCTCTTCCGACGGCCGGATCCGGCGACCGACCGCGGTCGGCTCCTGGCAGTCTTCGAGCGGGTGTGCCAGGCGGTCGCGTTCGCCCACTCCCGGGGCATCGTTCACCGCGACCTGAAGCCCGCGAACATCATGGTCGGACGGTTCGGCGAAACGCTGGTGATGGACTGGGGGCTGGCCAAATCGGGAGTCAGGGGACAGGGAGCAGCAAACGATGAAGGCGCAGAGCCGTTAGCCACGAGCCAAAGGCGCGCGCCGCCCGATGCCACACGCGAAGGGAGCGTCCTCGGAACGCCGGCGTATATGCCCCCGGAGCAGGCCGCGGGCGATCTGGATCGGCTCGACGAGCGGGCCGATGTGTTCGGCCTGGGAGCGGTGCTGTGTGCGGTCCTGACCGGGCAGGCGCCGTACACCGGGGCGACGGCCGAGGAGATCCACGGGAAGGCGCGGCGCGCCGAACTGGGCGAAGCCCTGACCCGGCTCGACGGGTGCGGGGTGGGGGCCGAACTGGTGGAACTGTGTAAGCAGTGTCTGGCCCCCGACCGGGATGCCCGGCCCCGGGACGCGGGCGCGGTCGCGGCGGCCGTGGCCGGGTTCCGCTCGGCAGCCGAGGAACGCGCCCGGCGCGCCGAACTGGACCGCGTTCGGGCCGACGCCGAGCGGGCCGGGCTGGAACTGCGAGCGGGTGCGGAACGACAGCGCCGGCGCGCGGAGCGGCTGCTGGCCGGGGCGCTCGCGCTGCTCGTCTCCGCCGGCGGCGCGTTCGCGTGGTGGGCCGACCGCCGGGCGGGGGCCGAGCGGCTCGCGGAGGCCGAGCGGGCGCGGGACGAGGGCGAGCGCCAGGCCCGCATCGTCGCCGCGCTCGGCGCGCTGCTGGACCGGTGCGAGGGCGCCCTCCGCGCCGACGCCGCCGGGGCGGCCGCCGACGCGCTCCGCGAAGCCGACCGGCGGGCCACCGAGAGCGGCGGGGAGCGGCACGCGGAGCGCGTCGCCCGCCTCCGGGCCACACTGGATTTGCTCCGCGCGCTCGACCGCGCCGACGAACTGGACTGTACCTGGCGCGGGAACCGGTTCCTCACGGAGGAGGCCGCCCGGGAGCGGGCCGAGGTGCTCGCCCGTCACGGCCTGGACCCGGACCGCGCCCCGGTCGAGGAGGTGGTACAGCGGGTGAAGACGTCCCTCATTTCCGACCGCCTGCTGGCGGCCCTCGATCTGTCACTTGAAGGTTGCTCGCCCCGCCTGTTGGCCGCCCTCCGGACGGTTGACCCGGACCCGTACCGCAACGCCGTTCGCGCCGCGGTGCGCGCCCGGCACCCCCTGGCGCTACAGATCCTCGCGGCCCGCGACGACGCGCTTGCGCAACCGCCGCGGTTCGCGGTCGTTCTGGCACGGCTCGCCCCCGTCGCGCTCGACCGGCGCGAGAAGCTGCTCGCGGCCGCGCACCTCCGGGCACCGGACAATCTGCCGGTTCTGATGGGAATGGCCCAGGTGGTCCGGGCGCCCGTGCCCGGGGTGCACAATCGCGCCGACGTCGAAATCGCGTGGCTGCGCGCGGTCCTGGCCGCCCGCCCGGGCAACGTCGCCGCGTGGAACAATCTGGGAAGCGTGCTGCGCGACGACAAGAAGGACGTGGACGGGGCGCTCGCCTGTTTCCGCGAAGCGATTCGCCTCGATCCGGCACACGCCATCGCGTACAACAATCTCGGCATCGCGCTCCACGACAAGAAAGACACTGTGGGTGCGACCGCCGCCTGGAACGAATCGATCCGCCTCGATCCGCGCTTCGCGGAACCTCACAAACACCTCGCCGGCGTCCTGTCCGAACGGGGCGACCTGGACGGCGCGCTGGCCCACTGCCGCGACGCCGTTCGCCTCAACCCCGGCGATCCGGGCGGGTACGTCACGCTCGCGAACGTCCTGTACGACAAGCGCGACCTGGACGGCGCCATCGACGCGCTCCGGCGGGCGATCGCGCGGGCCCCGGGCCTCGCAATCGCCCACTCCACGCTCGGCAGCGCACTGTACGAGAAACGGGATCTGGACGGGGCGGAGGCCAGTCTCCGGGAAGCGGTCCGGCTCGACCCGAACGACAAGGAATCGCACAACAACCTGGGGCTCGTTCTCAAGGCCCGGGGCGATTTCCCCGAGGCGATCGCCTGCTTCCGGCGTGCGCTCCAGATCGCCCCGAACGTCGCCGCGATTCACCTCAACCTGGGGTCGGTTCTGGGGCCGTCGGGAGACCCGGCGGGCGCGCGGGCGTGCTTCGAGAAGGCCATCGAACTCGACCCCGCGTTAGCGACCCGGCTCAACAAGCCACTCGCCCTCGCCCATTTCGAACTTGGGAACCACCTTCGTCGGGCCGGCGACCTGGACGGAATGATCGCGGCGTATCAGGAAGCCGTCCGGCTCGATCCGGACTTTCCGCCGGTGTACTACCTGCTGGGAAACGCCCTGCGCGCCCGCGGTGACGTGGACGGCGCGATCGCCCAACTCCGCCACGCGGTCCGGCTCATCCCGCGTCACGCGGAGGCACACACCAACCTCGGGAACGCACTCCTCTCGCGCGGCGACCTGACCGAGGCGGCCGACTGCTTCCGCGAAGCGATCCGACTGTCCCCGAACCTGGGCATGGCACACTACAACCTGGGCAACGTGGCGTGGCGGGCCGGCGATCTGGATCAGGCACTCGCCTCCTACCGTGAAGCGGTGAAGTGGCAGCCCGACCACGCGGAGTCGCACTGCAATCTGGGCCACACGTTACGGGAGTGCGGCGAGTTCGCCGAGGCGCTGAAGTGCCTCCGGCGCGGACACGAGTTGGGAAGCGGCAAGCCCGGGTGGCGGTACTCGTCGGCCCGGTGGGTGAGCGAGTGCGCGGAACTGGTCCGGCAGGACGGTCGTCTGGCCGCGGTTCTGACCGGAACGGTCAAGATCGAGAGCGCGACCGAACTACTAACGTTCGCCCGCATCTGCGGCTACCGGAAGCAGTACGCGGACGCCGTCCGCTTCTACGAACAGGGGTTCGCGAAGGACCCGCGACGGGTTTCGCAACACCACAGCGGGTTGCGCTCTGCGGCGGCCGGATCGGCGGTTCTGGCGGCCGGCGCCGCGGACCCCGCGGGCGCCGATCGGCCCGCGCTCCGTGGGAAGGCCCTCGACTGGCTGCGCGCCGACCTCGCGGCCTGGACGAAGGACGCAACGGACGCGCCCGCTTCCCGCGCCGCGGCCCATCGCGCGATGACCGACTGGCTGGCAGATCGCTCGTTCGCGCGCGTTCGGCACCCGTTCCTCCTGGCTGCCCTTCCGGCCGACGAGGCGAAGGCGTGGCTGGCGGTCTGGGCCGCGGTTCGCGACCTCCGCGGCCGCACCGCGCCCCCTCCCACCGCCCCGTTCCCGCGGGTGAAGGCCACCAAACCCCATTGACCGACCAGTCTTTGAACCCGATTTCGCGCACCGGGTCGTCGCGGATGGTCCCTGAACCGATGGCGACATCGCCGCCGGACTCACCACGCAACGAGAACCATCCCATGTCCACCTGCCACAAGTGCGGAACGCCCCTGACCCTGTTGGGAGGAGAAGTGCAGCCGTGCCCGAAGTGCGCCGCCGCGCCGGACTGGTCGCCGTTACCCCGGCCCCTCCCGGTCACGCCCCGCGGCGGAGGTGGCGCGCTCCGCTGGGTCGTACTCGGCGGGCTGGGTATCCTCGTGTTCGTCGTACTCCTGGCCGAGAGCGGGGCGGTGGTTGCGGACACGACCGACACCAAATGGAAGGCCGAAGGGAAGAACGAGTCCTCGTGGAGCGGGGCGCGCGGACAGGCTCCGCTTCGCGGCGTCGGGTTCGCGCCGTCGGTCACGGTCAGTACCCCGCGCGGCGCCGGCTACGACCTCGCGACGGCCGCCGCCACCGCGCTCAAGAAGTCCGCCGCCGGGGGTGGCGGACCGGGCCACTCGAAGCTGGAAATCACGATCACGCGGGTCACCCCCGAAGGGGCACCGTGGGTGCCGTTCTACAAGAACGGGTCGTGTACGTTCGTCGCCACGTACACGCTGACCGCAGAAACCCCGTGGTCGTCGTTCGCCGCCCGCGGGGAGGTGAGCGGGACCGTGACCCAGACCATGACCGGCCTCTGTTCCGCCGGCCTGTTCCGGGAGAAAATGGGGGAGGCGATCGCCGCGGCGATCGTCAGCGACCTTTCCAAGCTGGTTTCCAAATACTCCTGAGTGCGGCGCCGGCGGGTGGCAATAACTGCGGGTGAGCCATGTTGGACGAGACGCGGTCCGTACACGAGGACGAGTTGGGCGCGGTGATCGCGTCGTACCTGGAAGCGGCCGACGAGGGGCGCCCGCCGGCCCCCGCGGACCTGTTGGCGCGGCACCCGCACCTGGCCGACGACCTGCGCGCGTTCCTGGCCGCCGAGCAACACCTGGCCGAGGCCGCGGGGGCGGGCGCCCCGGGCGCGGGCGGGCCGCAGACCGAAACGCTGTCCACCGCCGGCGACCGGTCGATCGTCGCGGACGAACTGCCCGAAGTCGGCGCGATGTTCGGCGAGTACGAGCTGTTGGAGGTGATCGGCGAGGGCGGGATGGGCGTGGTGTACAAGGCCCGGCACCGGCGGCTCAAGCGGGTCGTGGCGCTGAAGCTGATCCACGCCGGACGCCACGCCACGCGGGCCGAGCGCGAGCGGTTCCGGGTGGAGGCGGAAGCCGCGGCCCGGCTGTCGCACCCCGGGATCGTGCAACTGTACGAGGTCGGCGAACACGACGGCCAGCCGTTCCTCGCGTCGGAGTTCTGCGGCGGCGGGGCGCTGGCTGCCCGGCTCGACGGCACCCCGCGCCCGGCCGACGTCGCGGCCCGGATCGTCGCCGAACTCGCCGCCGCCGTTCAGGCCGCGCACGACCACGACATCCTGCACCGCGACCTGAAGCCGGCCAACGTCCTTCTGACCGAGGACGCGCGGCTGAAGATCGGCGACTTCGGGCTGGCGAAACTGCTGGACCAGGTCGAGTTCCTGACGCAAACCAACGCGATCCTCGGTTCGCCGCCGTACATGTCGCCCGAGCAAGCCGCCGGGCAGGCCGCGGTCGGCCGCGCGACCGACGTGTACGCCCTGGGCGCGATCCTTTACGAACTGCTGACGGGCCGCCCGCCGTTCCGCGGGGCGACGCCGGCGGAGACGGTCCAGTCGGTCGTCCGCAACGAGCCGGCCGCGCCGCGGCGGTTGAACCGGGCGGTCCCGCGCGACCTTCAAACGATCTGCCTCCGGTGCCTGGAAAAGAACCCGGCGAAGCGGTTCGCCAGCGCGACGGACCTCGCCGACGACCTGAACCGGTTCCTCCGCGGCGAGGCGATCCGCTCGCGCCCGGTGGGGCCGCTCGGGCGCCTGTGGCGCTGGGGCCGGCGCAATCCCAAGGTCGCGCTGCTGACGGGGTTGACGGCCCTGCTGCTGGTGGTCATCGCGGTCGGCGGGGTGGTGCTGTCCGTGCGCCTGAGCACGGCCCTGGGGCGCGCCAACGAGGACCGGGACGCGGCCCGCCTGGCCGAGCGCGAGGCGAAGGAGAAGTTGCTCCTGTCGCTGGTGTCGGAGGCCAAAGCGAGCCGGTACAGCCGGCGGATCGGCCAGCGGTTCGACTCGCTGGTCGCGATCCGCAAGGCGTCCGCCCTGGCCCGCGAACTGGACCAGCCGCCGGCGGTGTTCGACGAGCTCCGCAACCTGGCCATCGCGGCCCTGGCCCTGCCCGACCTGCAACCGACCGACCGCTGGGTCAGCGAGCCGACCGACCCCGGGTGGGCCACGACCTATTACTGCGACTTCGATCCCCGGTTCCGGCGCGCTGCGCTCTCGAGTACCGAGGGGGCCGTCAGCGTCCGGCGGGTGGGCGCCGACCCCGACGACAGCGCGGAACTGGCCCGGTTCCCCGGGTTCGGCGGCGAGACCCTCGTGCGGTGGGCGCCCGACGGCCGGCACCTCGCGGTCCGGCACTTCCTGATCAAGCGCCTTCAAGTCTGGAAGGAGGAGGGTTCCCGGTTCCGGCTGGTGCTTGAGGAGCAGAACCAGTGTTGGGATTGCGATTTCAGCCCGGACGGGCAGCACCTCGTCTCCGTCGGTGCGGGTGACATTCGCGTGTATCACCTGGAGCGCGGTGAGAAGGTCCGGTCGGTCGCGGTCCAGAACCCGGGTCAGCGGTTCAGCGCCCATCACCCGCAACTGTCCCAAATCGCCCTGTGTGTCCGGGACGGCGTCCAGATCGTCGATCTGGCGACCGGAGCGACAGTCAAGCGCATCCCGCTGCCCCAAACGCCCGCGCACGTGGCGTGGCACCCGCACGGCGAACTCCTCGCGATCACGACCGATCATCAGGTGCTTGTCCGCGACGCCAGCAGTGGGCGCCAACTCCACCGGCTCGAACACCCGGGCGGCCACATCCACGTTTCGTTCAACTCGTCCGGCGACGTTCTGGCAACAAGCGGCTGGTTCGGGGGGCTGAGGCTCTGGAACCCGTACACCGGGCGGCTGGTGTTCAGTACCGAGCGCACGTCCGCGTACCCGCGCTTCGGGCCCGACGGGTTGCTCGCGCGGGTGTTCTCGACCGGGGGCCAGCGCTCGACCGGCCCGGTCGCCCGGTTCGAATCGGCCCCGATTTACCGGACCCTGGCCGTTGGTGCGGGCCGCACCGGGGGCTGGGACTACATGAGTTGCGGTCTTCACCCCGACGGCCGACTTCTGGCCAGCGGGACGGGGCAGGGGTTTGGCCTCATGGACCTGGCGACCGGGGGCGAGCGCGTGTTTGTGCCCGTTCCGACCACCGCGGTGATGTTCGAGCCGTCGGGGTCGCTCCTGACGACGACGAGCGCCGGTCTCCACCGGTGGCCGGTTCGGGCCGACCCGGTTCACCCGAACCGGTTCTGCGTTGGCCCGCCCGAACTGATCCCGGTGCGATTGCGCGCGATCGGCGGGCACCTCGCCCACGGCGCCGACGGGCAGGTTCTCGCGGCCGGGAGCATCGACGGGGGCTTTGTCTGGCACCGGGACCGGCCGGACGCGGCCATCCCCTTGAGACCGCACGGCGAGTGCCGGGCGGTCGCCGTCAGCCCGAACGGCGCGCTGGTGGCCACCGGTTCTCAGTCCGGTAACGAACTGAAAGTGTGGGACGCCCGGACCGGAACGTTGATCCGCGCGTTCCCCACCGGCAACTACCGGACGATGCCGTACTTCAGCCCCGACGGGCAGTGGCTGATGAACCGGGACGGGCAGACCTGGCGCGTCGCCGACTGGTCCCCCGGACCGCGCCATCCCGGCGAGCGCGGGGTCGCGTTCGCCCCGAAGATGCGCCTGGCGGCCTGGGGCGGGCACAAGGGGTTCGTCCCGCTGGTCGATCCCGACACCGGGCGCGAACTGGCCCGGCTCGAGGACCCGCACCAGGACACCCTCTTCGGGCTCGCCTTTAGCCCCGACGGGGCGCAGCTCTTCGGCTTCACCAACGACAGCTATTGCGTTCGCGTTTGGGATCTGCGGTTGCTTCGCGCCGAGTTACAGCACCTCGGCCTGAACTGGAGCGCCCCGCCGTACCCCGCGGCCCCGAGCACCCCGGCCGACCCGGGCTTGTTGCAACTCGAGTTGATCGGGGCCGGAACCCTACAGCCGACGACCCCGCCGGCGCCCGACAAGCCGTAACGACCGGTCCGAAGACGTGGCCGAACGGACGGGCGTGGTCCGAGGTTCTCACGGTAGCACGCGGTCGCTCGCCGCGATCCGCACCGGCGCGGGTTCGGTTTCGTCCCCGGCGACTGTGTCCAGTAGCCCCACCACTTTCGGATCGCCGGGGGCGATCCGGCCGAGCGCCCGCGCGACCTCCGCGCGAACGGCCTGGTAGTCGTCCTTCATTCCCACGACGGTATCAATGTGCCCGGTGGCGTTCAGGTCGCGAAACGACTGAATTCGTGCGTCCCAACCGCCGTCCTTGTCGGCCAGCACCCGGGCGAGTACCGGGACGGCCGCTGCGGCCCCGGGACCGAGTTCGCCCAGCGCCCGCGCCGCGGCCTTCTTGACAGTGTCCTGTCGGGTTCGCATGTTCGCGTCTTCGGCCACCTCGCTCAGCGGGTCGTTACTGAACCCCTGCACGAACTGCCCGTTCGTGTTGTTGACGTACTGGACCCGGTGGTGCCGCGTCTCCCGGTCGCCGACGATCGCGGCCAGCGCCCGGACCGTTGGTTCGTCGGCCACCTTGATCTGACCCAGTGCGAGCGCCGCCTGGCACCGGATGTCGAAAATGGAGTGCTTCGTTTTTCGCTGGATCTCCACCGTGTAAGCCGCCGCGGCGAACGGGTCGGGCCGGCCCCGGTCGGCCGGAACCGTGACGGTAATTGTGATGCGGGTCGTGGCGAGCGTTTGAAGCAGGGCCGGTACGGTCGGCGCCGCCGGCGGGCCGATCGCGCCGAGCACGCGGGCCGCGTGGTACCGGGTGTCGAGGTCGTTGGCTTCCAGGCCGTACCGGATCCCCTCGAGCGCGTGTTCTTTGTTGGCGGCCTTCTCCAGCAACGAAGGAAAGGCGTCCCGCGAATCGGGCGGGAGCGCGAGCAGCACCTGCCCGGCCTCGACGCGCTCGGCCCGGTTCCCGGTTTCCAGTTGCGTGAGCCAGTCCGCGGCCGTCCGCCCGGAGTACGTCGGCGCGGCGGGCGCCGGGGGCGCCGCGGGAGCGGGGACCGGGTTCGCTCCCGGTTCGGCCCTCGAACCGCAGCCGGTTATCTGGGCCACAAGCAGGGCGAACACAACGCCAAGCCCGCTGTTCTTGCGAAGGGTCATCGCCGCCCTCGGTCAGTGTGGGTGATGGGTCCGCGACCTACCGGTTCCAGTTCGTGTCGAACTTCTTGTCGAACTCCTCGTGCCGCTGCCGGGCCTTCTCCCAGTCGGCGTCGAACTTCTTCTGGAACTCCTGGTGGCGCTGGTCCATCTTGTTCCACTGCGGCAGCCAGAACGCGAGAAAGAAGACCAGACCGATGACGAGGCCGACGACGGACATCACGATGTAAAAGGTCACCCCGGTCTTGGCGGCCTCACCCAGCATCCGCATCCCGTCGTTGGCGGGCGGAGCTCCCGTCGGGCGATTGAGGTGCGCCGGTGAAAAGTCGAAGGGAGAGGCCGTCCCGTCGGCGGCGGGCGATGACGCGGCCGGGCGCGGGCCGATCCACTCGCCGCAGTGCTTGCACTTGGGCGCTTCGTCCGGGACGGACCCGGTGCAGAACGGGCAATTCTTCATGGTCGGTCTCCTGGGTGATGAGGGCGTCCGCCCCCCGGACTCACAGGGACCGCGAGAAGCGAATTGATGCGCGGGCGGGGAAGAAAAAGCTGATTCGGAACGAATCGGGAAAGGGCTACCGGCTCTCTGGCGCCCGGGAATGGAAGTCCGGGGTTTGATATCGCACTGGGGTCGGACGGCAACCGTCGGTCGCGGTCGTTCCAACTCCGCAAGCGCTGTAATTTCTCGTGTCTGATTGCGGTCGGGCGGGATACGCTCGCACCGAGTCGCGCGCGATTATGAGGAGCGTTCGGTTCGGGGAGCTGACCGGTCCCGCCACAGCGGGCCGAAGCGAACTCCGATCATCGCGCTACAACCCTGTTCGGGCGATCCCCTGCGGTCGGCGCTCCTACCCCCTCCGCCCGGACGGCTTTACCTTCTCGTAAATGAGTTTGACGAACTGCTCCAGGAAGTCGATGTACTCCGTGCCGGCGATCTCCTTCACCCGGCACACCAGTTGGCGCCGGCGCTCGATCAGCTCCACGCACGCATCGACGCCCAGCTTCACGAGCGGGCCCGCGGGGGCTTGCAGCTCCAGAAGTTCCTGCACCTCGTCGGGGCGCAGTTCCGCGGCGCGGTCGCTGTTGCGCTCCAGCCACCCCACCAGTTCCGGCAGCGTCGCCCGCTCCTTCAAGAGGCGCAAGGACTCGTCGTCGGTCGCCGGCTTGCCGTGCATCCGCGGCAAGAGGCGGTCGAGCGGCAGGTTGCGCAGCTCGCTCACCGTCAGCCCCAGCGCCTTGGCGCAGTCGCCGATCGTGGCGTTGCGCAGCCGGTGCTTCGGCCCGCCGTGCAAGATCTGGCGCACCGTGTGGCGGTTGAGTTGTGTGGCGCGGGCGAAGTCTTCCTGGTTCCAGCCCTTTTCTTCCACCAGCCTGGCAATCTTGTTCGCGAGTTCCGCCCCCGTCCCCGGAGATGCCCCGTTCATCCGTGCGTACCCCGTTGGCAGTTGGTCCCAGTTGCAATACTAATGCGGGCGCGCGCCGGTGGAAGGGCGGAGTGGCGAAGGAAGTGAAAAAACACCGCCCGCCGGGCGGTTCGACTGAACCGGGACCGGCGGGCGGGATAAAAAGACGTGTGCGTCCGATCAGTACGGGCTGTTCGGGGCGGTCAGCCCGGCCCGGTTGACGCCCGGCGCGCCCGGGGCGCCGGCCTCGCCCTTCGGCTTCGCGTCGGACTTCGGCGGGTCTTTGGGCTTGGGCATTTCCTTCGGCGGGGCGCCGCCGCCGGCGGGCGGTGTCACGGGAGCGGCCCCGGCCGGCAGCGGCGTGGCGCAGCCGGCGCCGAGGTGAGAGGCGCCGCACGGGTCGCACGTCGGGCCGCACGACTTCTTCGCGCCCCACTTCGCCCGGAGCGTGTCGAACAGGTTCGGGCGGTCGGCGTAGCTCTTCTTGCACGGGTCACATGCCGGCGCGCAGGTCGGGGCGCACGGCGCAGGGGCCGGGGCGCACGGCGCGCACCCGCAGTCGTGCGACTTCCGGCTCCCGAACCGCGACTTCAGCCGATCGAGCAGGCCCGCGCGACCGCAGTTGCCGCAGTCGGAGTGGGCCGGGGTTCCGCAGTTGGTACACCCGCTCCCCGAACTGATGACGACCGGCGCGGGGTGCGCGGGGGCGGGGTCGGCCCCGGTCAGGGCGGCCGACGACATGAGCAGGAAAGCGGCGTTCACAGCGGCTAGCTCCTTCGGGGTTGTTGGGGCGAAAACCGACCCGTGAGTTCGCATCGACGGGCCGGGGAGGATCGCGTGAAGCGGTGAAAGAAAAACTGTGAATCCGCGCGCGGCCGAGGCGCGGTCGCGCCGCGCGCGCGCGGGACACCGGGCTTGTGGCCGGGCGCGACAACGCCGAAAATACCGGGTTCGCACGGTGCGCCGCGCCGCGGGCGCGAACTGGAGCGGAGTTGGCCTTGTCCTCTCAGTGGACAGACGTTCTAACTATGAGACCCGGGGTTGAAACCCGGGCTATTGCCGGGTGACCCCGTCGGGGTCCAAAAGATAGCCTCGTGACCCTGAAAGGGTCACCGTCTAATAGCCCGGGGTTTCAACCCCGGGTTGGGAGTTGCTGATGTCGCGCGCCGAGAAGCTCTGGCACCTGCGCCCCGGCGACCCCGTCGCCACCAACCGGCTCGCCGCGAGCGCCCGCGTCCCGGCCGTCGTGGCCCAACTGCTGCTCAACCGCGAGGTCACCGACGCCGGGGCCGCCCGCCGGTTCCTCGATACACCGCTGTCGGCCCTGCACCCGCCGCTGGCGCTGCCCGGGGTCGAGGCCGCGGCCGAGCGGATCGTTCGCGCCGTTACCGACAAGCGCCGGATCTGCGTGTACGGCGATTACGATGTGGACGGCGTGACCGGCACCGCGATCCTGCTCCGCGTACTCGGCAAACTCGGCGCCAACGTGCAGTTCCACGTCCCGCTCCGGCTGTCCGAAGGGTACGGACTGAACGCCGAGAAGATCCGCGAACTGGCCGAAACGGGCGTCGCGCTCGTGGTGAGCGTGGACTGCGGCATCGCGAGCCTCACGGAAGCGGAAGTTGCCCGCAATGTCGGGCTGGAACTCATCATCACCGACCACCACGAGATGAAAATGGGCCTGGACGGCCCGGTGTTGCCGCCGGCGGCGGTCCTGGTCCATCCGCGGTTGCCCGCGGTGATGCCGTACCCGTTCGGCGACCTGTCCGGGGCCGGGGTCGCGTTCAAACTCGCCTGGGCGATCGCGCAGCGGGCCAGCGGCTCGGAGAAGGTTCCGCCCGACCTGCGCGAGGTGCTGCTGGATGCGGTCGGCCTCGCAGCGCTGGGGCTGGTGGCCGACGTGGTGCCGCTGCGCGACGAGAACCGGATTCTCGTGAAGCACGGGCTGGATCGCATTCGCACGAACCCGTCGGTCGGCCTCAAGGCGCTTCTGGACGCCAGCGGAGTGAAGCCCGATCAACCGCTCACGTCGGAAGATGTGGGCTTCAAGCTCGCCCCCAGGCTCAATGCCGCGGGTCGGTTAGGCTGCGCGAGCCTCGCGGTCGAACTGCTCACGACCACGTCACTCGCGAAGGCCGCCGAACTGGCCCGCGTACTCGAAGCGCAAAACGGCGAGCGCCAGGCCCGCGAGCGGAAATACACCGCGCAGGCGAAGGAAATGGTGGAGGAAGTGTTCGCCGGCGATCCGGCGATCGTGGTGGCGTCGGAGGAGTGGCATCCGGGTGTCGTGGGGATCGTCGCGAGCCGGCTGGTCGATCATTTCGGCAAGCCGGCGCTCGTCATCGCGCAGCAGCCGAACGAACCGATCGCAACCGGCAGCGGGCGGAGCATCCCCGGTTTCGCGCTGCATCAGGCGCTCGTGTCGTGCGATTCGCTTTTGGAAGGGCACGGCGGGCACGCGGCGGCGGCCGGGTTCAAGGTGCGCCCGGAGCGGCTCGCGGCGTTTCGTGAGCGGTTCAACGCCTACGTGGCGAACCACTACCCCGGCGGCGCCCCGGCCCCGCGCCTCGTCCTCGACGCCGAGGTTCCGCTCTCGGCGATCACCTGGGGGCTGATGAAGGACCTCGACAGGCTCGAACCCTATGGCGCCGGCAACCCGAAGCCGAAGTTCCTCGCCGCGGGGCTGAAAGTGGAGTCGGCGCGGTTGATCGGTACCGGTGAAGTGCAGCGCCACATGGACTTCCGCGTCCGGCAGGGCGAAACGACGATCCGCTGTGTGGCGTGGGGAATGGCCGACCGGATGGAGGAACTGATGAGCGCCGGGGGCGACTGCTGCCTCGCGTTCACGCCGAAGGTCAACGAGTGGAAGGGCAACAGGAAGATCGAGCTTCATGTCATCGACCTGAAGCCCGGGAAGACGGTCGAGCTGGTGTGACGGCTGTTCTTTCTTGTGGTGGGGGGGGGGGGGGGGGTTTTGTTTTTTTTGGGGGGGGGGGGCCCCCCCCCAAAAAAAAAACACAAAAAGGCGCCGGGCGGCCCTTGATCTCCTTGATCCGCCGCCCCCAGTCGGTCGGGAGATTGACGACCGGTGGTGGAATCCACGCGCCCTTGTCGGCGACGACGAGGTTCCACATCGCGATATCGTGCATGAGTAGCGCCGGCTCCTGGAACTCGAACTCGGCCGCTTTCACACCGTTGATCCGCGGTAAGAGTTTGTCCAGTTGCTCGTGTTCGGGCGCTGTGGGTGTCAGGAACCCGCGGAGCATCTCCAGGATCGCGTCCACCTGCTTCTCCGGAACCCGCTTGGTCAGGTACGCGCGGAACAGCGCGGTGTTGCCCTTCTCGCGGGCCACCCACTGAACGAAGGCGGTCACGAACGCCTGCCGCACCGGCCACGCCAGTTCCGGGTTGAGTCGATCGGTCAACTCCTTGAACGTCTCGCACCCGGCCTCGGTCGAGTCCGCCAGCGCCACCCACGAGTACACCGCCAGTCGGGCGGTCAGATGATCGGGCGCACCGAGCCGACCCCGTAGCACGGTCCGCACTTCGGTCCCCGCGTTCACTGCATCGGCCATCTCGTTCAGCACGCGCCGGACAGGTGTTTCCTTGCCTTTGGGGTCCGCGCCGACCTCGCGGGCCACCTCCGGCTGGTTCGGGATCGGAACCGGGGCCACCAGTTCGCCGACCTTGGAATCCCACCGCAGTTGCGTGCCGGGCTCGATCCGGTCGTTCTTGGGTCGGTTGGGGGCCACGAAGAACACGACCGGCCCTCTCAGGACCGCGACCCGGGCCTCGCGCCGCGGGTCTTCCCCGCCCTCGCGGGCGTAGGGCGTTCCCGGCTTGAACCACGAGATCAGTTCGACGAACACGTCGTTACTCTCGTCGGTGAGGGAGAGATCCCACACCTCCGTGGTGTTGGCCAGCCGCACCCGCACCTTCGCCAGGACCGGTTTCTTTTCCACTACTGCTTTCAGATTTCGCAGGTAGATGCGCCCGGCGTGGAGCGTGATTTCGGCGTCGAACCCCTCCGGCGGCTGGTGGAACGTCACCTTCGACTCGAACGCGCGGTACGGCAACTGTTCTGGCACGTTCCCCCAGAGGTGAACTTCGACGGTCGGTTTGTTGATCGGGCCCAGAATCACGTCAGCCTTGTGGCCCGGGAGGGCCATCAGCGTATCGGTCGAGTGAACGTCCCCGCCGGGCGGATCGTCGGTGCGCTTGGGCGGCTGTCGGAGCCAGTTGCCGGCACCGATCGCCGGGCCTGATGCCATGACGATCGCCCGCGTCGTGTCGAGCCGACCAACCGGGCCGCGCACATCCGACGCCGGAGGAACGACCCCCGGCTGTCCGCCGACCTTCGGGCCCGGGGGCGCGGGCAGCGGGATCGGGGCGACCGCAGCGTCGCCCGGATCGACCATCCGCGGTTCAGGCATCGGCGGAACTGCCGCGTCCGGTTCCTTCTTCAGCGGAAGCGGGTCCGGCTCCTTGTCCTTCGGCGCCGGGGGCGTCGGCGCGGGCGGCGGGCTGGCCGGGCGCGCCGCGGCCACTTCCGGCGCGCGCGGCGGGTCGGAGTGCCACACCACCTTCAACACCGCGCCGGTGAGCAACAGCAGCAGCACCGCGGCGGCCCCGAACAGCGCGAACCGCGCCGCCCAGGTCGTCGCCGAGTACCGCTTCATCCCGAACAACAGCGCCGCGTCGGCGTCGTCCGTATCGGCCGCCACCGCGTCGGGCGGCGCGCTGGCGCTGACCGGGAGCGTTTTGCTCGGCTTGCGGTTGGGCACCGCCGCCGGCGCCTTCATCAGTTCGTACATGCGCTTGTGCGCCCGCGGGGCCACGCGCACCGGCTCGGTGAGAACGAGCGTCAGAATCTGGTGGCACGCGGCCACTTCGGCGAGGTGCAGGTCCGACTCCAGGCACGTTTCTTCGACCTGCCGGAGCGTGTCCGAATCGAGCGCGTTGTCGAGGTACTCCGCGACCGTGTTCGGGTCGCCGGCGGCTTCCTCGTCGTCGGACGCGGGGGCGGCCAGCCCGCGGCGCCGGGTCACCTTCTTGATGCGATCGACCAGCTCCCGGGCCTCGTCGCTCTCCGCGACCTTCTTCCCGAGGCTGTGCGCTTCGAGCGGGTCGAGCGTGTCGTCGATGTAGGCCAACAGCGTGCGAAGCGTGAGGCGCGGCATGTATGTTCTCCTCGTCCCTCACCCTCAATAGTGGGGCCGCGCGGGTTGTTTCGTGCAACATTCCGCGGAAATGCGTAAGCTGCCGAAATCCGCCCGCTCCCGGAGGCTCTACCATGCGTTACGTCTTACCCCTGCTGATGTTACCGCTGCTTTCGCCGCCCCTGAGTGCCGGCGAGTTGAAGGCCGGGGCGTTCGCGCAGGACGTGACGCCGGCGAAATATCCGATTTCGGTGAACGGCGGGTTCGCCGATCGCAAGGCGACCGCGGCGAACGACCCGTTGCACGCCCGGTGCCTCGTTCTCGATGACGGCACAACCAAACTCGCAATTGTCGTGGTCGATAGCTGCATGATCCCGCGGGAGCTGCTGGACGCGGCGAAGGCACTGGCGGCGCAGAAAACCGGCATCCCGGCGGCGAACGTGCTCATCTCCGCGACCCACACGCACACCGCGCCGACCGTCGGTGGCGTGTTCCAGAGCGACCCGGACGCAGAATACGTGTCGTTCCTCACCAACAAACTCGCGGAGGGCATCGAACAGGCCCACAAGCGGCTCGCGCCGGCGAAACTCGCGTGGGGCGTCGCGGAGGAGCCGAATCAGGTGTTCAACCGGCGGTGGAAGATGCGCCCCGGTGTGAAGAACCTCGACCCGTTCGGCGGCGACACCGACAAGGTGAAGATGAACCCGCCGCGGATGAGTGCGGACCTGCTGGAACCGGCCGGACCGACCGACCCGCGCGTCACGGTACTCTCCGTCCGCACCGCGGACGATAAGCCGCTCGCCCTGTTCGCCAACTACTCGCTGCACTATGTCGGTGACCTCCCGCCGCTGTCGGCCGATTACTTCGGGGTGTTCGCGGGCAGCATCGCGACGAAACTGAAGGCCGGCAAGGAGTTCGTCGGCGCGCTGTCGAACGGCACGAGCGGCGACGTGAACAACATCAACTTCAAGGCGGAGGGGACGAAGACAATGCCCGGTGAGCGGTGCCGGCTGGTGGCGGATGCAGTTGCAACCGCCGCGGTGAAGGCGATCGCGGGCGCCGAGTACCATTCGCGCGTCGAACTGAAGGCGGTGACGACGGAGATCGAACTGCGGGTTCGCAAGCCGACCGCCGCGGAGATTCAGCGCGCCGAAGGCATTCTGGAGAAGGCCAAGGGCCGCGAACTGAAAGGTTCGGAGGAAGTGTACGCGCGCGAAACGGTGCTGATCGCGAAGTACCCGGACTCGTTCAAGGTGCCTCTTCAAGTCATGCGCGTGGGCGGGGCCGCCGTGGTGGCGATCCCGTGCGAGACGTTCACCGACATCGGGTTACGCATCAAGAAGGACATCAGCCCTTTCAAACCGACGTGCGTGGTATCGCTGGCGAACGGCTATTACGGCTACCTGCCGACCCCGGAACACCACGCGCTGGGCGGGTACGAGACGTGGCGGGCGCGGTCGAGCTTCCTGGAGGTCGAGGCGTCGGTAAAGATCGAGAAGGCGATCGGCGGGCTGATGAAGGAGTTGGGAAAGTGACGCGCTGGTAACGTATCGAGTTTTCAGCCGCGGAACGGCGACCGATGTTAGCCCGGGGTGAAGCGAGTCTGCGAGCGCAACCCGGGAAACGGAGGCATATAAGAAAGAAGCCCCGGCGGGGCGACAGAAACCTTCGCGAGAGGTTCTGTCGCCCCGCCGGGGCTTGGATGCATTTTCTGCATCGGTTCCCAGGGTTACGCCGCGTTGCGGCTTCACCCTGGGCTAACATCGACCGCCGCTCCGCGGCTGAAAACCAATCGACACCAAACGCCCAACCGGTCGGGCGCGGGCCGTGCGGGTGGAGCGGATCCTCCGCAACCTCCCCGCACGACACACGTCCGACCGGTTGGTTTTGGCGCCACGCGGTTCCGGCCGCCCGGCGCCTGCCTCTTCTGTTCCAGCCCCGTGACATTACTGCGGCGGTTCTGGTCGAGAACGCCCAATGTCAAAGCACGTGGTGTGCCAATCGCAAAAAGATGCCCAACGGGGCAGCACCGCCCGCACCGCCGAAACGCCGAACGCGGTCAATAGGAAAAAAGGACCACAAAGTCGGAGTTCGCATGTAGGAATTACAACCCGCGGTGGTGGCGGACGGCAAAATCTTCACACTCGTGGGACGGGCCGGCGGCCTACTCTACCAACACCAACCGCACGTCCATCACGTTGGTGCCGGTCAGCCCGCAGCGGATCAGGCCGCCGACGCGATCGAATAGCGTGTAGGCGTCGTGGCGGCGGAGGTAATCTTCGGTCGCGAGTTGGTGTTGCTCCAGCACCTGAAGTGTGCGAGCATCCGCGACCGCGCCGGCCGCGTCGGTGGGGCCGTCCTCGCCGTCGGTGCCGCCGCTCAGCACGGTCACACCTGGCATTTCCTTTGCGCCGAGCTTCGCCAGCGCCGCGAGCACGAACTCCATGTTCCGCCCGCCCTTTCCCGCACCTTCCCCCAGTGTGACGGTCGTTTCGCCGCCGAGCAGAACACACGCGGGCGGTGAAATGGGCCGGCCGTCGTGCGTGATGCTCCGCACGACACCGGCGATCGCGGTCGCGACGTGGCGCGTCTCGCCCTCCACGAACGCTCCCAGATCGAGTACGCGGTAGCCCAACTCTTCCGCTTTGCGCTTCGCCGTGTCGAGCGCGCCGCGGTTGCTCCCAATAATGTGGTTCTCGACGTTCGCCGGGATCGCCTTCGGTGTCTCGGGGAACCGCCCGGCGCGCCCGGCCTCGAGGTGCGCGAGTACCGCTGGCGGGGCGGACGCGATCAGACCGTAGCGCGACAGCACCCCGCGCGCGTCGGCGTACGTGGTCGGGTCCGGGGCGGTCGGGCCGGAGGCGATCACGTCGAGCGGGTCGCCGACCACGTCCGACACGATGAGCGACAGCAACCGCTTGCCGCGGAACGCCTCCGCGAGCCGCCCGCCCTTTACCCGCGAGAGGTGCTTGCGCACACAGTTCATCTCGTCGATGCTCGCCCCGCACCGGTGCAACAGTTTGGTGACCGCTTGCTTGTCGGCCAGCGACACGCCGTCGGGCGCGGGCAGTAGCGCCGAGCCGCCGCCGGACAGCAGGCACACCGCGACATCCTCCGGCCCGGCCGATCGCAGCAACCGGAGCATCTCCTCCGCGCCCGCGACGCCCTCCGCGGTCGGCTCGTTCACGCCCTGTGGCCGCGCCGCGTGCAGCCGGACGCGCTGGAGCGGTGCGGACATGCCCGCGGGCACGTTCACCAGGCCCTCCACGCGATCGAGCTTGTCGGCGAACGCGGTCTCTAGCCCCGCGGCCATGCCCGGCCCGGCCTTCCCGGCTCCGACGACGATCACGCGCGGGGCCGCGCGGATCGCGCGTTCCCCTTCGAGTGCCGCGCGGACGAGCGGTTCGGGGCGAACGACCTCCACGGCCGCGGTCCAGATCGCCAGTGCGTGTTCGCGCGACATACCGCGGCTCCTGACATTTGATCCTCGCTGCTACAATAGTTGTTTCACCGGAAAGGGACCTCGATGAAGTTCGACCTGCACATGCACACCCGCCGACACTCGCCCGATGCCGACAGCGATCCGTTCGACTTGGTTCGGGCCGCGGTCAAAGCCGGACTCGACGGGATCGTCATCACCGAACACGACTGGCTCTGGACCGAACCCGAACTCGAAGAACTCCGCGCCGCAGCGCCGAACCTGGTGATCCTCGCCGGCGTCGAGGTGACCGGGCGCGGCGGCGACGTACTCTGTTACGGCGTGACGAACCCGTTCGCCATCCCGCGCGGCACCGAGTGGGGACCGCTGACGCGCGAGGTTCACAAGCAGGGCGGTGCGTGCGTCGCGGCCCACCCGAACCGCTGGAACCAACCGTTTGAGAAGCTTCTGAACGAACAAAAGCCCGAACTCGACGGCATCGAGGTGATGTCGAACAACATGGACGCCGGGCTGCGGGCGAAGGCTGCAGAGTTACTCGTCAAGTACCCGCACTTCGCGCAGCTCGGCAACAGC
The DNA here is from genome assembly GCA_964495365.1 of uncultured Frigoriglobus sp. Taxonomy (GTDB): domain Bacteria; phylum Planctomycetota; class Planctomycetia; order Gemmatales; family Gemmataceae; genus Gemmata. The sequence continues at coordinate 8,684 of CAZBXY010000011.1, read as the reverse complement.
GACTCGCACCAGCCGTGGAGCGTCGGGTGCTGCTACACCGACTTCGACACCGACATCCGCACGACCGCCGATCTGGTCGCGGCCATTCGCGGTAAGAAGGGCGTCGCGAAGGCGAACACCGGCGCGAAGTCGTTGTGACCCGCGGCCCGGCGAAACACGATTTGGGACATTTGATCAGTAATGATTCCTGACAGGGGTGACGAGTTGGCAATCTTTGGCAATCTTTGAAAAAAGGGCCAAAAGCCCTGAGAAAACCAAAGATTGCCACTTGGCAATCTTTGGCAATCTTTGGCAATCTTTGGCAATCTTTGGCAATCTTTCGTGATTTCAAGGGTTTCGCGCGTCCTACCAACACCACTTCGGAGCCGCTGTGCCCAAACCGAACTCTCCCGCCGAGGCCACTGTCACGTTCTGGGGCGCGGCGCGCACCGTTACCGGGTCGATGCACCAGCTCTCCGTCGGCTCGAAGTCGGTCCTGCTCGACTGCGGGCTGTTCCAGGGTAAGCGCTCCGAGAGCTTTCACCGCAACCGCGACTTCCCGTTCCGCCCGCGCGACATCGACGCGGTCGTGTTGAGTCACGCGCACGTCGATCACTGCGGGAACTTGCCGAACCTCGTGCACCGCGGGTTCGCTGGGCCGATCTACTGCACCCACGCGACCCGCGCGCTTGCCGCGGTCATGCTCGGCGACGCCGCGAAGATTCAGATCGAAGACGCGAACTACCTGAACCGCAAGCGGACGAGGGACGAGCCGAAGGTCGAGCCGCTGTTCGACGGCCGCGACGTGTTCCGCACGCTCACGAAGTTGCAAGCGGTGAAGTACGGCACGCCGTTTCACGTCACGAAAGGGATCGAGGCGACGTTCGTGGACGCGGGGCACCTGATCGGCTCCGCGATGGTGGCGCTGCGCCTCGAAACCGCCGCCGGCGAGCGCCGGCTCACGTTCACCGGCGACGTGGGCCGCATCGGGCTGCCGATCCTGCGCGACCCGGAACCAGTGCCACCGTGCGACCTGCTCATCAGCGAATCGACCTACGGCGGCCACACTCACGAACCGGTAGACGAGACCGCAGACAAACTCGGCGAGGTCGTGAAACGCACCGCCGAGCGCGGCGGGCGGGTCATCATCCCGGCGTTCGCGGTCGGGCGCACGCAAACCGTCGTCTACTTCCTCCACCAACTGATCTCCGCGGGCAAACTCCCGGACATCCCGATCTTCGTGGACAGCCCGATGGCGACCCGCGCCAGCGAGGTGTTCCGCGAACATACCGAGTGCTACGACGAGGAGACACTCGCGCTCCTCTCCGCGCACCCGGACCTGTTCGGCGAGAGGCACGTCCGGTACGTCGAGTCGGTGAACGAGAGCGTGAAGCTGAACCAGCGCCCGGGGCCGTGCGTGGTGATCGCCGCGAGCGGAATGTGCGAGGCCGGGCGCGTGCTGCACCACCTCAAGCACGGCCTCGGCAACCCGCTGAACACGGTGCTGATCGCCGGGTTCCAGGCCGCCGAGACGCTCGGCCGCCGACTGGTCGAGAAGCGCCCCGAGGTGCGCGTGCTGGGCCGCCCGGTGCCGGTGAAGGCGGAAATCGTGGTGCTCAACGGCCTCTCGAGCCACGCGGACCACGGTGACCTCCTGCGGATGCTCACTCCGCTCGGCGGAAGCACGAAAGTGCGACTCGTTCACGGCGAACCCGAGCGCGCCGCGAAGTTGGAGGAGGGGCTGAAAGGCGCGGGGTTCACCGACGTGGTGTACCCCGATCGCGGCGAGAGCGTGGTGGTGTAGCGGCCGTTTTTTCAACGAATTGAGGTGTAACCGTGGCCGAATACCGAATGACGGTCGTCAAGTTCGGGCTGGGGTTCGCTTCGGCCGAGTCGATCGCGGCGAAGTGCGAGAAACACATGGCCGAGATGGCGGTGGACGGCTGGCGGCTCGTCCACGCCGACCGGAACTCGCTCTCGATACCCGGGTACTGGTCGTTCATCTGGGAGCGGACCTCGTTTATGCCCGCTCAAGATCGGACGTAACCGGACGCGGGTGAGTCATTCTTTCCGAATCCGTGCCTCGTGGTTGATGGTGTACCGCACCTTGTCGCCGTCGCGCCACGTCATCTCGAAGGTGTTGCGCGTCGTCTCGCCGGTCACGCGGTCGGCCGGGAGCTTCAGCCCCAGATCGGCCGGGCCCGCGTACTTGCCGTGCTTGGCGCGGTAGACCCGCTGCGCGTAGTACGCACGGTGCAGGGTGTCGCGGGCGTCCCAGTCGGCGTCCGGTTTGAAGGTGGCGGTGCCGGGCTTCGCGGTGCTGAACTGCAAATAGCCCCACCGCTCCGGCCGGTGCATGTCGATCACGCCCTGCGGGGACCACACCCAGTTGTCCTCGACGTCGCGCGCCTTCTGGTACTTGCCGCCGGCGATCTTCGTTTCCCACTCGACTCGCGAGAAGTTGATCCGCCACTGGTTCCCGTCCTCGGGCGGCATCGGCGTCCCCTTCGTGTTGGCCAGTTCGGTCAGGCACTTCCACGGCCACCGGATCTCGAGCGTCCAGCCCTTGTCGGTGTCGCCCGGGTCGTTCAGGGTGCCGCCGAGCTTCACCGCGGTCTTCAGCCCGATGATCTCCCACGCGTTGACCGCGTGCCCGCCGTCCTTGTACGGCTTGGTCAGCAGCAAGTCCCAGGTCGTGTTGAGCGCGTTGAGTTCCAGCTCGCCGTACAGGTGGTTGTCGCCGTCCGGGTCGAGGAACACTTCGAAATCGTTGTCGTGGAAGATGACCGCGTCGTGGTCCTTGAGGCTGGCCCACAGGTGCGGCTCCTCCATCTCCGCGGCGATGTACAGCGCCTCGTCGTCCCAGAGCATCTTGACCCGCGTACGGAACCGCGGCTTGGGCTTCTTGTCGCCCTCGATGTCCACGAACGCATCGGTCCACGGCGCCGCGTCCCACGCCGCGTCCTTCGGGTCGCCGTCGATGACGATCGGGGCCGATGCGCGGTAACACACGTAGCCTTTTGGGTGCGAGAACGGGGAGAGCATGTCGTCGTTTTCCGGCGGCGCTCCGGTTACCGGCAACGTAACCGCGCCGGCCAGCACAAGCAGTGGAAGCACGGCAACCGGGAGCGAGCGAGGCGACATGGCGAAATCCCGCACGAGGCGCGAAACCTGCTTACGGTATACGTGGTCCAGCCGGAGGTGGCCGTCATGGAACTTGGAGCATTGATCGACGAACTCGCGCGACCGGACGCGCACCCGTTCGCGGTCGGCGCGGTGACGGTGGTGCAAACGCACATTTCGGTGGTGTTTCTCGCCGGCGATGTTGTCTACAAGGTGAAGAAGCCGGTGAACCTCGGCTTCCTCGACTTCACCACGCTCGAAAAGCGCCGCCACTTCTGCGAAGAAGAGGTGCGGCTGAACCGGCGGCTCGCGCCCGCGGTGTACCTCGGCGTGGTGCCGATCACGCGCGGTGCCGGCGCGCGGTTTGAAGGCACCGGGGAGCCGGTCGAGTGGGCGGTGAAGATGGTGCGGCTGCCCGAAGAGGCGTCCTTACTCAACAAGCTCGAACGCGGCGCGGTCGGACCGGAACTGATCGCGAAGCTAGCCGAACGAGTGGCGGAGTTCCACGCCCGCGCCGTAGGCGGGCCGCGGGTCGCAGAATCCGGGCGATTCGAGGTCGTGGCCCGAAACGCCCGTGAGAACTTCGAGCAAGCGGAACCGCAGGTCGGCATCACACTCACGCGCGAAGCGTTCGACGACCTCCGCGCCCTGACCGAAGCCGCGCTCACGCGCCTCCGGCCGCTGATCGAGGCCCGGGCCGCCCGCGGCGTTCCGCGCGACACGCACGGCGACCTGCACCTCGACCACGTGTACCACTTCCCGGACCGCGCGCCGCCGGGCGACCTCGTCGCGATCGACTGCATCGAGTTCGCCGAGCGGTTCCGCCACGCCGACCCGATCGCTGACGCCGCGTTCCTGGCGATGGACCTCGCGTTCCGCGGTCGGCGAGATCTGGCCGATGCGTTCGTGACGAACTACCTCCGCGCGTCCGGCGACGCGGAGGGCGCGGCGCTGGTCCCGTTTTACGCCGCGTACCGCGCCGCGGTGCGGGCGAAGGTGGAAGGGATGGAGTTGAGCGAGACGGAAGTTCCGCCGGCCGAACGCGTCGCGGCACGGGAGCGCGCGCGAAGGCACTGGGAACTGGCGCGGGAGGAACTCACTCGTTGTGTTTGAACAGGTCCAGGAACCGGTCCTCGTACTGCTTGAACAGCCCCAGCCGGTCGAGTTCGCGCTTCAGCTCGAACGCCTTCGACCGGTCCTGGGTGGCCCGCTCGAACAGTTCCTCGATCCGCGTCACCGACGGCATCGGCACCGGTTCGTCCGTCCCCTCGTAGCGGTAACCCTCGCCGGCGCTCTCCTCGCCTTCGAGGTCCAGTTCCTCGCCCTCGTCCGGCCCGAACTCTTCGTCGTCCTCATCCTCTTCGTCGTCCTCGGCGCCCGGCTGGCGCCCGTACTGTTGCTCGACGCGGGTGAGCAGCTCACCGAGTTGCTCCTCCACGGCCCGCGCCTGCTCGGACAGTTCGTCCAGATCCAGTTCGACCCCGGTCAAGAGCGTGAACGCTTCGAGGATCGCCAGCGACGCCTTCGGGAACGGCACCTGCGCGAACACCTGCGGCATTTCGCCCAGGAAGCAGCTCCCGCGAAGCCCGCTCGTCGCCGCGGCGCCCAGCAGCACGCCGTTCAGTCCGCCGATGTTGCCGTCTTCGAGGATTTGCAGGTCCAGCCCGCGCAGCTCCTCGACGCCGTCGGTGTCGGTCGCCGCGCCGAACACGCGCGACGGGTGCTCCGGGCGCATCTGCGTGGCCATCGCGGCGAACGTGATGATTCGCTCGACGCCCAGTTCCCGCGCGTAGTCGATCACCTGTCGGCAGAACGGGAGCTTGCCCACCGGCGGCTGCGCCTCGCCCAGGAACACCACCAGATCGTGCCGCTTCCGCGGGTCGGTCCACACGAAGAACCGGTTCCGCGGCCGGCGCGCCGGCTGGATGACGCCCTGTTTCACCTCGACCTGCGTCACGTCGAACAGGTCGCCGCCCTCGAACTCCGCGACCGCGGTCATGTTGAGCTTGGCGAGCAAGTAGACGCCGGCGTTGAGGGCGACGTGGCCCATGCCCGGCCACACGGCGACGAGCCACGGGCGGTGGAGTTTCGGGGTGTCCGGCATCGGCGCGGCTCCGGGGATCGGCGGCGCGAGGTGCGGTCGCCTCACTCATTCTACGCCGGAATCGCGTAACACGAATCACACCGGGTCGAACCGCGGGCTTGACCCACGGCCGCGTTCGCGGAAGATCGTGGGTAGCGTCCGCGTGTCGAACAGGAGCCGGCGTTGTCCCACCACACGACCCTCGAACCGGTGCTCCGCGCCGTCGAACCCGCCCTGCGGCTCGTTCACGAGCGGCACCTGCGCCAGATCTTGCACTTCCTCATCGACCGCGGCCGCCCGCTGCCGACGAACACGGAACTGCCGTTCTGGCTGTCCCGCGCCGACCTCGCCGCCGCCGACGTGCTGCCCCGCGCGGCCCTGACCGGCACCGAACCGCGGCTGCTCCTCGTCACCGACCCGGACGACCGGATGATCCTCGACCGGCCCGTTGAGGAGCAACTGCGCGTCTACTGGCGCGTCCTGTTCCGCGCCGCGGTGATGAACGCGATCGACCAGAAGCCGCTGACCGCCGAGCAGTGCCGCGACCGGCTGAACCGGTTCGGCCCGGCCGCGGCGCGCGAGATCCGCTTCGTGCTCGAAACGGAACACCTCATCGCGGCCGAGGCGAGCGACGCCGACGTGTACCGCACGTTCGCGGCCGTGTACCTGGACCTCGTTTCGTTCACCCCGAACGCGACCGAGGAGTTCTTCCCCGCGCTGCCACACGGGCACGCCGTCCGCGACGTACTCAAGGAGGACGTGGACGCCGGCGCGCTGTTCACCGCGACGCGCCCGGCCGGGGCCGCCGAACCGGAACGCGAGCCGGCCCCGGACGAGCGCTGGGCCGCCGCGCCGGCCCCCGCGACCGCCCAGACCGGGGTCGCGCCACTGGGCGGCGTCGTGGCGCTGCTTCAAAAGGCCACCGACGCGGAGAACAAGGGCAACGCGGTCCGCGCCGCGATCCTCCGCACCCAGGCCGCCGGGGCAGCGAGCGGCCTCGACCGCGAGCGCACGATGCAGTCGGCGCTCGCCGCGGTCCGGCAACTGGTAGAGAAGCTCGGCGCCCTGTTCGGGTGGGACGCGGACACGCGCGAGGAGTGGACGCAGGCACTCGGTCCGCTGTTGCCGCTGGCCGCGAAGGGCATCTGGCCGCGCGCGGCGCGGTGCCTGTACGAACTCCAGCGGATCCCGGCCGATTTCACCAACGACGTGTACGCGGTCGATCTGCCGGAGTACATCCGCACGCTCGGGCGCCGACCGGTGCGGCGGAAGCTGGAGCGCGCCCGCCCGGTGATGATGCTGATGGCGCTCCGCAAGGCGCACCGGCAACTGCTCCGCGCCGGGCTGGGCGAACCGGAACAGTTCCGGCTCGACCGGCTCATGCACCACGAGATTCACCGACAGGAACACGACATCCGTCACGCGCTCGCGCCGGTCATCGTGAGCGAGATCACCGCCGCCGGCCTCGTCCCGACGACGCGGGTCGAGGAGGTCGCGCGCGATAAGCTCGTGGCCGAGCTGCTCGACCGCGTGTGCGAGCGCGGGTACCTGCGGATCGGGAACCTGCGCGACGCGGTGGCCCGGAACCAGTTGAAGCTGCCGGACCTCGCCGGGCCGGGCGAGTTCGCTGGCGGCGACGCGCTCCTGCGCGCCGACACCCAGCTTGCCTACGCGCTGGACGGCGTGTACCGGCGCGGCGAGTTCTACCTGCGGTGGATCCAGCGGTTCGTGTCGGTATTCTTCGGCACGAAGTGGGGCCGCGCGCTGACGCTGTACCTGGCGCTCCCCTTCGGCGGCGCGTTCCTGACGCTCATGTTCGCCGAGGAACTGCGCCACATGGGGGCGAAGGTCGGGGCGCTGGTGTCGAAGTCGTTCGGCAAACCACCCGAAGCCAAGACCGCGCCGGTCGCACCCAAACCGGCCGGCGCCATCGAGCCCGGTCCCCAGCCGGCCGCGGTCCCCGTCGCACCCGCACCGGAGCCGGTCGGCGACTGGCAGTTCGACGAGGACACGCTGGAGTTTTACACCGACGAGCCGGCGGAGCCGGCCAAGAACGCCATCGAAGAGCGGCTCGGGCTGGCACGCGACATTTTCACCTCGTCCTCGTCGGACCAGAAGCCGAAGGAGGAACACCATGCGTCGTTCCTGATCCAGTGGCCGACGATTTTAGGGTTCGGGGTCTTCCTGCTACTGGTGTTCCACGTGCCGCCGTTCCGGCGCGCGGTGTTCGCCGTGCTGGGTCACGTGTGGCGGGCCGTCCGCGGAGTGGTGTGGGACGTCCCGTCGGGGTTGTGGCGGTCGCAGGCCCTGCGCGCGATCCGGCTCTCCGGGACCGCCCGGTTCGTTCACCGCCACCTCGCGACCCCACTCATGCTCAGCGCGATCATCATCGGCTTCGCGTTCATCGCCGGCGTGCCACTGTGGTCGCTGATGTTGTGGTGGAGTTGGATCGTGCCCCTCGCGCTGCTCGCCGCCTACAACCACCCGCGCGGGTGGGCGATCCAGGACCGCATCGCGGAAGCGATCTCGGACTGGTGGCGCCGGGTGCGTGCGAACTTCTTGCCCGGGATCGTGGCCACCCTCATCGACTGGTTCAAGATGCTGGCGAACTGGGTCGAGCGCCAGTTGTACGCGGTGGACGAGTGGCTCCGGTTCCGCGGCGGCGACTCGCAAGGGTCGGTCGTGCTCAAGGCGCTGTTGGGGCTGATCTGGTTCCCGATCGCCTACCTGACGCGGTTCGTGTTTTACCTCCTGGTCGAACCGCAGGTGAACCCGGTGAAGCACTTCCCGGTGGTCACCGTGTCGCACAAGGTCATCTGGCCGATGCTGCCGACGCTGGTTCAGTGGACCGGGTGGTCGTACGGCACCGTCAGCACGATCATCAACGGCATCCCCGGCATCTTCGGGTTCATCGCGTGGGAACTGAAGGAGAACTGGCGGCTGTACGCGGCGAACCGGGCACAGAAGCTCAAGCCGGCGGTGGTCGGGTCGCACGGCGAGTCGGTCCGCGGCCTCTTGCGCCCGGGGTTCCACTCCGGCACCGTGCCGAAGATTCACCGCCAGTCGCGCAAGGCGCTCGAGGCCCACGACCGGGCGAAGCTGGCTCACCTGCACCACGAGTTGGAGCACGTCGCCGAGGGCGTCCACCGGTTCGCGGAGCGCGAGCTGGTGCCGCTCCTGGCCGGGTGCCGCGACTGGGGCGGGGTCGCGGTTTCGGTCGAGGCGATCCGGTTCGGGGTGCAGCGCGCGGAGGTGGAACTCACGGCCCCGGCGCTCGGCCGCGATGCGTTCGTCCTGGCCCTGGAAAACGTGGGCGGGCAGATCGAGGCGAGCATCGCCCGGGTCGGCTGGGCCGACAAGCTCACCGACGCGCAGCGCGGGGTGTTCGTGTTCGCCCTCCGGGGCTTGCTCGACCTGGCCGCCGCGGCCCGCTACGACTTCCAGGTCCGCACCTACGATGCGCCGCAGGAACCGGGCTTCGCCGGACTGGCCCGGCGCG
>CAZBXY010000010.1:0-55482 GCA_964495365.1 uncultured Frigoriglobus sp. | reverse complement strand
AGTTCCTGCCGGTCGCCGCGAAAGTCGAGGCGGCCGCAGCCTTTATTTCCGAGGGCTTCGCCAAGGGCGCCTTCAAGCCGGTCGTCGCCAAGGTGTTCGAGCTCGGCGAGATCGTCGAAGCCCGCTTGTCCAGCAAAGCGCGCAGGCCAAGCAGCTCGACGACAACTCAAGCTCGCCTACAAGCTGATGTCCAGCGCCAAGGCTCGCGACGCATTCGCGCTCGAAAAGGAATCTGGCAAGACGAAGGACCGCTACGGCCGGACGCGGTTCGGGCAGTCGTGCCTGATGGCCCGGCGCCTGATCGAAGCCGGCGTGCGGTTCGTCACCGTCAACATGTTTGAAACGGTGTTCGACGAGGTGACGTGGGACATTCACGGGTCCAAGCCGTTCACGGACATCGTGCAGATGTCGAAGGAAGTGGCCCCGAACTTCGACTCCGCGTACACCGCGCTCCTGGAAGACCTCTCCGACCGCGGGCTGCTCTCCACGACGATGATCGTTGCCGTGGGCGAGTTCGGGCGCACCCCGAAGGTGAACCCCGCCGGCGGGCGCGACCACCACCCCGGCGCGTGGTCGATCGTGATCGGCGGCGGCCCGCTGAAGGGCGGAACCGTCGTGGGCGAGACCGACGAGCACGCCTACGCGCCGAAGTCGCGCCCCGTCACACCGGGCGAGGTCGCCGCGACGCTCTACAAGGGCCTGGGCCTCGACCCGCACAAGGAACTACCCGGCCCTCAGAACCGCCCGCTCCCGCTGGCCGACTTCAACGTCAAGCCGATCAATGAGCTGTTCTGAGGATTCTCAACGAGCCGCGACCGCAAGGGAGCGGAACACCTGAACCGCTTCGTGCGGTCGCGGCTCGTCAGACCACAGCACCACCGGGCACGCCATGCACCTTCGATACGCTTTCCCTTCTCTCTGCGCTGTGTTGTTCGCGGCCCCGCTGGCCGCGGGCGCGGACCTGCGCGTGTATCCGCCCGATGTGAAGATCGGTGGGCCGAACCGCGCCCAGCAACTCGTTGTCGTCGAGGAGGAGAACGGGCGCGTCGTCCGCGACCTCACCGCCGGCGCCAAGTTCACCTCCTCCACCGACAAGGTTCAGGTGAGCGCCGCGGGCGAAGTCACCGCGAGCGCCGCGGGCGCGTTCAAGATCACCGTCGCGGTCGGCGGGAGGACCGTCTCCGTGGACGGGACCGTCACCGGCGACACGCCGGGCGACTGGAGCTTTCGCAATCACGTCATCCCGACGCTCACGCGAGCCGGGTGCAACGCGGGCGCCTGCCACGGCGCGCTCGCGGGCAAGGGCGGGATGAAGCTCTCGCTCCGCGGGTACGACCCGGATACCGACTGGTTCGTCCTCACGCGGCAGGCGGTCGCCCGGCGCGTCGATCTCACCAATCCGACGGATAGCCTCGCACTGAAGAAGGCGACGCGCGCTGTGCCCCACGGCGGCGGAACGCGGTTCACCGAGGACTCGCTCCACTACCAGGTGATGTCGGGCTGGATCAGGGCCGGCGGGCCGGGGCCAAAGCCGACCGACGCCCACGTCGAGCGGCTCGAAGTCTTCCCGCCGGCGATCCTCGTCGATCCGAAGAACCCGAAGGTCACGTTCCGCGCGATCGTGCGCGCGACGTACTCCGACGGTACGACCGAGGACGTGACCCGCTGGGCCAGGTTCGGTTCCAGCGAAGAACTCGTCGCTCGCGTCACTGAAGACGGCGTTATCACCCCCGCGGGCCACGGCGAGGCCGCGATTACCGTTGGGTTCGGTACGAAGGTGACCACACTCACGGTCACCGCGCCGTTTCCAAACGAGGTGAAGGCGACCGTGTTCGCCGCGTCACCGCGAAACAACTTCGTTGATGAATACGTCCTCAAGAAGCTCCAGTTGCTGAACGTTCCGCCGTCGGAGCAATGCACGGACGCGGAGTTCATCCGCCGCGCGTACCTCGACACTGCAGGCGTTCTGCCGACCGCGGAAGAGACGACCACGTTCCTCGCGGATACCGATCCGAAGAAGCGCGCGAAACTGATCAACAAGTTGCTGGACCACCCCGCGTTCGTCGATTACTGGTCACACAAGTGGTCCGACCTGCTGCTCGTGTCGAGCCGCAAGCTCCCACAGCCGGCGATGTGGGCGCTGTACCGCAAGCTCCGGCAGAGCGTCGCGGACAACCAGCCGTGGGACCGGTTCGCGCGCGACATCCTCACCGCGAGTGGCAGCACACTCACCAACGGCGCCGGCAACTACTTCGTGCTCCACAAGGACGTGAGCGCCCTCGCCGAGGCGACCTCGGTCACGTTCCTGGGCACGTCGATCGGGTGCGCCAAGTGCCACAACCACCCGCTGGAGAAATGGACACAAGATCAGTATTGGGGGTTCGCGAATTTGTTCGCCCGGGTCGGGTTGAAGAACGGAGACCGGTTCGGCGAGGTACTCATTCAGAGCCAGTCCGACGGCGACGCGCTGCACCTGCGGCGCGGGACCGCGATGCCGCCGACCCCGCTCGACGGCAAAGCACTCCCTGCCGATTCGCCGATCGACCGGCGCGCGTACTTCGCCGACTGGCTCACCGGCCCCGACAACCCGTACTTCGCGAAAGCGCTCGTGAACCGCGTGTGGCGCAACTACATGGGCCGCGGGCTGGTCGAAGCCGAAGACGACCTGCGCGAAACGAACCCCGCGAGCAACCGCGAGCTGTTTGATGCGCTCGCGGCCGACTTCGTGCGGAACAAGTACGACGTGAAGCACCTGATGCGCGTGATTCTCAACTCCGCCGCATACCAGCGTTCTTCCAAGCCACTGAAGGAGAACGCGGCCGACGACCGGTTCTATTCGCGCTACCTGCTCCGCCGCTTGCCGGGCGAGGTCATCCTCGATGCGTACTCCGACATCACCGGCGTCGCGACGCCGTTCGATCAGATCACGTCCGCCGCCGGCGACTCGACGACGCCGATCAACACCTACCCGCGTGGCACGCGGGCGGTGCAGGTGCCCGACTCGCTCGCCACGTCGCGGTTCCTCGACGCCTTCGGCCGCGCGGAGCGGGTCCAAACCTGTTCGTGCGAGCGGACCGCCGACGCGAGCGTGACGCAGGCGCTGCACCTGAACAACGGGTACACGCTCAACGACAAGCTCCGCGACAAGAACTCCGCGGTCGGGAAGTGGATCGCCGCAGGCCAGACGGACGAACAAATCGTCGATCGCGTGTTCTTGCTGGCGCTCAGCCGGAAGCCGTCTGCCGTTGAGAAGCGAAAATTCCTCGAAATCCTGTCCGAATCAGCGAAAGACGGAGCACAATCCCGGCGCGAGGCGATCGAAGACTTCGTATGGGCGGTCCTGACGGGCCGCGAGTTCCTCTTTAACCACTAACCGGCGTTGCCCAATGAACCCGACCGACCCCGGCGCGTTGCCCGAACCCGGCCCGGACCCGCAGAAGCCGTGGAAGAAGCCCCCGCAACCGCAGCAACAACAGCAACAGCAAGCGGCCGACGGGACGGTGATCGCCGACGGCGGCGCGGTCGTGGACGGGGGCGCTCAGGCCGCGAGCTTCGGGGCCGACATCGTGAGCGGCGCGGCGGACATCGCCGGCGGCGCGATCGAGGCCGCCGGGAGCGTGGCCGCGGGCGCGATCGAGGGCGCGGGTGAGGTCGCGGGGGCCGCGCTGGAGGGCGCCGGCGGCTGCGCCGACGGGTGCGGCGGGTGCTCGGCCGCGATCCTGATTACGCTGTTCGCCACCGCCGGCACCGCGATGGCCCTGTTCCGCTGACCGGACGTAGGACAGGCATCTTGCCTGTCCTTCGCTTGGACAGGCAAGATGCCTGTCCTACAAAGCAGGCACCTCACCATGCGATTCCTCTTTCCGCTCGCGCTCCACTTGGTCCCCGCGATCGCGACCGCCGCGCCGCCGGTCACCGCGGTCGCGTACAACCCGAAGACCGCAACGGTCGCGTTCGCGGTGCCGGGCGCGGTCCGAACCTTCGATACCAATACCGGGCAGCCCGGCGACAGCGTGGCCGTTGCCGGGCGCGTCACCGCGCTGGCGTTCGCGCCCGGGGGCGATACCCTCGCGATCGCCTCCGGCGAAGCGGGCAAGTCCGGGCTGTTGAGCTTGGTTCCCGTTCAGGGCACGAGGCTGGAACCGGGCAAGGACGAGCCGATCGCCGCGCACAAGGACGCGATCTACGCGCTCGCTTTCGCCCCGGACGGCAAGACGGTCGCCACCGCCGGTTACGATCGCGTGATTCACCTGTGGGATGTACCCGACCCCAACCGGCCCGCGAAGGAGCCGCGGCCCGGTCCGCGGCTGACGCTCAAGGACCACAGCGACGCGGTGTACGGGCTGTCGTTCCACCCGGACGGTAAGCTGCTCGCCTCGGCCGGCGCCGACCGCGCGGTGAAGGTGTGGGAACTCGCCACTGGTAAACGGCTCTACACGCTCAGCGATCCGACCGACTGGGTTTATGCGGTCGCGTGGAGCGGCGACAAGAAACACCTCGCCGCCGCCGGCGTGGACCGGAGCGTGCGCGTGTGGGCCGCCGACGCCGACGGCGGGAAGCTCGTGAACACCGCCTTCGCGCACGAAAAATCGGTGTGGCGGCTCGCCTATTCGAGTGACGGCAAGACGCTCTACACGGTGGGCGAGGACCGCATCGTGAAGGCATGGGACGCGCTCAAACTCACCGAGTCGAAGGTTTACGACGCCCAGCCCGACGCGATCCTCGACTTCGCGCTTGCGCCCAACGGCAAGCAGCTCGCGGTCGCCCGGTTCGACGGGGCGGGGCTCCTCATCGACCCGGCGAGCGGGAAGCTAACCGCGCAGCCCTTGCCACAGAAGCCGGTGCCGCCGAAGGTCGAGCGGCTCGCTCCGACCGGCGGGCCGCGCGGAACGACCACGCGCGTCACGGTCACCGGTGGAAACCTCGATGAAGTGACCGCGGTCACCGCGAACGTGCCGAACGTCGTGGTGAAACTCGCGGGGCTGCCGGGCGCGAAAGAACTGGCGCTCGACGTGACTGTCGGCGCGGCGGTTCCGGTCGGTCCGGTGCATCTGACCTTCGCCGGGACCGGCGGGAAGTCGGCGCCGGTGGCGTTCGCGATCGACCGGTTCGCCGCGGTGCCCGAAGCCGGGGCGACCGACTCCGCCCGCACCGCGATGGCCGTGAAGTTGCCCGCAACGATCGTTGGGACGATCGACCGCGCCGGCGACGTGGACTATTTCCGCTTCACCGCCGAGCGGGGCGACTCGATCGGCGTGCAGGTGACCGCGGGCGAACTCGGCTCGAAGCTCGACCCAGCGCTCGTACTCACCGACGAGACCGGCACCGTTCTCGCCGAGGGCACCACCTCACTGGGTTTCGTCGCCCGCGCGAACGGCACTTACGCGATCGGGGTCCGCGACCGCGAGTTCCGCGGCGGCGCCGACTTCGGCTACCGGCTCCACGTCGGCGACGTGCCGGTGGTGACGGGCGTGTTCCCGCTCGCGGTGCCGCGCGGGCGCACGTCGAGCGTTCACGTCACCGGGGTGAATCTTGGCGCGCACGGCATCACCGCGAAGGTGACGGTCCCGGCCGACGCGGCGCCCGGGTCGAGCGTCCCGGTGTCGCTCGGCGCGGTGCAGGCGGTCGGCCCGGCGGTCGTGCAGGTGTCGGAACTTCCGTCGGTGGTCATCGGGCAGGGCATCGACGCGCACGTCCGCGTGCCCGGGGCGGCCGACGGCCTCTTCACCAGGCCCAACGAGTCGCAAACGGTGCGGTTCGATGCGAAGAAGGGTGAGCGGCTCGTGGTCGAGGTGCTAGCCCGGCGCGCCGGTTCGCCGGTCGATTCGATCATCGAGATTCTGGACGCCGCGGGCAAGCCGGTGCAACGCGCGACGCTCCGCTGCACCGCCAAGACGTTCGTCACGTTCCGCGATCACGATTCGGTCGGCCCCGGCATTCGGCTCGACGCCTGGAACGAGCTGGCGGTCGATGACTACCTGTTCGTGAGCGGCGAACTGATCCGCATTCTGGCGTTGCCGAAAGGCCCGGACGACGACGCGCAGTTCTATCAGGTGAACGGCCAGCGGGTCGGGTTCCTCGGCACGACGCCGATCCACCACAGCTTCGGCGAGCCGATGTACAAGGTGGAGATCCACCCGCCGGGCAAGTCGTTCCCGCCCAATGGGATGCCGGTGTTCGCGCTGAACTACCGCAACGACGACGGCGGCCCCGGTTACGGCAAGGACAGCCGCGTCTTCTTCGACGCGCCGGCAGACGGCGCGTATCAGGTCCGGGTGAGCGACGCCGGCGGCACGTCCGGGTTGGGCGGAACGCGCGCGTTCCGCGTGACGGTGCGCCCGCCGAAGCCCGATTTCACCGTGAGCGCGAGCGTCAGCGGGCCGAGCCTCTTGAAGGGTGGCGGCGTGCCGGTGAACGTCACGATCAATCGCACCGACGGTTACGACGGCCCGGTGAAACTGCACCTGACGGGCGTCCCCGCGGGCTTTTCCGCTCCGCGAACGGCCATCGACGCCGGGCACAACAGCACGTCGTTCACGCTCTTCGGCGAGGCGACCGCGGAACTGCCGAAGGGCGCGCAAGTGAAGTTGGTCGCGACTGCGCTGGTCGGCGACAAGGAACTGACGCACGAGGTTCCGCTCGCGCTGCCGGGCAAGATCGGCCCCGGCGACATCGTCACAACCGTGCGGCAGCAATCGATCACGATCCAACCCGGCAAGGAGACGCGGTTCACGGTGGACATCCAGCGGCAGGGGAAGTTCGCCGGGCGCGTCCCGATCGAAGTGAAGGGCTTGCCGCACGGCGTGCGCGTGTTGAACATCGGCCTCAACGGCATCCTGATTACGGAGCGCGAGACGAGCCGCGAGGTAGTGCTGTAC
This sequence comes from uncultured Frigoriglobus sp., assembly GCA_964495365.1. Taxonomy (GTDB): domain Bacteria; phylum Planctomycetota; class Planctomycetia; order Gemmatales; family Gemmataceae; genus Gemmata. The sequence continues at coordinate 48,604 of CAZBXY010000010.1, read as the reverse complement.
GCGGAGCCGTGGGTGCAGCCGATGGAGCGCCCGCTGGTGGTGCTGGCCCGCCGCGAGGGCACCGGGGCCGAGTTCGCCGCCAAGCCGCTGGGGTTGAAGGTGGAGAAGTAACGAAGCAAGTGGAGCCGCACGATCAACGCAGACAAGACACGATTAAAGGCAGAAGACGGATGGCCACAAAAAGGCACAAGAACGCACAAAAAGAAGACCCAGATTGAGTTCAAATCCACTCAGTTCTTCGGTCTTTTTTTGTGCCTCTTTGTGCTTTTTGGTGGCCAAACTGCCTTCTGCTTTCTGTCTTTATCGTGTCTTGTCTGCGTTGATCGTGCGGCTCTCTTCTCTGTCGCTCACACCGCCTTGCCCGCGAGGCCGTTCAGTTCCTTGAGCGGGCCGAAGGCGACGACCGTGCTCCGGTCGATCGGGTAGGCGTCGAGGTAGGCGCGCACGTCCGCCAGCGACACCGCCTCGAAGTTCGCCAGCTCGGTGTCCACGTCGCGGTACTCGCCGGTGTAGGTCCACGCCGCGGCGATCGCCTGCATCCGGCCCATCGGGCGCTCGCTCCCGCGGACCACCCGCGACAGGATCTTGCTTTTTGCCTGGTGCAGTTCTGCCTCGGTAATGCTGTCCTTCTGCACCGCCGAGAGTACCTCGCGTACGCGCTGGCAGTTGGCCGCGGTGTTCTCCGGCTCGCAACTGAGCGACACGTACACCGCCCCGCTGCCGTCGTTCTCCACGAAACTGCAATCTGCCGAATCGGCGTGCCCCGGATCGACCAGCGCCCAGTACAGCCGGCTACCCGAATCGTCGCCAACGGCCAGGGCGAGCGTGTCGGCCGCGTACCGCAGCTTCGAGTGCGCCGGCGGGCCGCCGGTCATGAACATCACATATTCCTGCTGCACCTTTTCGCGGACGAGCAGGTGTTCGCCGCCGGTGCCGCGCCACTCGGTGCGGTTGTCGCGGCCCACCGTGTCGGTGTTCCACTCCGCACAGGCGGCTGTGACGAGTTTCACGAACTCCGACCAGTCGAAATTGCCCGCAGCGGAAACGACGATGTTGTTGGCAGCGTAGCGGCGCGAGAAGTAGGCGTGCATCTGGTCGCGGGTCAGGTCGCCAACACTCTGCTTGGTGCCCAGCACCGAGTTACCGAGCGGGTGCGTTTCGTAAAAGAGCCGCCGGGCGCGGTCCCACGCGACCGACCCCGGCTGGTCCTCGTACATGTCGATCTCTTCGAGGATCACGTTCTTCTCGGTCGTGAAGTCCTCGTCGCGCAGGCTTGGGCGCAGGATGTCGGCCAGAATGTCGATCCCCTTCGGCAGGTACTCCGGCAACAGCGCCGCGTAGTAAACCGTGTTCTCTTCGCTGGTGTAGGCGTTGTAGCTCGCGCCGATGCGGTCGAAGTCGAGGTTCACGTCGAACGCAGTGCGCCGCGGGGTGCCCTTGAACATCATGTGTTCGAGGAAGTGCGACACGCCGCTCTCGGCGGGGGTCTCGTCGCGCGCCCCGGTGCGGACGAAGAACCCGACCGCGACCGACCGGGCCGACGGGCTGGTCTCGCCGATCAGCTGCAGCCCGTTGGGAAGCTTGTGCGAATGAAACGGCATGGGAACCCTTGGGAATGGGGCGAACGGCCGGTGTGAGCCGGCCGGTGGACCGTGGTCGCTCTCCCCGGCCGGCTCCCACCGGCCGTTCGCCGGCTGTGGTCTACCAGTCGAAGTCGATTACCTCGCCACCGTCGCGCGTGATGAGCGCCTTGAGCTTGTCGGGCGTCAGGCGGCTCAGGTCCACCCACCGCACCGAGCCATCGGCCAGCGCCACGTTGCACCCGGAGTGACCCGGCAGCGCCAGAACGCTCGGCAACGTGGGTCCGGTAAACTCGATGTCGTCGGGCTTCGTCCAGGTCACGGGTGCCCCGCCACCGGCGATAAGGATCGTGTTCGACGTGCCGTCAGTGATGCCGACAAGCGGTATCTTCGAGCCGGGGAACACGACTGCGTCTCGTCCAGAGAACACCTTGTACCGCGTCTGGCCCGCCGGGTCGGACACCAGCGGGCTGGCGTACACGATCGGCATCTTGGGAATCAGCTTCTTGTTGTGTTCGCTGTCCCACGGCTCGTCCAGGTTGAACTGCTTGTACAGCGCCTCCTGTTCGATGAACGGGAGTATGTGAACCCGCCAGCTCAGCCCGCCCTTGGCCTCCGGGCCGGTCTTACCGTCCTGCGGCGGCAACCGCCCCATGCTGTCGTGGTAGATGTGCATCCCGAGGGCGATCATCTTCAGGTTGTTGCTGTCCTTCATGCGGTTCGCGGCGGCGCCCACTCTCTCCGTCGCAGGTAACAGGAGAGCCACCGACGAGGCCGCGGTGGCGGCGTAGACCGCGGCGATCGACGGCACCCGCGGCGTCAGCACGACCTCGCTCCCCTCGGTCTTCAGCGGCGGGTCGTCGAGCCACTCGCCCAGCGCGTTGATCGCCCCCAACCCCAAGAGCCCGCCGACCGCCTCCGGCAGGTCGCGGATCGGGCGCGGTTTCTTCTGGTCGGGCCGGCCGTTTACCGCCTTGTCCATCGACTTTTTTGGCTCCTCCAGTTTGGTTCGCGCGAACTTGCCCAGGCCGCGCAGCGCCGTCTCGCCGGCGGCGGCCGACTCGTCGTCCTTGTACTTGGCCCGGACCTCGACCTTCGTCCCCTCGGACGTCACCGCCACGCCGAGCATCAGGCTCTCGGCCTTCAGAACGACCGCCACGTTCTTGGCCACCTCCTTGGACCCGTCGTCGGTCTCGTCCAGCCCCTTCATCGGGATGCCGAACTGGGCGACGTTCAGCGCCGCGACGAAGTGCCGGCCGCCCTTCTGGGCGTGTTCGATGGCCTTGGTCAGCGGACCGGGGGTGGGGGCGCTCGGGGGCCCCAGTTTCACGAGGAGGGTGCGGATCGCGACCGGGTCGCCGATCGCCAGCGTGGTATTGTTGGGCACGTAGAGCGCCACGTCGGTCTCGGCGTCTTCGAGGTACTCGCGCTCGCCGGCCTTCTTCGTGATCGCGTTCTTGGCGTGGGCGGACCGTACCTGTTCGGGGTCAAACGGGGCGTTGAACGCGAGCAGAACGACCACTTTCAGGTCGCTGCCGATCGACGGAACGATGTCGCCGATGGGCGGGATGAACCCGCCGGGGACGGGCGGAGGGCCGCCCAAGGGCGGCGGGGGGAACCCGGCCTTGGGCTGCCGGGCGTTTTGCCGCGGCACCGGTCCCTTCTTCGGCACCGGCAGCACCTCGGGCGGCGCGGCCGGGCCGCCGGCGCCGGCCGGACCACCGGCCTTGGGCGGAGCCTTGAGGAACACCAGCGTCATGCGGTCGAGCGAGGACGGCGCCGGGACGAAGCTCTCGTCGAGCGCCTTCTTCGCCTGCGGCCCGGCGGCATCGACCAGCTTGCGGACCTCGGAAAACCCTTCGGTGTCCCACAGCCCGCGGAGCCGGACGTGAACGAACCCGGCCGCGTCGCCGGGCACGTGAACCATCTCGTCGGCATCGCCGAGCCGCGGTCCGCCGGGGATCCCGTCCTTGCCCTTCTTGAGGACGTACATCACGCCTGCGCCGGCCGCCCCGCCGACGAGCAGCCCGACGAGCAGCCACAGCGCCGCGCGCCCGCCGCGCCGTTTCACCGTTCCGAGCAACATGGCCGGGTTCCTCCGAGGTGCCTGGGATCACGTACTCCCAATACTAAACACCACACCCTTCGGAAGCCAGGGGACAGGGCCCGGGAACCGGAATCCGCTTCGAGTTGTGGGGCACTCAGCACGCGCAGCGTGCCCTGTGGTCAGAACGTCAGGTTCATGCCCTTGAGCCGCGACACCGTTTCGGCCATCAGCGCGTCTTCCTCGGCCGCGTCCCGCGCCACGTAGGTCACCGAGAACCGCAGGTACGCGCCCGCGTCGTCCCACGGCACGCAACAGACGCTCTGCTCGTGGATCAGGTATTGCGAGGCTTCCTCGGCGCTGGCGAAGGTGCGCCCGCCGGCGGCTTTCGGCGCTGCGGTGTAGAGGAAGTACGTTCCGCCGGGCATCTCGCACTTGAACCCCACCTGCTTCAGCGCCGCGACGAGTTTCTCCAGGCGCCGCTTGTACTTCGCCCGCACCGCGACGGGAATCTCCGGCGTGCGCAGCGCCTGCGCCGCGGCGTGCTGGATCGCCATGAACTGACCCGAATCGCTGTTGTCCTTCACGTCCGCGTAGGCCTGCACGATCTTCGGGTGCCCGCACACGAACCCGAGCCGCCAGCCGATCATGTTGAACCCCTTCGACATCGAATGCACCTCGACGCCGACCTCCTTCGCCCCGTCCACTTGCAGGAAACTGAGCGGCTCGCCCTTGTAGCTGAGCAGCATGTGCGCCGCGTCCTGCACGATGACGATCTGGTTTGCGACGGCGAACTCGATCACGCGCTTGTAGAAGTCGCGGGTCGCGACGGCCCCGGTGGGCGAGTTCGGGTAGTTGATGACCATCAACTTCGCCCGCTTGCGCACGTCGGCCGAAATGCCGTCGAGGTCGGGGTAGAAGCCGTTCTTTTCGAAGAGCGGGAGCTTCACGACCTCGCCGCCGAGGTAGCGGGTCCACGTGCCCGCGACCGGATACCCCGGAACGGTCATGAGGGTGACATCGCCGGGGTTGATGAAGCAGGCCGGGAGCATCGCGTAGGCGGGCTTCGAGCCGATGCAGTGGCAGATTTCGCTCGCCGGATCGAGCTTCACGCCGAACTGCCGCACCATGAACTCCGCGGCGGCGTCCTTGTAGTTCTGGATGCCGTTATCGGCGTACCCGCGGTTCTCGACCTTGTTGGCCTCGCGGGCCAGGGCCGCCCGCACCGACTCATCGGCCATGTCGTCGTTCTCGCCGATGCCGAAGTCGAGGAGTTTGCGTTCGGGGTGTTCGGCGAGGGCTTTGCGCTTGGCCCGCTTGATCTTCTCGAACTTGTAGATGTCGGTGCCCTTGCCGTAGCCGGCCCCGCCGATGCGGTCGGCGAACAGCGTCTGGAACCAGGGATCAGCGGCCATACCGGGACTCCGTGCGTGTGGGAATCTCGGTGTTGTAGCGATCCGAAAAGCAGAAACCCACGGCCGCGGCCGTGGGTTTCTGTGCGTGTGCCGGCGTCACTCTGCGAAGAACGGCTCGAATCAAACGGCCCGAGCGAGCGTATTGGGACCCGGACAACGCACGCGCAGGGTCAACTTCCGGACTTTGTCGAGTTTCAACTCACACGTCTGGTACATGTCGAGTTTCGCGACCGCCTTCGACTTCCACAGCGATTTGTCGTCCCCAAAGACTTCGAAAGTTCGAGGCGTACCAGGGTCGCCGGCGTCATCTCCAATTCTCGTGACCCCCACGGTCGTTCGGAACGCGAACGGTTTGCCCGTGAGAGGATAGCTGACTTCGGAGGAACCGTTGGGGGGAGGAAGTCCTTCACCGCGGTGGTGTACGCCTTGTCGAGCATGGCTCGTGCGGTCTTCATCTGGTTTTGGAGTTCCACCGATCCCGCGAGCAAATCACCCGATGTCTCAAACGCCTTTCGTTCCGTCTTGACCTGCTCGACCATGTGTTCATCTGGCAGAAACGAGACCGGGAAGCGGAGAGGCCGGCGTCACTCGATCAGGACCGGCTCGAACCAGACGGCGCGGGTCCACATCGTCTTGTCCGGCGTATGCACCTGGAGCGCCAGCACCTTGACCTTCTCCACCCGCACGGTACACGCCTGGAACGTGTCGATCTTCGTCACCGGCTCGGACCTCCACAGCGACTTGCCGTCCCCGAGTACCTCGAACGTCATCGCCGACGGATCCTGGGCGTTGTCCGGCATCGTCGGTGCGCCGACGCTCGCGTGCAGCACCTGCCACTTTCCCTCCAGGGCGTACTTGACCTGCGACGTGCCCTTGTCGGGTGGGTGAAGGAAGATGCTGTGCGGGACGAACTCTCCGTCCTTCTTGATCTTCGTGGTGTTGATCGTTCCGTTGTTCGAGAACCAGCCGTTCGGAACCTTGAGGTCGAAGTGCTTGAGCGCGACGAGGTACGTTCGCTTGCCGAACTGGAGCGCGGCGTCGAGTATGAACTTCTGCTGCTCCTTCTCCACGGCCCCGGCCGCCGCGTCCTCCTTCAGCCGGACGAGATCCTTGACCGCCGCGGAGTACGCCCGGTCCAGCTTCGTGCGCGCCGCGTGGGCCTGCGCCAACAGCGCCTTGGGGCAATCCGCCGGCGGCTCCCCGGTCTTCTCGAACCGGTCGCGGGCCGCTATCGCCTGATCGGCGGCCTTCGGGTTGCCGGCCTTGCGCGCGTCCGCCTCGCGCTTGTCCAGAAGTTCACTGATGGCATTGCGGAACTTGCGCGCCTCGCCGTCGTACTCCTTCTTCGCCTGGAACAGCTTCTCCTTCACGTCCTCCACGTCGTCGGCGCGGGCCGGGGCGAGCGCGACCGCGAGGCCGACGAGACCCAGGGCGCACGCGAGCCGGCAGACGGGCAGCGACATGGCTCAACCGTATCGGGGAACGCGGACCGAAGTGCGATTATCGCGCCGCCAGACGCGGGCGGCAAGCGGGCGTTACAAGCGGAACCGCCCGCAGCGGGTGCTGCGGGCGCGGTGCGGTTCGTTGACCGGGTCGGCGTTATTCCGCGGTGTGGTTCATCCCGTCGCTCGGGCCGGCGGTGCCGCCCAGGCCCACGAGCAGGTGCCCGGAGCGGGCGCTGCGGTGGAACGTGTACTGCGTGCCGTAACATGACTTGTCGGCCGGGTGCAGGTACACGCCCAGCACGCCCCACTTGCCCTCGACGAGTACCGGCTGGCCCTCGGCCACGTATCGCACGATCGCGGTGTGGGCGACCGACCCGCCCTGCCGGTAGACGACCAGATCGCCCGGTTGCGGAACCTGAACCTCCTGGTACCCGTTCTCCTTCACGATGGCTTCCACGTCTTCGTTGGTGACAAAGAACTTCCCGCCGGTGAACACCCAGCCGTGGCAGTTCGAGTTCGTATTCGGGCCGCTCTGGCGGATCAGGGAGCCGTGGAAGTGGCCGTTCCGCAGGGTCTTCTCTTCCGGTTCGACCAACTCGCTCGGCTCGCGCGGGGCCGCCGCTTCTTTCAGCACGATCGCGGTGCCGCGGTCCGTTTTCGCCAGCGCCCGCTGGGTCGGTTGCGTTTCGGGCTTCCCGAGCAGGACGTAATCCAGTTCCTGCATCTGCTGGTCGAGAGCCACCCGGTCGGCCACCTCGAACGCGACCACGCCGCCCAATACTACCATCAATCCGGTCAGCGTGAGCAGCCCCCAGCGGGCCGCGGGGCGGTGAAGCACCGCGACCAGGGCCGTCAGTTGCCGCGCGAACCACTCCGAACCCAGAACGAACACGAGCGCGACCACCCCCAACATCACACCGGCGGCACGAACGGCCAGTTCCGGGCGCGTGAACGCGGCCAGCCCGGCGGCCACCAGCCCACACACCACGAGCGTTGCCACCCCGCGGAGCCAGACGCGGCGCCCGCCCCGGCCGAACGCGAGGTTCAGCCCCCCGGCCAGGAGTAACCCCAGGCCGATGGCGACGAAGGCAAAGAACCGGTCAAAATGCTCGGGGGACATCACGCGTTCCAAAACTTGAGGGCTGTTCCTGAATAAAACCTCCCACGGATAAACTTCTAACACCGTCGCCGTGAGACAGTAGTGAGGGGCAAAAGGCGAACACCATACCGGTTCTCATCGGGCGTGAGAACCGGGTACGATGTCGAGCGATCGTTTCGACGCAACTCGTTACAGTGAAAGGACAAGCGGCACGAGAGCCGGACGTGAATTTCTGAGAATTCGCGCCCCAGTTGGGGCGCACTATCTTGATGAAATCCAAATGAGGAACCGGGCCTCACCATTCGCGGCGGGGTCGATCACAGCTTCCACTTCGCGCGCGGCTCGCGAGACAACTCCTTGTTGGCCGCCACGTCGTCGAGGAACGTCTCCTTCGCCGCGTCCCATTTCAACTTGCGGTTGAGGCGGTAGCCGATGTTGCCCAGGTGGCAGATGCTCGCCGACCGGTGACCGGTCTCGGCGGGGCAGATCGGCTCCTTGCCGCTCTTGATGCAGTCCAGCCAGTTCTTGTGGTGGTTCGTGCTGGGGTAGACGCGCTGGTCTTTCTCGCCGATCGGCTCCTTCAGGATCGCCTCCGGCAGGCTGCTGATCCCGCCGCGGCTCACCAGGATGGTGCCCTCGGTGCCTTCGAACACGCAATCGGCCTTGATCTCCTTGCCCTCCTTGTCCTTCTCGAACACGTTGTGGATCATCTCGACGCCGCTGGCGTAGACGAACTTCAGCCCGCGGTCGCTCTTCTTTTCTGGTGGGACGATCTCGACCGGGCCGCCCGTGTCCATGTTCATCGCCCACTGCGCGATGTCGAAGTGGTGGGCGCCCATGTCGGCCAGTTGGCCGCCGGCGTACTCCTGATAGTTCCGCCACGCCGGGAAGTGCGTGTGAACGCCCTTCGGGCACAGCACCGAACTGTACTCGCGCTCGGGCGCCGGGCCGAGCCACGAATCCCAGTCGGTGCCGTCGGGCTTCTCCTCGCCCTTGAGGTCGCACGGGATCGCCGCCGCGCCCACCCCGATCCGCACGGTTTTGAGCTTCCCGATCCGCCCGTTCCACACGTACTCGACGGCCTTGCGGAAGTGGTTGTTGAACTCGCTCCGTTGCTGGCTGCCGGTCTGGAAGATGATTTTCGCCTTCTTCACTTCCTCCACGATCTGCCGGCCCTCCGCGACGTTGTGCGTGAGCGGTTTCTCGCAGTAGATGTGCTTCCCGGCCCGCGCCGCGAGGACGCACGGGATGTGGTGCCAGTGGTCCGGCGTGGCGATCACCACCGCGTCCAGCCCCTTGAGCGCTAGCAGCTCGCGGAAGTCGGTGTACGCCTTGACGCCCTTGTACGCGCCGGACTTGGTGCGGTCGGCGTACTTCTTCTCGACCCGCCCGACCGCATCGTCGAGTCGCTCCTTGACCACGTCACACACCGCGACCACTTCCACTTCGGCGCGGCCCAGGAAGTTGCCCAGGTGCCCGCGGCCCATCGTGCCGACGCCGATGAATCCGAGGGTGAGCTTGTCGTTGGCGGCGAAGGCCGACGACGGGGTGAACAGGAGCGGGGCCGCGGCGGTGGCGGTCGCGGTGCGGAGGAACGTGCGGCGCGAGAGCATGGGAGAGGCTCCTTGTGTGGCTCAGGCCGGTGGGGTCGGCGGTCGGGCCGGAATGAGAAACGGGTGCGAGGTGAACGTATCATACCGATTCTCCCCATATTTCTTCACGCTTTTGGGTTTTGCCTTTGTTCGCACCCGCACTCTCCTCCTTCGGTGTTAACTTCCCGCCGGGGCGCGGTACTATTAGGGGTGTCCTCACCCTCCTTTCGGAGACGCAAAGATGGTTCGTAACGTGTTCGCCGCCGCGGTCGCCGCGGTCCTGTGCGGGGCGGTCGTGGCCGGGGAACTGAAGTCCGGCCCGCAGGCCGGCGACAAGGTGCCCGGCGCGTTCCACCCGTACAACGTCACCGGCGAGAACGCGGGCAAGACCGCGTGCCTGTATTGCGCCGCCGGCGACAGCCCAACCGCCGTCGTCTTCGCCCGCACCGGCGACGACCCGATGACCCAGAAGCTCCTCAAGGCGCTCGACGCCCAGGCCGTCAAGAACGCCAAGGCCGACATGTACAGCTTCGCCGTGTTCCAGGGCGACAAGGCCAAGCTCGAACCGCAGCTCAAGGACGCCGCGAAGAAGGCCGAACTGAAGAAACTGGTGCTGGCGATCGAGGACACCGAAGACCCGATCCCCGCGAAGTACAACCTCAACAAGGACGCGGACGTGACCGTGATCCTGTACGTCGATCGCGTCGTGAAGGCGAACTTCAGCTTCGAGAAGGGCAAGCTCACCGACAAGGACATCGACACCATCGTCAAGAGCGTATCGAAGATCGTGAACTGACCCACGAGGGTCATTGGTCATTGGTCATTCGCCTGAAGTTCCGCCTTCCGCCGTTCGTTGTGAATCGCGAATGACCAATGACTGATGACTAATGACGTGTTTGTGGGCACTTCGCCTCACTTCAGCGCCCTCCACCCCATCGGCGTAACCCTCAGTCACTTCTCACTTTAGCGCGATTCGCCGCCCCGCGCGATGCGTTCGGCACGCCGGGTGCATTCTCCACTGTCACCTTCTCCACCGCGACTCTCGCGCGGACCTCCCTCGCTGAACTTCACACGCCGGCGGCGCTCGTGCGCCGCGGCATCCTCGTTTTTGGAGAGTGCCAAGTGCAACACGCACCCCGCTTCGGGTTCCTCATCGATATGGACGGCGTTTTGTATCGCGGTACCGAACTCATCGCCGGGGCCGAGCGGTTCGTCCGCGAGCTGCGCGACCGCGACATCCCGTTCCGGTTCCTCACCAACAACAGCCAGCGCACGCGCCGGGATGTTGCCACGCGACTCGTTCGGCTCGAGCTGGACGTGGAGGACGAACACGTCTTCACCAGCGCGATGAGTACGGCCCGGTTCCTCGCGCAGCAGAAGCCCGGCGGCACCGCGTTCGTCATCGGCGAGGGCGGGCTGCTCACCGCGCTGCACCAGCACGGCTACGCGGTCGTCGATCACGACCCGGATTACGTGGTCGTGGGCGAGGGCCGCACGTTCAACCTGGAACTGGTCGAGGCCGCCGTGCGGATGATCCTCGGCGGGGCGAAACTGATCGCCACCAACCTCGACCCGTCCTGCCCGACGGCCACCGGCACCCGCCCTGGGTGCGGGGCGTTCGTGGCGCTTCTGGAAACCGCGACCGGGACGAAGGCGTTCAGCGTCGGCAAGCCCAGCCCGGTGATGATGCGCGCCGCCCGCAAGGAACTCGGCCTGACCACCGATCAGACGACGATGATCGGCGACACGATGGAGACCGACATCCTCGGCGGCGTCCAGTTGGGGTTCCACACGGTGCTGGTGCTCTCCGGCGGGACGCGGGCCGACGAACTGCCGCGGTACGCGTACCGGCCGGAAACGGTGGTGCCGTCGCTGGCGGAACTGGCCGACCTGATGGACCAGAACGACTGGCACCCGCCGTGGCGCCCGGCCCGCCCGCGGGTCGCGGCCCACGCGTAGGCGACGCCTCTTGCGGCGTTGCGGGGCGGTCCGCAACGCCGATTTTGCTTCGGAAGCGCATGACTCATCAAATTTTCCCTTGATTCGGCCCGGGATTACGTTCCCAATGACGGCAGTTTCATCCGGCTCTCACAACGGAAACTGCCATGGCGTTTTTTACTGCGAAAGTCCCGATCACGATCGCGACCGGGATCATCTGTCTGATGATCGGCGGCGGGGTCGGCGCGGGGGTCATGTCGTACTTGCAGGGCGACCCGAAATCGAACGCGGACGCGAGCAACCCCGACTCGGCCAAAGACGGCATGAAGGCGCCCGACCCGAAGGACGGGATGGGCGGCAAGGGCGGCAAGGGCGGCGGCGCCGGTGGTAAAGGGGGCGGCGCGATCGGCGGCGGGAAGGGCGGGGGCAAAGGCGGGGGCGGCTTCGCCCCCAGCCCGAAGGCGCAGCTCGCGCAACTCGTCACGAAGCTCGACACGCTGACCGGGCAGACGCTCCACATCGACCTGACGCCGGAACAGAAGAAACAGGCGAAGGAGCTGCTCGCCGGGCTGGCCGAGAAGGACGAGATCAAAGACGAGGATGCGAAGGAGAAACTCGACGCGCTCTTGAAGATCCTGGAGCCGCACAAGAAGGCGCTCGAGGACGCCGGGTTCCGGTGGCCGGGCGGGATGGGAGGCGGTGGCCCGCCGGGCGGGATGCCGCCGGCGAACCCCTTCAAGGAGGGCGACAGCGCCGCCGCGCTCAAGGCGCTGGAAGCGAAACTGGGCAAGTAGAAACTCGCAGCTTCGCGAGGTGACTCGACCTACTTCGCCGCCAACTGGACCCGCAGGGCCGGGGCGGCCGGCTGGTCGGTGTGGAACCGCAATTCACCCGGCGGGGCGGTCGCGCCCTGCCAGCCGCGGGAGCGGTCCACCTTCACGGACCAACCGGGGACCGGCTTCACGCGCACCTCGGCCGCGTGGTGCGCCTGCGCGACGACCGGGTGAACCGGGTCGAACGACAGCCCGTCCGGCACCGGCTTGTCCGCGGGCGCGGGAACGGCCGTCGCGAACCACTCGATCGCGCCCTCGCGCGATCCGGCTCGCAACCACACTTGCACCCGCCCGCCGGACTGGTTCCACGCCGCCACGTCCGGCCCGCGCACCTCCGACACCTTTACCGGCAAAAAGAGTTCGATGAGCGGGATCGGCGCCTTCGACTGCCACGCCACGGTGCCAGTCGCATCAGCGCGGCGCGGGCCGATGTGCCACGCGGTCACGGTTTGCACCGCCGCGGGTTGGGCGACGCGGATCGCCGGACGCAGTTCGGCCGCGGCCCCGGGAACCGGCTTGAACGCGCGCACCGGGGTCGGCGCATCGGGCCGGAGGTCGAGCCGCAGGTCGGCCACGGGCACGAAGTCCTTCAGCGGGTCGGACGGCGAGTCGATCACGCCCCCAAGGCCGGTGCCGTCGATCATCCCGCGCGGCGCGCGCAATCCGTACACCGAATCCACCTCGCCGGTGACGGTGCCGAAGCTGATTCGCGGGAACCGCAACACCGGTTGTCGCGTGGAGGGCTTCCGCGGCGCGCACTCCAGCAGCACCAGTAACCGCCCGGCCACCGGAGCCTGGAAATCGACCCGCAGCCGCGTCGCGCCCTTCTCAACAGCCAGCGACCAGTCGCGCAGCGGGATCGGGCCGATCGGCGCGTCGAGCGTGCGCGCCGCGACCCGCAGCACCTCCAGCTCCGCGGGCACCTCCCATCGCAACCCGGCGACGGCGCCCTGCTCGACGCGCACGAGGTACGCGGCGGTCAGGTCGGCCCCGGACTCGGCCACGTCCCAGACGCACGCCTCGCGGACCTTCACCGTCGCGGCCCCGCCGGTGCCCTCGCGCCACCGCAGGTGAACCGTCTTCACCGGCCCGAGATCGGCGTCCAGCGTCACCCGGTCGCCGGCAGTCGTCAGCGATTGCCGGCCGACGCGCCCGGGCGCGACCGGCTGCCGCGCCGCGGCGGTGAACGACGCGGTCAACTTCGCCTCCGGCGCCTCCGGCACCCCGAACCGCAGGTCGCGCTCCGACCCGTTGGCAGTGACGGTCGCGGCGAACCTCACCTCGACCTCGTGCCGCCCCGCAGCGCCGACCGCCAGCGCGTACGCGTTCGGCCCGGGCATCGCGGGGAACGCCGGCTTGCCGTCCACGGTCGCGCCCTCCAGGCGCGCGTCGCCGAGCGGCAGTGTCAGCGTGTTGTCATTGGGCCGGAAGGCGTGGACGACGAACTTCGCCGTGACCCGCGCGCCGATCTCGTCGGCGCGCACGTCGTAGGCCGCCGCGGTGACGACCGGTGCCGGTGGTTGCGGCTTCGCGAGCGCCTCCAGCCGCTCCAGCGTGGCCCGCGCCGCGACCACCTCTTCGCCGTCGTCGGTGGACAGGATCAGCACCGTGACCGGGCCGGTCTGCTGCACCGCCGCCGCGAGCCCGGGGGCCAGAACCACGAGCGCCGCGAGCGCCGGCGCCCGCGCGCGGTTCCGGGCCGCGATCCCGACGAGTACGACCGCGAGCGCGGCGGTCGCGGCGACGAGCGGCAGCCACGCGGCCCGCGCCCACCACGGCGGCCCGAGTTCCACGACCAACAGCCCGAGTACCAGCACCACGGCGAGTACCACCGCGCCGCGCGCGCCCCGGCGCTTCGCGGCCACCAGACCGAGCACGATCAGCCCCGCGGCGAGCGCCCCAGCCAGCGCGTCGGCCGCGCGCGATTCGCCGGTGCGCACCCACATGTCGTCGCACCGCGCGACGAGCGCGAACGGCTCGCCCCCGGAGAGCGGGCCGCCCAACAGCGGCGGCTGGTCGTCGGTCGCGTCCCACGGGCGCGCCGGCCACCCCGGCAGCATCCCGGGCGCGAACGCCCACCACTGCTTCACCGCCGGCGTGCCGCCGAGGACATCGGGAACGGCGCTGGCGACGCGCCGCGTCGGCCACCCCGGCGCGACCGGCAGCCGGTAGCGTACCTCGAACCGCACCACCGACCCGGCCGGGATCGGGACCGACAGTGCCTCGCTCGAATCGCGCTCGGCGCACGCGGCCGGGTTGAGCCACCGCCCTCCGACGCACACCCCGCGTACTTCCGCGCCGGCCGGCAGGACCACGCCGAGCCGCCCGCCGCGGCTGTCGCGCACCGTTCCGCCGAACGCGGCCACCGCCTCATCAGGCCCGCGCACCGCGGTCACGAGGTACGCGTCGCTCACCGCACCGGGGGCCGGTCCGCCGGACACGCGCGCCCGCGGGCGAACGTATTCGCCGGTCAGGTCCGCTTCGGTGCGGTCCTTCAGCGCCGCGGTCACTTCGACGCGCGTCGTCTGCTTCGTGCCGATCAGCCGCGGCACCGGCAGTGCCGCCGCGAGGTCGCTCGTCGCGGGTCCGACCGCGGTCGTTTCCAGAACCGCCGTACCGGTGAGCGGGTGCGCGAACCGCAGTACCCAGACCGTGCCGCCCGCGCCGTCGCGGGGGCGAGTTCCGACAACCGCGGCCAGCGGGTCGAGCGGTGCGAGCAACGGGGCGAGTTCCAGTAGCTCCCGCGGAACGGGCACCGCGTCCGCCACCGCGTTCGCGTCGTCGAGCAGCTTCCACGACCGCGCCCCAGGCGCGCCGGGTACGAATACCGCCACACTCGGGAGCGCCCCGCCGGTCGCGGTGATCGCGAACCGTGTCGTCGCGCGCCACTCGCCGCCCTCGGTGTCGATGTGAACGGTCGCGTCTGCGGTGACGGTCGGGCGCGCCGGGACGAGCACCGCAGCGCCGTCGGGTTCCTTTCCGCGGAACAGGTACAGCGCCCGCGCGTCGGGCCGGGCGTCGGTCGTGAGCCAGCCCCACAGCCCGCCGGGCGCCGCGCCGGGGCCGGGCTTCGTCGTGAGTGCCCATGCGGGGTCGGTGGTGACGCTCAGCCAGCCGTCGCGCTCCGCGGCGCCGACCACCGCGAACGCCGGGAAGGATCGCGCTTCGCCCGGTTTTGCGCCGGAACCGCGGAACTCCAGCCGCAATTCCGCCAGTTGACCCGCGGCCAGCGGGCGCGCGAACTCCAGCACGTGATGGCCGTTGATCAGTGGGCCGATGTGCGAAACGAGATCGTCCGCGCCGAGCGAGCCTCGATCGAGCGCGAGCCCCGCCGGCGGGCGCACCGCGAGCTGGAACAGCGGGCCGCGGCGCACCCGCACGCTCACCCGCGCCGCGAACACCGACCGCGCCGGCGCGTGGTCCCATTCGAGCCGCTCGAACGTCGTGAATTCCGCGTCTGCGGACGTGGCGCGCACCGACGGCATTCGGCGGAACGGCTCGTCCGCGCCGGGCGGGAGCAGCGTGCCGACGAGCGCGAGCGTTCGCGCCGGATCGACCGCGCCGGCCGCGGGCGTCGTCGCGTCGGTGAGCCGGTAATCGCCCGCGGTCCAGGATTCGACCTTCAGGCCCGGCGCGAGCCGCACCTCCAACTTCTCGTCGTCGAGGACCGCGCTGAGCGGGCGGATCGCGGGCAGTGGCGCGTCGGCGAGTGGCGCGACCGCGGTGAGCAACACCTTCCCGCCCGCCGCCGGCTGGCGGAGCGTCACACGAACGCGCCGTGGGTCACCGGGACCGGCGGGCGGATCGACCGTCCACCCGGCGCGGTTGTTCGTCACCACGTCGGTGATCCGCAACGCGGGATCGGCCAGAAACGCCCACTCGCTCGCCGACCCGCGGGCCGGGCGCAGGTCGTACTCGAACTGCGCGGTGAGCTGGCCCGGCGAGAGGTCGTACTTGGCGACCAGCTTCGCCTGCGCGACCCCGCCCGATTGCCCCACCGCGCGCACCGCGAACTCGGCCCGCGCGCGCCCGCCGAACCGCAACCGCCACAGCCGGTGCCCCGGCTTGCCCGCCGCTTCAAACGGGCCGGTGAGCAGCACATCGGCCGACGCGGTCGGCACCTGGTCCGCGGGCAGGATCAGCTCGAGCGTCGCGACGGGGCAGGGCGGCACTCTCAGTTCGAACCGGCGCTCGCCCGGTTCCGTGGTGCCCGTGAGCGACCAGTTCAGTTGGAGTACGCTCCGCCCGGTGCGCTCGACCCATACCGCCGGCGCGCCGCCCTGCGTGGTCAGGATCGCACTCGGGCCGTCGGCCCACTTCGCCCCGCGGACCGCGAGCCGGAGCGGATCGAGCGCGACGAACCCGCCGGCGCCGGGCGCGTTGAGGATGCCGAGTTCGGCCGTACCGGTGAGGTCGCCGCCGTCGAACACGGCGGTGTACGCCGCATCGACCACGCGCGCCCCGTACTTCGCGCCGGCGACCGCGCGCCCGGCGGCCCGGACCCGCGACTCGAATTCGGCCCGCGGGAGCCGGACGGTCGGCCCGGGTTCGAGTTCCTTGAGCAGTTCCGGCACACGGGCGTCGGCGCCGCGCACGCGCCGGATCGGGAACGGGTCATCGGCCGAAACGAGATCGACCACGGTGTGAACGGCGGCGGGCACCGGCGCGCGCGGGACCGCCGCAACGGCCCCGCTGGCCGCGGTCGCGAGTACCAGGAGTAGCGAGCCGACGCGGGGCATGGGTTCGCGCTCGTCGCGAAGCCCGGGTTGAAACCCGGGCTATTACAGGGTGACCCCTTCGGGGTCCAGAACCCCACGTGACCTCGAAGGGGCCACCGTTCAATAGCCCGGGGTTTCAACCCCGGGCGCGAAGATGCGGAACGTCGCTTTAACTCCCCGACGGCGCCGGGGCCGGTTCGGGTACGCCGCCTCCGCTGCTCGCGGGGCGACTCCGCACCGACGGCGTTCCCACCGACGGGGCCGGGACGACCGCGCTTGGCGGGGCCGGCGTGCGCGTGAACCCCGGCAGGTTCGTCACGCGGCGCCGCACCTGCCACCGCACGACCGTCTGAACCGTGACCGCGAGCAGGCCGATCACCAGCCCCGGCTCGCCGGCGGTGGCGATCTGCGCGGCCGGCTGCGGGTACAGCACCGCCGCGACGCCGAACGCGCCGCCCGTCAATACCACCAACAGTGCGGACGGAGTCGTCGGGAGCCACGTCGGCACGAGGAGCACGAGGAACGTGAGGAGCGATGCACCAACGACCAGCGCCAGCCACGGCACGCGGACCACGCGCACCGGTTCCGGAGTCGTCTGCCGGATCACGACCGGTTCGCCCTCCGTGCGCGGCGCGATGTCGTCCAGGGCCGGTTCGTTCCCGGTGACGAACCACCGCTCCGCGCCGGCCCGGCTCGCCGCCGCCGGAGCGAACGTCGGCCCGCGCGCCCGCCACCGCAGTTCGGCCCGCCCGCGGTTGCTGAACAACAGCGGGGTCGCGTCGGCCGGTTCGGTGACGAGCCACTTCGTCGGCCCGGCGTGTGCGGCGGCGATCAACTGCGGTGGCCGGTATACCGTTTCGCCGAGCGCGTGCCGCGTGCCGGGCAGTGTGTACTGAACGTCGAGTACCGCGGCGCGCCCGAGCGCGGCGTCGGGCAGCTGCACGCGGAACCGTTTCTCGCCCTCACCGGTGGGCACGAGCGCGACGCTCAACCCGTCCACGCGCGCGGTCGGGTTCGGCCCGGCCGCGTCGGGCAACACCACCTCGACCGCCGGCGTCAGCCACCGCGCGAGCCGGAACCGCGCGCGGTAACTCACCGACCCGTCCTCCGCCATGCCGGCCTCGATCAGCGCGCGCTCGACCCACACGGCCGCGGCGGCTTCGGGTGTTGCGGGGCGAATGTCCAGCATCAGCGGGTGTTCGGCCGATGCGGAAAGCGTGAGCGCCGGAAAGGCTTCGCGGTCCGGTTCGGGAGGAAGTTCGCGCCACCCGGCGGCCGGGGCGGCGACCGCACGCCCCGCGACCGAGTTCACCCACACGCGAACATACGCTTCGGCCCGCGCGGTCTCGATCGGCCAAAACAGCCCCACCGGGATCGACATCGGCCCGTCCGCGCGCGGCAGCGGGAGCGCGAAATTGATCTTGAGCGTCGCTTCCTTCGCTTCCGAAGGCGGCGCGAACGACCACACACCGGGCGCGGGTGCGTCGAGCGGCGGGTTGGCCTTCAGCCCCAGCGCCTCCGGCGGCCCGCGGAACCGCACCGATTTGGGTAACCCGTCCGGCGATCGCAGTTTGATCGTTTGCGAGACGACCAACTGCCGCTCGCCGATGGTCACTTCGGAGCGGATGTCGGTAACGATGTCCGGGCGGTACGGCTGCCACGCGAGCGCGACGCGGGCCAGCCCGCGCTCGCCCTTGCCACTGACGGCTACGACCGCTTTGGGCACCTTCCCGTCGGGGCCGGGCACGCCGGTCAGTGGCGCGCCCCACGCGGCCGGCTGGTCGCCGTCCCACCCGCGCGCGGTTCCGCGCACTTCGAGGCCGTCGGGTACGGTCGCGGTCACCGTGGCGTCGCGCTCGACCGATTTCGGGAACCGCGGCAGGCTGACGGTCGCCTCGCGCGCGTTGGGCGCCAGCGGAACCGTTCCGACCAGCACGAGCGCGAACGGCTGCTTGAACCCGGCCGCGAGTTGCACGGTGACCGGGCGCCACGCGCCCTCGGCCTTCCCCTGCGTGACGCTCGCCACGGTGTCGGGGTCCGACTCCGATTCCAGCCCGCGCCACTCGGCCGGTACGTCGATCGTGAGCGCGGTGACCTCGGTGCGGATCGGCTTCACCGCGACCTCTGCCCGCACGAGCCACCCGGCCTCGGTCAGCCTCAGCTTGTACGTCGGCTTCACGCGCACCGCGCCCTCGATCGGCCACGCCTCGACGGACAGGAGCGGCGCGTTGACCGCGGTCGTCCCGGTTGGGCCGGTGGCGAGCCGGAACAGCGCGGTACTCACCTCGTCGTCGGAACCGGGTACTTCGGCGCGGCGCAGGTCCGGTCCGTGCTTGAAGACGAATCGCGTGTGCGGCCCGGCGGTGACCTTCACCAGCCCGGTTTGACGTAGTACGTCGAGTACCGCGAACGGACCGACCGCGGACGCCGCCGACTTCGCCCCGACCTTCGGGCGCTGTTGGCGCACAACGGCCGTTATCGTCCAGTCGGCCGCGGTCGAACCGGCCGGTAGTTCGATCTTCCACACGAGCTTCGCGTTGTCGGTCGGTTTGGTGACGACCGGTTGTTGCGCCGGCCCGGCGTCGGTCGCTGTGCCCGCGGCGCGGTCCACGCTCACGTCCGCGTTCGCCGGGGCGACGAGCTTCCACTCGCGCGCCGGTCCGCGGAGCTTCACCTTCGCGACCGATTCGATGAACCCGTCGGTGAGGGTCGCGCTCACGTCGAACTCGGCGCTCTGCACCTGATCGACGGGACCGGCGGCGCCCGCGGGCGGGTCCCAGATGAGTTCGAGCGACTCGACCGGGCCGAGCGGGAACCCGGTGTCGGGCCCTTTGGGGGTGAGCTGCTTCACATCGACCGCGACCCGGCGCACGTCAGGCGCGCGGGTGACGATCGTGACCCGCCTCACGTCGGCCGCGGGCGGGTCGAGCGCGAGTGTGGTGATCGGCGCTCGCGGCATCCCGAGGTCGAACCCGACCTCCTTCGCGCCGCGCGCCGTGACCGGGGCTTCGACATCGAGGGTGAGCTTGTGATCGCCGGCGGCTTCGATCAGCACCGCGAACCCGTCCTCGGCGGTGTCGAGGACGGGGAGCTTCGCGCCGTCGAGCGCGGCGCTCACGAGGAACGCCTTCTTGCCGCCGAGCGCGACCGCGGAGTTCGGCTGCGTGGTGCGGAACGAGTACGTGAGCTTGAGCGCCGCGACGAGCTGCTCGCCGCGCTTCTCGACGCGCCCGCGGACCGCGCACCCGCTGGGCGGGGCCGGTTTGCGCGCCGCGAGTTCCTTCTTGAGCGCCTCGGCGCGGTCGAGGAGCTTCTGGTACTCCGGCGGCGTGAGTTGAATCTTCTCACTGCTATCCGGGCCGAGCCAGAGGAACGTGCCGTCCGGGAGCTTGACGACGAGCGGCTTGGTGTCCTTGTCCTTGTCTTTCGCTTCGACCTTCGGCGGGTCCGGGCGCTTGAGCGGATCGCCCGGCGGCTGGGCCGAGAGGGCGAGGGTGGTTGCGAGCAGGAGCGTGAGCGCCAGGAGGCGCGAGGCGAAAGGCAAACCCACCCCCCAACCCCCTCCCTGAAGGGAGTACGCCGTAGCCCGACTCTCCGAGTCGGGTCCGAACCGCATAGCACCCGACTCGGAGAGTCGGGCTACGGGTTTCCCCCTCCCTTCAGGGAGGGGGGTCGGTGGTTTCGGTTTCTGCCGCGCGCCAAAGAGCATTGGGATACCCCGAACGGTGCGCCGTCTCCGCTCAGTATACCCAAACCCCGCATCCGTTCGCGCCGCTCATTCGGGAATCGGCGCGGGGCGCAACCGCTCCGACCCGCGCGACCGGCACACCAGGAGTAACCCCACGGACGCGGCGAGCAGCCCGAACGCCAGCGTGTGCGTACCGTACACCATCGCGAGGTCGTTCGCACGCCCCGGGAGTAGCCCCGGACCGGCGGTCAGCACGAACGTGGCGACCAGCGAGCCGATCACGAAGTTCCGCACGCGCCGCGGGAACTCGACGGTCGCGAGGGCGTACGTCAGCGCCGCCAGAGGGAGTAGCAACACGACCGCGTGGTGCTTCCAGGTGCGCTCGCTGAGCAGCAGCATTCCGAGGCAGATCAGCCCGCACTCGGCGGCCAAGCGCCAGCCCTGGCGCGTATCGGTTGCTCCGCGCACGGGCCACCGGCACAAGACCACGACCGCGAGCGCGAACAGTGCGGTGAGCAGCTTCACGACGACCCACGCGGCCGGGCGCCCGATGTCGGCGAGGTTGTGGTACTCGCCCGGCGCCGGGATGTCGCCCTCGGGCGTCTTCAAGTAAACGATGTATGACGGGCTGTGTGTGAACAGCCGGTACACGACGCCTGTGATCGCCTGGTTCGGGTGCTCGGTGGTGATTTCGCCCTTCAGGAGCGGGCGTTCGACCATGAGCGCGTACCAGCCGGAGATGAGTTCGCGGTTGCGGTCCCAGCCGAATGTGAGTCCGGGCACGACCGCGAGCCACAGCACCAGCCCCGCGAGCGTCGCCGCGACGACGCGCCCGCACCGCTTCCACGCGAAGTACGCGAGGAACAGGAGCGGCGTCACCTTGCAGGCGATCGCGAGGGCGAGCGTGAGGCCCGCGAGGGTGTCGAGCCGCCGGCGAAACGCCTCGAGGCACCCCGCGACGAGGAACAGGATGAAGATGTTCACGTTGTTGTGTGACAGGTCGCCGAGCAGCGCCGGCAGACAGAGGACAACCGCGGCGCCCTTCGCCAAGTCGAGGCGAAAATCAGGAGACAGGGAACAGGAGACAGGAGACGGTTCAGGAGACAGGGAGCAGGGGACAGGAGTCAGTGAAGACTCGTGATTCTGTTCCCTGTCTCCTGTCTCCTGATCCCTGGACGCCAGGCGGAACGTCCACACCGCGGCCAGCACCGCGAGCAGCACCTTCGTGTAGAACCACGCCAGCGCGCCGGTCGTCGGCGGGAGCGCCGCGAACGGTCGCAGCAGTACCGCCATGATCGGCGGGTTCGGGTACTCGTTCAGCCCGACGTAGATGTTCTGCCCGGCGAACACGCCGTTAATCAGCTCGCGCCAGCGAAGGAACGCGGAGCGGCTCTGGGTGCCCTTTTCGCTCGGCTTGGCGATCTTCGCCACGTACTTCGCGCTCGTGAGTAGAACGACTACCGCCAGTATCGCGAAGAACATCGCCCGCACGCGCCGCGGGTTGGCGGCATACGCCGCAGCGACTCGCGCGCCGAGCGAGCGAGGGAACGACAGCACCTTCACGACAGCGCCTCCGTGCGACGAGAAGCCGTGAGATGATGGCCGGAGGGGAACGGGGGGTCAACCCGAAGAGTAGTGGATAGTGGGCAGTGAGCAGTGGGCAGAGAAAACAGCAAAGAACACAAGAGAAAGTTCTCTGGTCCCTGCTACTCTTTTCTGCCCACTGCCCACTGCCCACTGCCCACTGCCTGCTATCGACTGTCGTCGAGGGTGACGACGCGGTGAACGACGTAGCGGCCGGTGCCGTTGCGGGTGCGGAACACGGTGGGCTGGTTGAACGGAAACTCGTTCGGGTACGGGGTGAACGCGGGCAGCAGGTCGCCCGGCGGGTTCCGGCCGGGGCCGATCATCGCCGCCCGCTTCGCCTGGTCGTCGCCGGCGGTCAGGGCCACCCACTCCAGATCGCTGACGATGAACCTGTATCCCTGTGGCGGCTTCTTGGCGTCCAGTTCCTGGAGCACGGCCCGGCGCCCGCTCAGGCCGGTCACGTCTTCGCCGACCGAGATCGAGATGGCCGTGTGAACGTGCATGTAGCGGAACCCGGGGGCGATGTTCAGCATCAGGTACACCGCGTGCGGCGAATCGAACCACGCGATCACCTCGCGGTCACCGGCGTTCTGGGCGCGCAGGAATTCTGCCACTTCGGCCAGCTCTTCCCACCCGATTGACGCCTCGTGCGGCGGGTGCAACCGCAGTTTATCCCACAGGACGTACCGCTCGGAGTCGGTCATCGCGAACTGCCAGCACTGCGGCCATAGCCGGAGCCGATCGGGGTCGGATAGCGGGTGTCGGGGGAGGTGATCGCGACGCGTTTCCGTCTTCAGCCCGTCGATCCGGTTCTTCACGCCGGGGCTGAAGTCCGCGACGATCCACGCGCCGCTGGTGACGGCCAGCCACACGAATACGATCGGCACCCACGCCCACCGGTGCGCTGACCACAGCCCGAGCATCAGGAGCGTTTCCGGCACGTGGGCGTACTGGAACCCGCGTTGTACCAGGAACGATTGTGTCGCCCACACGAGGTACAGTCCGCCGAGCGCGCCGCGAACGAACCGCGCGTCGGGACCGGCGAGTTTGTCCCAGAGGAACCGCGGGAGCCACCGGCCGAGCCACCCGACCGGACGCGCCACGGCCCGGGCGCGGCTCTGCCAGGGCGCCATGTCCAGCACCGAGGCGAGCGCCAGCGGCGCGGTCACGACCAGCCACAGGCTCCACGGCGGGAACCAGAACAGTTCCTGTTCGACGCGCCAGTGCAGCTCGTGTTGCGCGAGCTTCATGTACTGCGGGTTCCACACCGTGAACACGTCGTAGAACGCGCTCCACGCGCCCGAGGTGATCAGCCACACGATCCCGGGCACGCCGACCGCCAGCCCGCCGGCCAGATTGCCGAGCAGGTCGGCCCGCACGGCGCGCCAGGGTCGCGGATGCTCGCCGGCCAGCCGGTACGCGGTGAGCAGCCACACGGCCAGTGCCATGAGCGCGATGTGCGGCTTCATCCACACGCCCGCGCCCCAGAGCAGCCCTTCATAAAAGGAGGGGCGGAAGGGAGACGGGTATGTGGGTTTTCCTGCTTCTTGTAAAAGTTGCCACGTGGTAACTTGACCCATCTTAACATTATCGATCCCGCGGCGCAGACGCAGCACCACGGCCGCCAGGCCCGGCAGCGCCATCCAGGTATCGCGCTGGGCGTGCGACATCTCCACCGTGAACGGGTAGAACACCGCGGCGCCCGCGATCGCCCACCACCGCCCCGCCGGCGTCGCCCCGCCCCACTTCGCCAGCCGATCAATTAAGAGCACCACGCCCAGCACGACGAGCAAATCGACCACGCGCACCGCGATCACGTTGGGGCCGAACAGGGCAGACAGCGCGGTCATCGCCCACACGAACCCGGGCAGGTTGGTGTCGAACAGGTCGCGGTAGTGGACCCCGCCATTGAGCAGGTTGCGGGCGGCCATCTGGTAGAGGGTGATGTCGCACCAGGGCGGCGATCGCAAGAACAGCGGCACCCCGATGACGAGGGCGCCGGCGGTCACCGCTCGCGGCAGCCACACCGACCGCCACGGGGTGCAGAAGGAAACGGGCATGAGGTGAACGAACCGTCGGGGAACGCGCCGGCACCGCTCTGCCAGGATACGACCCGACCGCGCGGGCCGCCAGATTCGGGTGTAACGGCGCGAACCTCCGCGCACCGGGTCGGGTCTGGAGGGTGAAGATTCCCGCGACCCCCTCTTGAAGGTGATCCTGGAACCTTCCAAAATATTCCACGCCTGCCCCTTTAGCTCAGTTGGTAGAGCAGCTGACTCTTAATCAGCGGGTCCTCGGTTCGAGCCCGAGAGGGGGCACTGGATCACAAGTCTTTTGCCAAGCGCCATTTCGAATCGCCACTTTCCGAAAGCCCCGCCGCCCACCGCGGCGTAAGTTGGTAGTGCGCACAGTGTTCTTTCGACACGGCTCAACAACGCACAAACGCTCTCCCACCACCATTCATCCCCTCCGTCGGAGCCTTCACCCATGCACCGCCTGCTGGCTGCGTTCGTTCTCACACTCACACTCGCACTCACACTTTCGGCCGCCGACTGGCACCAGTTCCGCGGGCCGGGTGGACAGGGGCACTCCGACGCGAAGCTCGTGACCGAGTGGGGCGCGAACACGAACGTCTCGTGGCGGAAAGAACTGCCGGGCCTCGGGTGGTCGTCGCCGGTAGTCGCCGGCGGCAAGATTTACCTCACCACCGCCGTACCGGAGGGCGGCGGGTATTCGCTCCGCGCGCTGTGCCTGAACGCGAAGTCGGGGTCGGTCGAATGGGACCGGGAGGTGTTCAAGCAGGACGCGACGGCGCCCGGCATTCACAAGAAGAACAGCCACGCCAGCCCGACACCGGTCGTGGAAGACGGCAAGGTGTACGTTCACTTCGGGCACATGGGCACCGCGTGCCTGAAGGCCGCGGACGGCTCGACCGTGTGGGCGCAGCAGGGTCTGAAGTACGCGCCGGTTCACGGCAACGGCGGCTCGCCGGTGGTCGCCGGGAACTTTCTCGTGTTCAGCATCGACGGCACCGACCGGCAAGCCGTGCTCGCGCTCGACAAGGCCACGGGCAAGGTCGCGTGGGAACGCCCGCGGCATACCGAGCCGGGGGTGAAGCCGTTCTCGTTCGGCACGCCGCTCGTCATCACGGCTGCCGGCGCGGAGCAGTTGATTTCTTGCGGCAGCGGACTGGTGATGGCGCTGGACCCGAAGACCGGCAAGGAACTGTGGTACGCGACCTACGGCGACGGTTACTCGGTGGTCCCGCGCCCGGTGTTTGCGAACGGGCTGGTCTACGTCTGCACCGGGTACAACACCCCGACCCTGATGGCGATCCGGCCGGACGGGAAGGGCGATGTGACGAAGACGCACGTCGCGTTCACGGTGAAGAAGAACGTGCCGCACAACCCGTGCCCGCTGGTCGTGGGCGACGCGCTGTACATGGTGTCCGACGCGGGCGTATTGAGTTGTCTGGACGCGAAGAAGGGCACCGAGCGCTGGACCGAGCGTGTGGAGAAGGCGTACTCGTCGTCGCCGATCTTCGCCGGCGGCCTGATCTATCTCCTTTCGGAAGACGGCACGACGACCGTCTTCAAGCCCGGCGCGAGCTACGAGGAAGTGGCGAAGAACAGGCTGGGCGAGAAGACGCAGGCGAGTTTCGCGATCGACGGCGACGCGCTCTTACTGCGCACCGAAAAGGCGCTCTACCGGATCGAGAAGAAGTGATGGTGTTCTTCAGCCCGAAGGGCTGAGACAACGTAGCCTGGGGCAACGCCCCAGGTGACTGCGCGATTTGTTTTCCAGCCTGAAGGGCTGGGACAGCGTGTCGCACCCCTTCAGGGTGCCAAATGATGACACTGCGAACCTGGGGCGTTGCCCCAGGCTACGATATCTGACCCCTGCGGGGTCAAAAACAGGGTTATGTCCATGCATCGGGTATTCGCCATGTTCGCATTCGTCGCGGCCTCGGCTGCAAATGCCGCCGAACCCGAAGCCCACGTCTTCAAGGCCGACGGGAAGACGCTCCCGTACCGGTTGCTCAAGCCTGCGGACACCGAAGCCGGCAAGAAACACCCGCTCGTCCTCTTCCTGCACGGGGCCGGCGAGCGCGGGACCGACAACGCGAAGCAACTCGTGTGGTTCTGGGCTGACAAGAAGCCGAGCGTGCTGACACGGCCGGAAGTGACCGCCGCGAAGGCGTTCGTGATCGTCCCGCAGTGCCCGGAGGGCAAGCGGTTCGTTGACGTGCCGTGGGAGAAGGGCAGTTACAAGTCGCCCGAGATCAGCGAGCCACTCAAACTGACGCTTGCGCTCATCGATTCGTTCCTGAAGGAACAGCCGATCGATCCCGACCGAGTGTCCGTCGTCGGGATGTCGATGGGCGGGTACGGGGCGATCGACGCGGTGCAACGGCGCCCGGAACTGTTCGCCGCGTGCATCTCGATTTGCGGTGCCGCCGACCTGAGCAAGGCGCGTGACATCGCACACGTCCCGGTGTGGGCGTTTCACGGTGACGCGGACGGCGCCGTGCCGGTGAGTGGCTCGCGTGAGTTCATCGACGCGCTGAAGAAGGCCGGCGCCGAGCCGAAGTACACCGAGTACCCGAAGGTGGGGCACAACAGTTGGTCGCCGGCGTTCGAGGAGAAGGAGTTCTGGAACTGGATCTTCGCTCAGAAGCGCAAGCCCAAGAAGTGAGCGGGGTGTGCCATGACGGAAGAAAGTAAGGAGCGGTCACAGACCCGGAGCCCACGATGCATTCTTGGAGCCTCGTGTTTCAATTCACCCCGACGTTCCTCACGCGGGAAACACCCCGGGGTTAGCAGAAACTGCTTCGGCTGAAAGGCTTTCGGGTCGAGTGGACGATCAGGATTGGAACTTATGACTTCGTTCGTGTGAAGGCACCTCGGTGCTTGTCAGAAACGCCGAAAACATCAAGGAATACGGTAGTTTACCTCCTTTGCTCCTTTGCGAACTTTGCAAAGGGTGAGATACGTTGCGTGAAACAACGGTTTCGGCGTAGTCGGCCGGGTTTTGGTGTCGTCCCGGCGTAGTCCCTCGCACCGCGACCGGTCGCGACCACGGGGTGGTGTCATCGGCGAAGTGTTCGGCCTCGTCGTGTGAGGTGCCAAGGGCGCCACGATCACTTCCGACGCGACGACCAAGCGGCTCTGTTGCATCGCGACACGCCGAGAAAAATTTGCTTGCACAAAAAACCCAAATCGTGCAATAATGCAACTCCAGGAGCGAAACTCACGATGAACGCGACCGGAACCCGCGACCTGATCCTCGACGCGGTCGAGCGGCTGATCGGCGTCCTCGGGTACTCGAAGACGACCATGGACGACGTCGCCCGCGAGGCTGGCGTCGGGAAGCGGACGATCTACGTCCACTTCCCCAGCAAAGAAGAAGTGGTGCTCTGCACCATCGACCGGATCGTGGACCGGCTGGTTGAGCGACTGCGCGAGCACGCGGTCGCACCCGGCCCGGCTGCCGCGCGGCTCCGGGCGATGCTCGTCGAGCGCGTAACGTTCCGGTTCGACAGTGTCCGGAACTACTCCCACGGCCTCGACGAGTTGTTCGCGTCGCTGCGGCCCGCGTACCTGGCCCGGCGCGAGCGATACTTCGCTTCCGAGTCCGCGGTGTTCGCCGTCGTGCTGAAGGCCGGGCACGGGGCCGGGGAACTCGACGCCCCGGACCCCCCGACGGCGGCCGAGGCGCTGCTGCTCGCCACCAACAGCCTGCTCCCGTACGCCCTCAGCACGCGGGAGTTGGGCCGCCGCGCGGACGTCGAGGCCCGCGTCGGCCGCGTCGCGGACCTGCTCCTGTTCGGCCTGTGCCGGGGCCGCAAGCCCCGGATCAAGTAGCCCATTCATTGTTAGGGAGGTATTCCATGCTCAGGTTTGCGCTTCGCACAGCGGTCGCGCTTGCGGTCGTCGTGCTCATCTCCGCATCCGCGCCCACGCAACCACCCACCGCAAACCGGAAGATCGACGCGGCCGAGCGGAAGGCCGTGATCGACGGCGTGCTGGAGAAGATCGAGGCGAACTACGTGTTCCCGGACGTGGGCAAGAAGATGGTGCAGGCCGTCCGCGCCCGCGAGGCAAAGAAGGAGTACGACGCGATCACCGACGGGCCGGAACTGGCCGAGGCTCTCACGCGGCACCTGCGCGAGGTGTGCAAGGACAAGCACCTCGGGGTCCGGTACAACCCCGAGCCGTTCCCCAAGGATCGGGCCAAAGGCCCGAGCGAGGAGAACCTGAAACAGTTCCGCGAGCGGGCCGCGCTCCGCAACTTCGGGTTCAAGAAGGTCGAGCGGCTCGGCGACGGCGGCGTCGGCCTCTTGCAACTCGACGGGTTCCTGCCGGCAGAGTTCATCGGCGAGACCGCCGCCGCCGCAATGGGTTTCCTGGCGAACAACGACGCGGTCATCATCGACCTGCGCAAAAACGGCGGCGGCGACCCGGAGGCGGTTATCCTCCTGTGCAGCTACTTCTTCGACGGGTCCACCCACCTCAACAGCATCTACAACCGCACCACCGACACCACGCGGCAGTACTGGAGCCACCCCGTCGTCCCCGGCAAGAAGCTCTTGGGCAAGGACGTGTACGTGCTGACGAGCTCGCGGACGTTCTCGGCGGCCGAGGAATTCACCTATAACCTCCAGTCGCAGAAGCGGGCGACGATCGTCGGCGAGACGACCGGCGGCGGGGCGCACCCGACCCGCGGGATGCCGGTGACCGACCACTTCGGGGTCGGGGTGCCGTTCGCCCGCTCGATCAACCCGGTCACGAAGACGAACTGGGAGGGGACGGGGGTCAAGCCGGACGTGGCCGTGCCCGCGGACCAGGCGCTCGCCACCGCGCACCTGCTGGCCCTCAAGAAGGCGGCCGAGAAGTACGCGAGCGACAAGGACAAGGCCGCCGGGATCCGGCGCGAGATTCAAGCCGTGCAGAAGGAGTTGGACGACCTGAAGACGAAGGTCCCGCCCGCGGGGAAGGCCGCGAACGACGCCCCGGACCCGCGGGGCGAGGCGCCGGTCGCGACGCTGGATAACCTCGACGCGCGAATGAAGTGGGAGGCGGAGCAGGGGTTCTCCGGCGTCGTGCTGGTCGCTCGAGAGGGGAAAGTCGCGTTTCACAAGGCCTACGGAACGGCTAACCGCGAGAAGAAGATCGAGATGAAGCCGGACACGGTCTTCGGCATCGGCTCGACGCCGATCGACTTCACGCGGGCCGGCATATTGCTTCTGGTCGATCGCGGCAAACTGAGCCTGAAGGACCCCATCACCAAGTACTTCGCGAACGTCCCGGCGGACAAGAAGACAATGACCCTCGAACACCTGATGACGGGCCGCTCGGGGCTGCCCGATTTTCATGACGTTGAGAGTGACCGCGACAAGGACCACTCGTGGATCGACCGCGAGGAGGCCGTCGGCCGCATCCTCGGCCAGAAGCTCCTGTTCGAGCCGGGCACGAAGCGCGCCCACTCGCACTCGGCGTTCGGCCTCCTCGCGGCCGTCATCGAAATCGCCAGCGGTCGGACCTACCAGGAGTTCACCCGCGAGCACCTCTTCAAGCCGGCCGGTATGACCGACACCGGCTTCTTCGGTGAGAAGTGCCCCGAGGAGCGGACGGCCGTCGGCTACGGCCCGCGGAAAGACGGCGCGGTGAACGCCCCGCCGTTCTGGGGCAAGACCTCGTGGCTGGTCATGGGCAGCGGCGGGCAGGTCTCCACCGCGCTCGACATGTGGAAGTGGGCGCAGGCGGTCCGGGGCGGGAAGATCCTGTCGAAGGAATCGACGAAGATCTACGCGGGCTTCGGCGAGGGCATGTTGATCGGCGGCGACATGTACGGCTTCGAGATCATGTACGCGGGCAACGACCAGTCGTTCATGGTGGTCATCAGCAACGCGGGCTCGCCGAGGCGGATGCCCGTCCTCCGCAAACTCGGCCAGGACCTTACCGCGCTGGTGGTCGAGCGGAAGCCCCCGAAGTTCGCGCTCGGGGTGATGCTCGACGTGCAGGAGGGCGGCCGGGTGAGGATCGACGGCCTGGTGCCGGGCGGCGCGGCCGAGAAGGACGGTCTGAAGACCGGGGACGTGCTACTCAAGGCTGGCGGCAAGCCACTCGGGGAAGAGCCGATGGCGGTGCTGGCACCGCTGCTCCAGACGGGCGAACCGATCGAATTCGAGATCGAACGCGATGGCAAGAAGCAGACCGTGACGGTGAAGCCCGTCGCGCGATGAGTGATCCCGGCCCTGCGCGGTGTTGGGTTCGTATTCGAGCCCGACAACTTCCCAACGGCGCGAGGAGCCGGGGCCGGTTCTGATTGGGTTTCGGGGACGACGGCGGGGAACGACCGTTCCCCGCCCCTTGTCGGGTCGGGCACCCGAATACCTTCTTCTGGCTGACACGAGCGCGGTCGGGACGGGGATCTTCCGACCGGAACCTTACCGGCCAACGGGATGGCGCACGAACAGCGTATCCAACATCGGACGCGCTGGCGCCGGCGCTGTACCGGGACGGCTTCGCACCCGACCGTGAGGCCGGGAAAGGCGCTTCGCCCGGTGGGCGGGTTGGTAAAACGTTTGGCAGCCCAGTTCTCCACCCGCAAAGGTGTCACCCATGCGAATCCTGCTCCTACTCCTGGTCTTCGCTCTCGGCGGCTCGTGGCTGTCGGCCGCGGACGACCCCAAACCCACCAAGGACCAGCCGAAACTCAAGGTCGGCGACCCGCCCCCGCCGCTGAAGGCCACCCAGTGGCTGACCGGTACGGAGGTGAAGTCGTTCGAGAAGGGCAAGGTCTACGTGGTCGAGTTCTGGGCCACCTGGTGCGGGCCGTGCGTGGTCATGATGCCGCACCTGGGCGACATCCAGGAGGAACTCGCGTCGAAGGGGGTGACCGTCATCGGGTTCACCGCCAAGGACGCGGGCAACACCGCCGAGAAGGTCGCGAAGTTCGTCGAGAAGCGGGGCAACAAACTCGGGTACACGATCGCCTACGCCGACGACCGGGACACCTATGACGCCTACATGAAGGCGTCCGGGCACGGCGGCATTCCGTGCTCCTTCGTGATCGGCAAGGACGGGACCATCGCCTACATCGGCCACCCGCTGTTCCTCGACGAGGTGCTGCCCAAGGTTCTGGCCGGCACCTGGGACCCGGTCAAGGGAACGGCCGAACTGGAGGCCGCGGACAAGTTGTGGGACGAAACCTACGCGGCGATCAGCAAGCCGGGTGACCCGGCGGCCCAGTTGGCCCAGTGGGAAGCGTTCTCGGCCAAGTGGCCCCGGCTGGCGGCCGACTCGTACATGACCGCGGCGCGGCTCAAGCTGTTGGTTTCGGCCAAGCGATTCGACGAGGCCCGGAAGCTGGCCGAGTCGGTGGTCGGCAAGGCGGGCCGGCGGAACGACACCGCCGCCCTGGGCACGGTGGCCGACGCGGTGCTGGTGGACGCGGCCGCCGGCCAGAAGGAGTTGACCGCGCTCGGGGTGCGGGCGGCCGAGTCGGCGCTGGACATCGAGGGCGAAACGGTCGCGACCCTGATCCGGGTGACCCGGGCCTACTCGGCGTCCGGGGACGCGGCGAAGGTGAAGGAGTACGGGCCGAAGGCGGTGGCTGCGGCCGAGAAGGCGGTGGCGGGAGACAAGGACGCGATCGGCACCCTCCAGGTGGCCGCGGCCCACTTCGCGTGCGGGGACAAGGCCAAGGCGAAAGCGGCGGCCGAAAAGGCGCTGGACCTAGTGGACGTCAAGAACGTCGGGCTGCGGCGGTACGTCGAGGAACAGGCGAAGAAATACGGGGCCGAGCCGAAGCCGAGCGAGAAAGACAAGTGATCGGAACGGACGGGGCGGCGCAAGAGCCGCCCCCGTCGCCTCTCGCCTTCCCATGATAGCAAGCACTTCCTCGGTGTCGGAAACGCTCAATTCACGATGGCCTTCTCACCGTTCCGGCGAAAAAAGTGACAGGATCGGCCCGCGCCGGGGCACTATTCCGTAGACCGCCGGCGGTCGGCGAAAGGTAACACGAAGATGTTCGGATCACCGTCGCGGGTGGTGCGCTCGCTGCGCGAGGTCGTGGGCCGGGGAAGCGCCCCGGAGCAGTCCGACGCCGCGCTCCTGGATCGTTTCGCGCGTGAGCGCGACGAGCGCGCGTTCGAGGTGCTGGTCCGCCGGTACGGGCGGCTCGTCAGCGCCGCCTGCCGACGGGTGTTGCGTGCCGGGCCGGACGCCGAGGACGTCTGGCAGGCGACGTTCCTGACCCTCGCGTGCCGGGCCGGAACCCTCGGCGAGGTTCAGGCGCTGGGCGGGTGGTTGCACACGGTGGCGGTGCGGACGGCCCTGCGACTCCGGGCCGACACCGCGAAGCGCGCCCGGCACGAGGCCCGCGCCGGCGAACTCCGCGGCGACACCGACCCCGACGAGGCGCTCCCGAGCGCCGCCCGCGACGACCTCCGCGCGGTCCTCGATGAGGCGATCAGCCGCCTGCCGGAGAAATACCGGGGGCCGATCGTGCTCTGTTACCTCGAGGGCAAAACCAACGAAGAGGCGGCCGAACTGCTGGGGTGCCCGACCGGAACGGTCGTCACGCGGCTGGCCCGGGCGCGGGACCGCCTCCGGGACGGGCTCCGGCGCCGCGGCGTGGGGGTGACCGCCGGCGTGCTGGCCGCGAGCCTTTCCCGGCTCCGCGACGCCGGGGCTACCGCGGTCACCGCAGAGTCCGTTGCCCGAGCCTCAATCGCGTTCGTCACGAACCGGGCCGCGACCGGCCTTGTGTCCGGCCGGGTCGCTTCACTCACCGAAGGAGCACTGCGCGCCATGAGCGTGAATCGATCGAAGGTTCTCGTCGCCGTCCTGACGGCCCTCTGCCTGGCCGGCGCTGGGTCGGGCATACTGGCGTGGAGCGCCGCGGCCGACGTTCCCGGGACCGGCGTTCCGGCCGTCGAACGGCTGCCCGCAGAGACCGCCGGACCGACTGGCCGAGTGGCCGCGGCGCCGAACGCGGTGATCAAGGACAACAAGGCCGAAGAGTGCGAGGACGACAAGCCGAAGGACGGTCCGAAGCCCCAGCCCCGCACGAAAGTCGAAGAAGTCGTTACCAAGTCCTTCAAGACGGGCAAGGCGCCCAGCGTCGTGCTGGACGTGTTCAACGGGACGATCGAGGTCGTGGCCGACACGAAGTCCACCGTGGACGCCTCACTGACCAAGCAGAGTCAGGCCGAGACGAAGGAGCTGGCCCAGGAAGGGTTGAAGAACATCCAGCTCGACCTGACGCAGGACAAGGACTCGGTCCGGCTCGTCGCCAAGCGGCTCCGCGAGGACGTTCCGAACCGGTCCGAAGGGGTAAACGCGGTCGTGAAGGTTCCGCCGGGGGCCGTGTTGGACCTGCGGACGAGCAACGGGTCGGTCAAGTTGACCGGGGGAACCGGGAAGGTCGTTGTTCGAACGACGAACGGGGCGATCAGTGTCAAGGACGCGAAGGGCGAGTTGCACCTGACCGCGTCCAACGGCCCGATCACCGCGACCGGGGCACAGGGGCGCGCGGAGGCCAAGACGTCGAACGGGCCGATCGACCTCCAGGTGGAGAAGGGAATCGTGACCGCTCACACCTCCAACGGTGCGGTTCGGATCCGCGGCACGCTGGCCGAGGGCGACCACTCTCTCACCACCACCAACGGTGGGATCGCCGTCACGCTCCCGGCCGCCGCGCGTTTCAAGTTCGATGCCTCGACGGTCAACGGGGTCATCGCGAGCGACTTCTCCGACGGCGCCAAAATGAAGGCCGGGACGGTCACCCTGCGGGCCACGGTCGGCGACAAGCCGACACTCAACCTGACCCTGCGGACCACGAACGGCGGGATTCAGATTCTCAAGGAAAAGGCCGAAACGAAGTAGACGAGTCGCTACCCGCGTCCGGTACTCTCTGTTACAGACGCCCGGTATGGGTCTCGCCATCGAAACCCCGGCCGCGGGACGACAGCCGCGTCGCCAAGATCGCGGGGGCTTGTTCTGGCCGATCGGCAAGCCGTACCATCCGACGTCACCGGTGGTGCGCAAGCGCGTCATCGGGTTGACCGGCGCGGTGGCTCGACGGCGACGGGGAGAGGTCAAGCGCTTACGACTACGCGAAGAAGATCGTCGCGGACGCGGGCACCGACTGGCGCAAGGCGGTGGCCGCCTTCGAGGCCGCCGGCGAACACGTCCTGCGGGGCCTCGACGCCTACGCCGAGGCTGTCGCGAGAGCCAGATCGCACGCAGTGCCAACGAGAAGTAGCCCTGAGGCGTTACTTCTTCGGTTCGTCCTTCTTCGGGGCCGGCGGCTCGAACTTCGGGGGCGGGAACAGTTCGGTCAGCAGGTCCGCGAATGCGCCCGAATCGAGTTTCTCCGTCTTGTCCTTGTCGAACTGCTCGAAGATCGTGTTGGCCGCCGCGAGCATCTCGTCGAGCGTCAGTTTCCCGTCCTTGTTCGCGTCCGCCCGCGCGACGATCGGTTCGGCCATGAGTTTCCCCAGATCGAACCCCGGTGGGGGCGGCGGGGAACCCTCGGGCGGCTTCGGGAACATCCCGTTCATCGCGGTCGCGAGCGCCTTCTGATCGACCCGGCCGTCCGCGTCCTTCTCGGCCTTCTCGTACAGTCGCTTCGTGATCGCGGTCCACTCCTCCTTCGACAGTTTGTCGTCCCTGTCCGTGTCGAGCGACTCCATCATCGGGCCGACCATGATGTCGCCGATCCGGAACCCGCCGGTCGGTACGAAGCCCTTCGACGTGCCAGCGACCTGCGCGGCGATCGATGCCGTCCGCTTCTCGACGAACGCCCGCAACTCGGGCGGTTTGCCCGACCCGAACCCGGTCGGTGCGCCGTCCTTGCGGGCCTGCCCCGCCTTCGCGTCGCGGGCGAGTAGCTCCTTGATCGCGGCCTCCGCCGTGCCGAGTTCCTTCAGGAGCCGGTCCTTCGCGAAGGCCGTGGCCGCCAGTTCCTTCAACAGGGCCCGATACTTCTCGGCCACACCCGGCATCGCCAGGATGCGTTCCGTCAGCCGGTGCGTGCCCGGGTACGGGTGAACGAAACTCAGGTTCATCTGCTGGTCGTGGGTCCCCATGATCGGCAGGTTGGCGAACGCGCGGTCCAGATCCCACGGGATGAAGTGGAACCGGTTGGTCTTGGGGTGCAGGTACAGGTAGTAGTTGTGGCCCAGTACGAAGAAGCTGTCCGGGTTCGAGACGAACGCGGTGGCGGCCAGGAACCGCAGGTAGGTGCCCACGTCCAGGTATGAGCCGATCTCCTTGTGGAACGTCGCGTCGTCGGCTTTGGCGACGAGCTTGACGAACGCGACGACCCGCTTGCCCTCTTCCGGGGTCGCGTCGCGCTTCGGGTCGTACGCCTTCTTGTACTTGTCCCAGTCGTCGCCCCGGTCCTCGATGTCCCGCACGCCCTCGGGCTTCATCAACAGCCCGGCGTCGGTTCCGAACCGGGCACGGAGGAACGACTTGTCCACTTCTTCCGTCAGCGTGTACAGTCCGAGCAGTTCGCCGTCGTACTTCCCCGGCACCGTCAGCCGGACCTCGGCGAAGCACGTACGCGGGGCGAGGACGCCGGCGGCCCGGTAGATGCCGTACCCGAACGTCTCCCGCAGTTTCGACGGGTCGGCCACCCCGGAGTGCAGGTTGATGCTCTTGGACCCGAGGAACCGGCCGGCCCCGCCGAACCGGTCGAGGTCGATCTTGATCGACTTCTTCACCGTCCGCACCGCGTCGGCGATGGTGCCGTTGCCCTTGTACCGGATGCCCACGCCCCTAAACGTCTCGCCCCCGATGACGATCGTACCGGTCGCCCACGGGAGGTCGAACCCGAAGTTGTTCCGGTGAACCTGCCGGCCCGGATCGAGCGGCTTGACCGGTTGCTTGGGCGCGGGACCGAATCCCGGGAACGGCTGCCCGGGCCGGGGCTGCATCGCCTCGAACTCGTCGGCCGCGATCGTCAGGTGGACCTCCCACACCTTCAGCGGGTCGCGGTCCGCGTCGGCCGCCGTCGCGGGGTTGCAACAGACGAGTGCGGCGACAACGGCCGCGGGGCGCAGCCATCCGGTCGTGAATCGCTCGGCCATGCTGAATTCCCAGGGTTTTGCGGTGTGCGAGGGGTTGGTACGAATGAAGCCTTCAATCATACCCGAAAACATCACGCGAGTTTCACGGGAGTGCCCGGTTTCAGACGCGGTGATGAGCGTGGACGGGAGCGCGAGGGGCGGGTACCATCGGGTCGGAGTGATCGCGTTGCGTTCGCCGAGGTATCGCCATGCCCGCCCCACACGCCGGATTCGCCCCGATGGTCGCTCCGCTCGCGCACGGTGGGCGCGGGGCGAGCGTCACGCATCGACGGGAGTTCCTGCGCGTCGGCGGCGGGTTGGCCGTCACTTCGTTCCTCGCGCCCCTCGCGGGCGCTGCGGAGGCGTCCGGCGCGCGGCCGAGCGCGGCCCGGTCGTGCATTCTGATCTACCTGCTCGGCGGTCCGCCCCACCTCGACGCGTTCGACCTCAAGCCCCACGCGCCGGCCGAGGTTCGCGGGCCGTTCAATCCGATCTCCACCACCGTGCCGGGCGTTCGCATCTGCGAGCACCTGCCCCGGCTCGCGCGGCTGGCCCACAAGTACGCGCTGGTGCGCTCGGTCAGCCACAACAACCACAACCACACGCCGATGATCTACTACACCCTCACGGGCCGGCCGGTGGAGCGGCCCGCGGAGGACAACGACGTGCGCCCGCCGCAGCGCGGCGATTTCCCGCACGTCGGGGCCGTACTCGCGCACCTGCGCGCCGCGCCGCGCGGGCTGCCGGGCTTCGTCGCGATCCCGGAAGTGGCCGTTCGCAGCAGCACCGCGGGCGAGTTCAAGCGCTCACGAACGCTCCTTCGCGGCGGCGGGGGCGGGTTTCTGGGGCCGAAGTTCGATCCGCTGGGCGTCAACGGCGATCCGGGTACGCCCGACGGCATCCCGGCGCTGGAACCGCCTGCCGGGGTCGCTCCCGACCGGCAGGACCGGCGCGCGGCGCTGTTGTCGGCACTCGACCACCGCGGTCCGGCGGCGCCCGTTCATCGCGAACTGCGCGATCAGGCCGTTGCTCTCACCGGCGCGAGTGGAGGGGCCGGCCCGGCGTTTACGCTCGACGACGAACCGGCCCGGTTGCGCGATCGCTACGGGCGCGACCGGTTCGGCCGGGCGCTCTTGCTGGCCCGGCGGCTCGCCGAACGCGGGGTGCCGATGATCGCGGTCCACTTCAACGAGATGACCGTTTGCGACGGGTGGGACACGCACTCCAAGAACTTCGAGGCGCTGAAAGGTGAACTGCTGCCGATCGTGGACCGCGGGGTGTCGGCGCTGCTCGAAGACCTCGACGACCGCGGGCAGCTCGACAGCACCCTCGTGGTGATGATGGGCGAGTTCGGGCGCACGCCGAAGATCAACGCCGCGGCCGGGCGCGACCACTGGGGCTCGTGCCAGTCGGTGCTGCTCGCCGGCGGCGGGGTGAAATCCGGGCAGGTGATCGGTGCGAGCGACACGATCGGGGCGTATCCGAAGACCGACCCGATCGACCCGGTGGACGTTCACGCGACGGTCTATCACCTGATGGGCGTCGATCCCGAACACACCGTCTACGACTCACTCGGGCGCCCGTTCCCGGTCTGCACCGGACGTCCGGTCACCGCACTGCTGTCGTGACCGCGGTCGGGCATTTGAACTCAGTGCTGGAACAGGAACTCGATGTGGTTGATTAGCGCGTACAGAACGTCCTCGTACCGCTGCTGCCGGGTCGCGGTCCCCTCTTTTGTGACGAACGCGAGGACCGTTTCCAACTCCTTCGCACTCGGCCGCCGCGAGATCGTCGCCAGGAACAGCTCCTCGATCACGTCCCGGTCCGCTCGGTCCGCCGCGATCAGGGTCGCGACCCGCCCGTTCGGGTCGCGCAGTTTCGACTGCACGAAGTCGCCGCCGACCATCGACAGGCTCCCGTACAGCGTCACCTCGGTCTC
Source organism: uncultured Frigoriglobus sp. (assembly GCA_964495365.1). Classification (GTDB taxonomy): domain Bacteria; phylum Planctomycetota; class Planctomycetia; order Gemmatales; family Gemmataceae; genus Gemmata. The sequence continues at coordinate 10,643 of CAZBXY010000010.1, read as the reverse complement.
CCGCTCGCACTCGCACACGGTCGCCCGCGCCGGTTTGCCGAACGTCTCCAGAACCGGGTGCTTGAACTCGCCGTCCGGGATCTGGACCGCCCGGTGGCCGAGGGGGAACCCGCGGAACTTCTCCGGCGAATTCGTCGCGTCCGAGATCGCGTCGAGGAGCGCCTCCGCACCCAGCCGCCGGGGCACGTACCGCGAGAAGTACCGCACGTCGTCGCCTGATGGGGGTTGCAGGGGGAAGATGTTCTTCCCCCTCTCAAACTGAGCGGTCCTCTTGCCGGACGCCTGGTACACCCGCGAGTTCATGATCGTGCGGATCAGGTGCTTGCGGTCGAACTTGTGTTTCACGAGGTCGTCGGCCAGCGCGTCGAGTAGCGCCGGGACGGCGGGCGGGTTGGTGCGGCGGAAGTCGTCCACGGGGTCCACGATCCCGCGGCCGAACAGGTGGAACCAGATGCGGTTGGCCGACGCCCGCGCGAAGTACGGGTTCTGCGGGCTTGTCACCCACGCGGCGAACGTGCCCCGGCGGTCAGCTTCCTCCGGCCCGAGTTCCGGTCCGCCGGGGAACTTCGGCCGGGCGATCGCGCCGGTGCGCGGGTGGGTGAGTTCCCCGTCGCGGCGGGTCCAGACGGTCTCTTCCTTGTCGTAGATCTGCACGAAGAACGGGCCGTCGCGGTACTGGACGCGGTTGAAGAACGCGGCGAGGCCGTAATAGTCGTCCTGGGTCCAGTTCTCGCCCGGGTGGTTGTGGCACTTCGCGCACTGCATCCGCACGCCCAGGAACAGTTGCGCGACCTCCTCGCCGCGCAGCATCGGGTCGCGGAGCCGGCGGAAGAACCCGGCCGGCGGGTTCGAGTAGTTGCCGCCGGCGGCCGTCAGGATCGTCCGGGCGAACTCGTCCTCCGGGACGTTCGCGCCCATCTGCCCGCGCACCCACTGGTGGTACTTGATCGCCCCGATCTTGCCGACGAACCGCTGGTTGACGCCGAGCCGGTCGGCCCACTTCAGCGCCCACCAGTCGGCGAACTCCGGGAGTTCCAGGAGCTTGTCGATCAGACGCGTCCGCTTCTGCGGATCGCCGTCTTTGAGGAATGACCGAACCTCGTCCGGGGTGGGAAGGCGCCCGACGGCATCGAGATACGCGCGGCGGCAGAACTCCTCGTCTGTACAGAGCGGGGCCGGTTCGATCTGTAACAGCTTCAGCTTGGCGAAGACGTGGGTATCGACATAGTTCCGCTCCACCGGGTCGGGCCAGCGGAAGTCCGGCCGGGCGTCGCGGAACACGAGTACCGATGTGGTCATCAGCCCCATGTATTCCCCGACGACCACGACCTCGCCGGGCTTCAGCCGCATGACCGTGCCGTCAGCGCAAACCCGCGCCGCGGTCTCGTCGCTCGCCGCGAACCGCGTCAGGTGCGTGACATCGACCTTCGAGCCGTCCGGGAACGTGGCCGTCACCCGCAGCTGCTCGGAGGTCGCGGGGGCGTCGAGGATCTTGCTCGCGGGCGCGACTTCGATCGAAACGGGGCGCGGCGCGGTGAGGCGGTCGTCGGTGGTGCCCTGCGCGATCCAGGCGCGAACCAGTCGGTAGAGATCGCCGTCGGGGTCGAATTTGCGCCCGCCCTCGTGCGGGGCGCGGGCCGTTGCCTTCTGGAGGATCAGGCTGCGGTCCGGGTCGATCGCGTCCAGGCGCCGGCCGCCCATCTCGCGGGTGAGGGTGTGAATGTCGAGCGCGGGATCATACCCGCGGAGCGAGAGCCGGAACCCGTTCTTGCCGGTCGGCGTGCCGTGACAGCTACCGGAGTTACACCCGGCCTTCGTGAACGCGGGGACCACCTCGCGGGCGAAGCTCACGGGCCGCTCGCCGGCGGTCAGCGTGGGAGCGGGCGCGATCAGCGCGGCGAGTGCGGTGAGTGTGCGCGTGAGCATGGTGCGACCCGGCGGGAGGCGAAGGGCGCTGGTGGGAGGTGTTCCTATTGTGCCACCCGAACGATCGAGCCGCAATGATGTTCGGAACGTGCTTGCCGGAAACCGCCCCGATCGGGCATAATCGGGTGGCCCTCCGAAAGTACCCGCCCCCGCGCCCGTTCGCTGCGAGACTCCTCATGTTCCGCGACCACCGCTCACCGGTCAGCCGCCGTGCGCTTTTGAGGATCGGGGCCGTCGGGCTGACGGGACTCACGCTCCCCAACGTACTGCGCGCGGAGGATCGCCCGGGCGCGGGCAAGCCGAAGAAGGCGACCGCCAAAAGCGTCATCATGCTGTTCCAGTTCGGCGGCGCGAGTCACCTCGACACCTTCGACCCCAAACCCGACGCGCCCGCCGAGGTCCGCGGCGAGTTCCAGACGCAGAAGACCCAAACGCCCGGCCTGCTCGTGACCGAGCACCTGCCGAAGCTCGCCGAGCGGTCGAACCAGTACAGCGTGGTGCGGAGCGTGAGGCACAACCGGTCGGCCCACAACTCCGGCGCGTACTACTCGCTCACCGGACGCGAGCCGCTCATCGACATCGTCACGGCCAACGCCTCGGCCACCGACTTCCCGCACCCCGGCTCGATCGTCGATCGGCTCGGCCGCGCCGACCCGAAGGTGCCCACGTCGGTGGCGCTGCCAACGATGATCGCCGACGGTCCGTTCCGCACCCCGGGCGAGTTCGCCGGGTTCCTCGGCAAGGTTCACGACCCCCTGTGGGTTTTGAAAGACCCGAACGCCGCGGACTTCAAGGTGTCGGAACTGACACTGCCCGGCGGCGTGGACGTGACGCGCCTGCGCGACCGCGACGCGATCCAGGCGGACCTGGCGAAGCTCAGCGAACTGGCCGACCGCACCGCCGAGGCCAAGAGCCTGCGCGAGTATCAGACGCGGGCGGTCGAACTGCTCACGTCGGAGCGAACGCAGAAGGCGTTCGCCATTCAGGAAGAATCGGCGGCGACCCGCGCGCGTTACGGGCGGAACACCTACGGTCAAAGCGTCCTGCTCGCCCGGCGGCTGGTGGAAGCGGGCGTCCGGTTCGTGACGGTGTATTACTCGCCCGGTATTGGCGGGTGGGACACCCACAAGGACAACTTCGCCACGCTCAAGGGCAGTCGGCTGCCGAACACCGACGCGGCGCTCTCCGCGCTCCTCGACGACTTGAAGGAGCGCGGGCTATTGGGCGAGACGCTCGTCTACTGGACCGGCGACTTCGGGCGCACCCCGAAGATCAACAAGGACGCCGGCCGCGACCACTGGCCGCAGTGCCAGTCGATCGTCATGGCCGGCGGCGGTATCGTGGGTGGGGCGACTTACGGCGCGTCGGACCGGTCCGGGGCGTACCCGAAGGACGACCCGCTGCGGCCCGACGACATCACCGCGACCGTCTTCCACGCGCTCGGGCTGGACCCGGCGACCGAGATCCGCGACCAGCTCGACCGCCCGATGCCCATTTCCGCCGGGCAACCGATCCAGGCGCTCTTCGGGTGATCGACGCCCCGCGCCGCGGTCACTTCTTGCGCCGGTAGTGGGCGGTCATGAAGTGAACCCACTGGCCGTTCTCGTCCTGGAACCGCGAGGTCAGGATGCGGTGGTCGGGTGAAACGATCTCGATCGCGTCCTTGTACTTCGCCGTCCTGGTCGGGTCGGTGAAACTCGGCCCGTCGGCGTTCAGCGTCAGCACCTTCCCGGTCGCGTCCAGTTCCCCCTCGTAGACCCACAGGTTCGTCATCATCGACCCGATGAAGGTGCCGACGAACTTCTTCTTCGCCGGGTCGTAGCCGAGCGTCATCACGGTCTGCGCCGTGCTGCCGTCGGGCATCGGACACGTCCCCTCGCACTGCACCCACACGACGAGCGCGCGGGTGGTCTCCGACCCGGTGCCCTTCTCCCACGGCTTGTCCGGCCCCGTCGGCCCCTCCATTTCGACCTCCCACTCGCCGACGAGTTGCTCCAGCCACTTGTGTTCTTGTTGCGGCTCGACCTGAATCATGGCGCCCTCCGGTTTGAGATGTTGGGGAGGGTAAACCCGCACCCGGGAAATTGCGATGTCGGTAGCGACGAAAAAACTGGTCGTAGAATTACGATCGTAATACAAAGTTCCTCATGCGGTTCCCCACGGACCAGAAGGCGAAAACCCGCGAGCGGATCCTCGACGCCGCGGCGACCGTGTTCCGCCGCCAGGGGTTCGCCGGCGGCGGGGTGGACGCGGTGATGAAGGAGGCCGGGCTGACGGCCGGCGCCTTCTACGCCCACTTCCTGTCGAAGGACGCGCTGTTCGCCGAGACGATCGTCCACGCACTGCGGAAATCGGCCCTCTACACCGGCCCGCACCTCGACGGGCTGTCCGGGGCCGAGTGGGTGGCGGCGGTCGTCGGGCGGTACCTCAGCCCGAAGCACCGCGAACGCCCCGAGTCCGGGTGCCCGCTCCCGCCGCTGTTGTCCGAGGTCGCCCGCGGGCCGGAGTCGGCGAAGGCCGGGTTCGAGGGCGAACTGCGAGCGGCGGCCGAGTTGATCGCCCGCCATCTGCCGGATTCAGGCGACGGCGCCCTCGCGATCCTGGCCCTGATGGTGGGGGGGATGGTCCTGGCCCGCGGGGTCGCGGACCGGGAACTGAGTGACCGCATCCTGGCCGCCTGTCGGCTGGCGGCCGGGGCCGTGTCGAAGCCCGAGCAAAAGTCCCGAACGAAACCCGAGAGGAAACGAAGATGAGCGCGACGAAGACGGCGGACCTGCCCCGGATCGGCGAACCGGACGAGGTCCGGCGCGGGCCGAACTATTCGGCCGTGAAGCTCGGCGCGGCGGGCGACTGGACCCGCTACGCGGTCCGGCACCCGGCCCTCGCGACGACGCTCCACGGCAAGGTGTTCCTTAAAGCGCTCCTCGGGCTGACCGGGACAGAGATCTCGTGCGGGGTCATCCCGAAGCGCGGGGGCGGGGCGTTCCTGCACGCGCACCGCGAGAACGAGGAGGTGTACGTGTTCGTGTCCGGCCGGGGACAGATGCAGGTGGACGGAGAAGTGATCGACGTGAGCGAAGGGTGCGTGGTGCGGGTCGCCCCGGCCGGCGCGCGGGCGTGGCGGAACACGGCGGACGAACCGCTCGTGTACCTGGTCATCCAGGCCAAGGAGGGTTCACTGACGCAGTGGACGGCGACCGACGGGGTCGGGATCGAGGGGGCGCCAAATTGGCCGGAAGGCTGATGCCGGTCGGTAGGATTTGTGGAGCGGCACCTCGTCGGAGGGCGGAGCGATGCGATTCCTGGTGGTCGGGGCCGGCGCGACCGGCGGATACTTCGGCGGTCGGCTGCTCGAAGCCGGGCGCGATGTCACGTTTCTCGTCCGGCCGACCCGCGCGCAGCAACTCGCCGCGACCGGGCTGGTCGTCACGAGTCCCCACGGCGACGTATCGCTCCCGCCGCCGATGGTGCTGGCCGCCGACCTGCGCGGGCCGTTTGATGTGGTACTCCTGTCGTGCAAGGCTTACGACCTCGACGGCGCGATCGGGTCCTTCACCCCCGCGGTGGGGCCGAACACGGTCGTCGTGCCGCTCCTGAACGGGATGCGGCACCTCGACGCGCTTGACGCCCGGTTCGGGGCGGACCGCGTGCTGGGCGGGGCGTGCTTCATCTCGACGAAGCTCGACGGGGTCGGGCGGATCGCGCACGTCAGCGGCATCCACCGGCTGGTGTTCGGCGAACGGGCCGGCGGGCGCTCGGCGCGAGTGGACGCGATCGCCGCGGCCATGACCGGCGCGAAGTTCGAGGCCGTTGCGAGCGCCGTTGTCGTGCAAGAGATGTGGGAGAAGTGGGTGTTCCTGGCGGCGCTGGCCGGGATCACGTGCCTGACCCGTGCCGCGGTCGGCGACATCGTGGCGGCTGGCGGAACCGACCTGGCGCTCGCCCTGTTGGAGGAGTGCCGGGAGGTCGCGAGCGCGGCGGGCTACCCGCCCCGGCCCGAGGCGTTCGAGGCTTCCGTCGCCCGGCTCACCGACGTTCGATCGGTGGTAACCGCTTCGATGCTGGGAGACGTCGAGCGCCGGGGACGGACCGAAGCGGATCACGTTCTCGGCGACCTGCTCCGGCGCCGCGGTCCCGTGCCGGGCGCGGACCGCTCCCTCCTGCGCCTCGCGTACGCGGCCGTGAAGGCCGCGGGGGTCCGCGCCGCGCGGGAAGCGGCGCCGGGCGTAGAATGACACTCGTCGAGTTCGCCCGGAAAACGCCAATACCAGAGGAGCACCATGAAGACGCAAGGGTCGGCGGTGTGGCAGCGCGGGATCAAGGACGGGCGCGGGGCGATCTCGACCAAGAGCGGGGCGCTGTCGGCGTACCCCTACGGGTTTTCCAGCCGGTTCGAGGGGAAACCGGGAACCAACCCGGAGGAGTTGATCGGCGCCGCGCACGCCGGGTGCTTCACGATGGCCCTGTCGCTGATCCTCGGCGAGGCCGGGTTCACCGCCGAGAAGATGGAAACGACGGCCGATGTCACGCTCGACAAGGTGGCCGACGGGTACGCGATCACGAAGGTGCATCTCACACTGAAAGCCAAGGTCCCCGGCGCGGACAAGGCGAAGTTCGAGGAGTTGGCGGGCAAGGCGAAAGCCGGGTGTCCCGTGTCCAAGCTCCTCAAGGCGGAAATCACTCTGGACGCGACACTGGAGGGCTGAGCGCGTCCCGTCTCACTCCGGGTCGAACCGAGGTTCTGATGCCGCACTTCAACGGAGTGTACCCGATCTCGGGCGAGGATCTGTCCGCCCTGCCGGTCAAGGAGATCGGCCCGGCGGTTGCGTTCTACACGTCGGTCTTGGGGTTCGTGGTCGTGACCCGCGACGAAACGACCGCGACCGTAAAGCGCGACGGCGCCCGTCTCGGACTGGTCCGCAAACCCGACCACAAGCCGGAAGAGGCCGGGTCGTGCGCGTTCGGGGTGTCCGACCTCGACGCGATGCACCGGGAACTGGCCGAGCGGGGCCTGGACCTGGGTGAGATCGGCTCCGACGAGTGGGACGGGAAGCGGTACCGGGTGTTCTTTCTCCGCGAGTCCGAGAACGGGTACTGCTATTGCTTCAGCCACCCGGTGGAGGTCCCGTCACGGCCCGCGTCCGACTGACCGGGCGCGCCCGAACGGACCCGCTGGAGGTGTCGCTCGCGCATGAACAGGAACAGCGGGCAGGTGAACGCGAACGCGACCAGGAACGTCCCGAGTACGCACACCCACAGGTGCCGCATCCCGAGCCGCCGGGGCCCACCTGCATCCAGATCAGGACCGGGGTCGTGTCGATCAGGAAGTCGGACGTGATCGTCGCGGCGAGGGGTGACGAACCCCTCGGCGAGCCACCGCTGTGGGGCGAGCATCTCGTCCGATTCCTGCATGAATCGGAGATTGTAGTACGACGGCACCACCACGCCGGCGGTAGCACAAAGCCCGTAAAAGGCCATCAGCGGCGTCACCCATCCTCTGCCTGGAGGTGGTTTCTTGGAGTTTACCCAGTGTTGTCTGGCGGCGGAACGGGCAGTTTTTCTTGGAGTGTCTGCATTTCAGGGGCGTGGACCCGAACAGAGCACATGGTCAGTCGTGCAGTTCTTCAAGGCAGGGCTGCCGCCGCGGCGACCGACCGGACCCCCTGTCACCGAAACCCGGCAACGCCGGAATGCCCAACAACAAGGGCTTTTCAACCAATCCGACACCGGGTGAACTCCAGTCGCTTTCGTCTTGACCTGCCATGCGAATCGCGTAGAAATGGATGTGGAGGCGCGTTTAGCTCAGTTGGCTAGAGTACCACATTGACATTGTGGGGGTCACTGGTTCAAGTCCAGTAACGCGCACTCAACAGAAAGGCCACGAATCGCCAGGATTCGTGGCCTTGTTCGTTTTCGCATCAGTGTCGGATGAAAGCCGTTGTACGCCCAATCTCACGCGAAGAGGATTTGAGACTGGTTCGCGAGCGTTTCGTAGCCCTCGGTGCATCAGCGACTGCACAGTCGGACGGTGGCGTCTGCAATATTGCCCGCGACCAGCGAAAACAGCGTGACGGCCGCCGTGTTCCCACTCCCTTGGTCGCACTACGTGCGCCTGGCTGCCGACGCAGTGCCCGGAGTTGAACCCGGTGGATCACCTGTGACGAGAACTCAAGCGGCTGATCGCGGCCAACCGCCAGTTCCGGACCATCGACGCGGAGGCAGATTACGCCGAGCGTTGGTTCCTCGGACTGACCACACGCCAAGCTCTCCGGAAAGCCGGTATCTTGGCCGAAGACTTCTGCCTCAACGCTTTACTGTGAAGACTTCTGACGACCTACTTAGTGGTTAGTGAAAGACTGAAGACCAAGAGTGAATGGCTCTGGTCTTCTGCCTTTCACTGCTTTTGTCTTTTCACTGACACTGACCACTGACACTAACCACTGGTGCAAGGATCTCCAGCACCTCGACCGCGGGCCGGTCGCCGGTGTAGATGACACCGAGCCGACCGAACGTTTCGGCGCCCGCGGCGGCCCCGAACCACTCGGCCAACTTCGCGGAGAGTGACACGCGCAGGAACGCGACCGGCTCGATTCGCCTCAGCATGTTGTTCTGAATGAGCACGCGGCCGAGCGGTGTCTTGCCCTCAACGATCGCGCTGCGCACCGGTTCGGGGCACACGCCGAGGTTGATCCGCACGAGGCCGAACTGCACGACCTTGCGCGCATCGTTCTGGAGCGTGAGGAGGATCTTGCGGGCGTATTCGTTCCCGCTGCGCCGGCAGTTGAGCACCTTCACATCGACCGGCGAGCGGTAGAACTCCTCGACGGTGACGGTCATGTGGTGCGTGTGAACGAGCAACCGGTGGTACGGCTCCGGGAGTTCGCCCGCGGGCACCTCGACCGCGAGCGGGCGGTCCGGCGAATCGGGGAACAGCCGGTACAGGTGATCGAGCGTCGGTGCGGTCGTGAGCAAGGCGACCCTCGGCAGCGTGGATGGGTCGGATGGGCGCAGGGGCAGGCTGGGAGGCAATACCGGCGCGGGAGTGAGCGCTTACAGGCGAACCCCGGACGCAAGTCCGGGGGTGTGGGTCGAGTGTTCGTTGGAGGGTGTTGTTTGCTCGCGTCGCCACCCCCGGACTTGCGTCCGGGGTTCGCCTGTTCGCCAATTACACCTTCTTCTCCAACCCCAGTTGGTGGAAGTAGTGCGTGACCGAGTCCTGGTTCTTTAAGAGCCAGTCGATGCTCGGCTCGTTCGCCATCGCCTTGCGAATCACCTTCACGGTCGCCTCGCGGTTGACGGCGAACAGCCCGGCGTGGTCGATCTCGCCCTCGGGCACCTTCAGCACCGACGGGTCGAGCCACACGGAATAGATGATGCCCAGCTCGTTGACCTTGCGCTTCGGGATGATCTTTTCGCGCACGGCATCGAGGACGCCGTTGGCGATCCCGGCCTGCACGCTACCCATGAGTATACTTGTGTACCGCGAACTCGCGACCGTGACCTTGCTGACCATGAGCGTCGCGGGCTTCACCTGCACGTCGCTATTGAGGATCGCGAACACCCTCGTGTGTCCCTTCACCTGATCGCCGACCAGCGTTGCGAGCGCAGTGCCCACAGGCCCGTCGAGTTCGCCGATCACGATCTCGGGTTCCGCACACAGGTAATCCTTGTCGCCCTCGACGAGCGCCTCGCCCGTTCGCATCACGATCCGCCCGGCCATGTCGTCTCCTGGAATGGGGTGAACGTTGGGCCTGTGTGAACAGCGCCGCGACCATCGCCGGCGGCACATCGTCCGCGGCGGCCCGCTTGCGCTGCTGTTGGTTCGGCGGCGTGGTTCCGCTGTTCTGGCCCTGCACGACCGCCACGATCGCGATGATCGCTCCGATGATGAGCAGGATGACTGCGACCAGCCCGAAGATCTTCCAGAAGCTGTACGGTCGCTCGCCGGACACGCGCCCGCTGCGCCCGTTGATCAGAATCTGGAACAGCTTCTCGTGGTAGCGGTAGTTCGCGATCCACACCGGTAAGAGACAGTGCTTGAACGTCACGCCGAGGTAGCGCGTGTCGGTCGATTCGATCCGCTGGTGGTCGCCGCCGATGTCGCGGCGGATCAGGTTGTGGATCGTCGGCTGCATCATCTCTTTCGCGATGACCAGCCCCTTCTTCAGATCGACCGCGTAGCGCTCGGTCTTCAACCCGGCCAAGAAGGCGTCCTGGAACGGTTCGAGTTCGCCGGTGTCCCACGGCTCCAGCCCGCTGATGAGGTGCGGTGGGACGCTCTTGGTTCCGCACACGAGCAGGTCGTCGAAGAAGTGCTGCACCTCGCCGGACACCGGGTACCAGTTCGTTTTGGTGACGGTGCGCGACCGCTGAACCGTGTTTCCGTTTTGGTCGCGCTCGGTGTAGTACTCGGTCTCCTGGTAGTCGTCGCCGCGCATCCCGCGGTACTTGGTGTAGGTCATCGCGTCATAGGTCCAGTACGGCAGGTAGCACCCGGCGAGCTGGCCCAGGTTCGCGATCTTCTTCAGTTCCGTGGGCGCGAACCACAGCCCGTGCAGCCACTGGTCGAACGACTCGCGGGCGTGCCGCAGATCGACTCTGAAGGGAATGAGTGACTCCGGCGGGAGCATCCCCTCGACCGCTTCCGGCTTGTTCTCCAGGTGCGTGCTGCAAAACGGGCACTTCTCCGTAACGACCTTGTCTTCGAGCAGCACCAT
>CAZBXY010000009.1:23254-58058 GCA_964495365.1 uncultured Frigoriglobus sp. | reverse complement strand
TAGCTATCTGGCACACAGGCTGGAAAGCCTGTGCCACAAAACAAATGGGAGGCCGCGCCTCCCGACCCGCTGAAGCGGGTCACTACGAACAAGGAAACCCATGAAAGCCTGGCGGTTCCATGCGTTCGGCGACATGCGGCTCGACGACGTTCCCGAACCGGAGTGCGGGGCGGGGCACGTCGTCGTCGAACCGGTCTGCGTGCAGCCGAGCGTCACCGAGGCGCAGCTCGCGCATGGCATCCCCACACTCGCTTACGATCGCGTCAAGCGCCGGCTCGAAGCGGACGCCCCGCTCCAGCTTTTCGGTCACGAGTTCTGTGCGAAAGTGCTCGAAGTCGGCCCCGACGTGACGCGCGTGAAGCCGGGCGACCGGGTCGCGGCGCGGGCCAAGTTGCCGTGCGGCGCGTGCAGGCTGTGCCGGTCCGAACGCAGCGCGCTCTGCCGCGCCGGGCCGGTCATCGGGTTCGACCTGCCGGGCTGCTTCGCGGAACGCGCCCGAATCCCCGAAATCGCCCTCACGCTCGTGGACGACCGCATTTCCGACAGCGAGGCGGCGTGTCTTCAGTCGCTTAGTGATAGTATCGCGGCGGTCGAAACGGCCGAGTTGCGGCTCGCCGATACCGTCGCGATCTTCGGGCAGGGCAGCATGGGGCTGGAGTGTCTTCAAATCGCCCGGATCAGCGGCGCCGGGCGAATCATCACAGTCGATGTGCGCGACGAAGCCTGTGCGGTGTCGCACGAACTCGGGGCCGATCACGCGCTCAACGCGACCAAATGCGACCCGGTGGCCACGATCCGCGACCTCACCGAGGGCAACGGCGCGGACGTGGTGTTTGAGTGCGCCGGCGGCAGCCCGAAGCAGGGGCTTGCAGGCACCCGGTCGCTCTTGAATGCGATCGACGCGGTGCGCTCGGGCGGCAAAGTCATCGGCGTGTCGTGGTTCGGCGCCCCGCTGGAAGTGAACATCGATCTCCTGCGCGAACGGAGCCTGCGATACCTGTTCCCGGACATCAGCACGCTCGGCCACCTCGAACACACCGTCCGGCTGGTCGCATCCGGGCGCGTGCGACTGAAGCCGACGATCACGCACGTGCTGCACGGCATCGGCTCGGCCCCGCGGGCGTTCGAGATCACCGCGAACAAGGGCAAGTACCAGGCGATCAACCCCGCGCAGGTGATGATGCGCGGGTGAAAGGAACCGGAATCGATGGCCGATCGTGAACCGCCCCGTTACCGTGCGGCCGACCTGATCGCGTACGCCGCCGCGCTCTTCGCCGCGGCCGGGTGCGACGCTGACAAGCCGACCGCGATCGCTTCCGGGTTGGTCGAAGCGGACCTGCTCGGGCACACCACGCACGGGCTGCAACTCGCGCCCGCGTACCTCGCCGACCTCGAAACCGGCGCGATGACCCCACGGGGTGAGCCGGAGGTGGTCGCGGACCGCGGCGCCGCGGTGACGTGGGACGGGCGCCGACTGCCGGGCGTCTGGCTGGCCGCCAAAGCGACCGACCTCGCCGTTTCGCGCGCTCCAGCATACGGCGTGACGACGGTCGTGATCCGCAACAGCCACCACATCGGCTGCCTCGCGGCGTTCCTCCAGCGGGCCACCGATCGCGGGCTGATGATGACCATCGCCAGTTCCGACCCGGCGGTTGCGACCGTGGCGCCGTTCGGCGGGCGGAAAGCCGTCGTCACCCCAAACCCGCTCGCGGTGGGCATCCCGACCGACGGCGCCCCGATTCTGATCGACATCAGCGCGTCGATCACGACGAACGGGATGGCCGGCCGACTCAGGCGAGAGGCAAATAAGTTCCCCGGGCCGTGGGCGCTCGACGCCGCCGGCGAACCGACCGACGACCCGAACGCGCTGTTCACCGACCCGCCCGGCACACTGCTCCCGATCGGCGGCACCGACTACGGGCACAAGGGGTTCGGGCTGGCGCTCGTGGTGGAAGCCCTGACGCAGGGCCTGAGCGGGTTCGGCCGCGCGGAAGCGCCGAAGCAGTGGGGCGCGTCGGTGTTCATTCAGGTGACCGACCCCGCGGCGTTCGGCGGAAGTGAGGCGTTCCGGCGCGAAACCGGGTGGCTCGCGTCCGCGTGCCGCGCGACTCCGCCCCGGCCCGGTGTGGACGCGGTGCGGGTGCCCGGCGAGCGCGGATTGGCGAACAAGCTGCGGGCGCTGGCAGAAGGGGTGACGCTTTACGGCGGAATCCTGGAGGCGCTGGCGCCTTACGCGGTGAAGTGGGGCGTGGCGATTCCACGGCCAATATGAAGAGCGAGTTCGTAGTGAGCCGCGACCGGGAGGGAGCGGGCCAGCCACCTTCGCGGTACGTGGTCGGCCCGCTCCCTCCCGGTCGCGGCTCTATTGTCAATCACCTCGCGCGAAATGGTCACGCGAGCAACTCGCTCCGCACGCGCCCGGGGCCGCCGATCGGGTACGGCCTTCCCAGCCGGTCGTGAATCTCCGCCTGCGGGTCGATGCCGAGCACGTGGAACAGCGTCGCGACCACGTCCTTCGGCGAGAACGGCACCTCGGCCACGTCGCCGCCGATGCGGTCGGTGCGGCCGACCACGCGGCCCTTGGCGAACCCGGCGCCGGCGAACGCCCCGCTGTACGCCCGCGACCAGTGGTCGCGCCCGCCCCCGGCCACCTTCTGCACCCGCGGCGTGCGCCCGTGTTCGCTCATCACCACAACGGCCGTGTCGGCCAGCATCCCGCGGGCTTCGAGGTCTTCCAGCAGCGCGGTGAACGCGGCGTCGAGGCCGGGGCCGAGTTCGTCCTTCAGCCGCGGTTCCTGATAGACGTGCGTGTCCCAGCCGGTGTTCACCAGTCCGTATTCGTCCCAGCAGACCGTCACGAACTTCCCGCCGGCTTCGAGCACCCGCCGTGCGGCGAGGCACGACTGGCCGAACAGTGTCATCCCGTATCGCTCGCGCAACTTCGCCGGCTCGCGCTGCACGTCGAGCGCGTCGCGCAACTTGCCCGACGTGAGTACCGCACGGGCCAGCGCCCGGTGCCGGTCGAACGGGGTGTCGTCGGCCCGCGCGTCGCTCCGCCGGCGGGCCGCGTCCAGTTGATCGAGCAGCGACGCGCGATCGTTCATCCGATCGATGGTAATGACTTCGTCGGGCGCACCGGTCTCGAACCGATCGGTCGGGAGGATGCCCATGTACGGGTCGGCAACCGTCTTCGTCGGCGTCTTGGGGTCACCGGAGTCGCGGAGCACCTCGCGCGTGCCCTTCGCGCGGAACTCGGCCCAGACGGTGTCGTAGGCCGGGCCGAGGAACCCGCCGAACGGCCCGGGCCGCGACGGCCCGCGCTTCGAGCCGAACGTGAACGGCAGCCAGTAGTTCCGCGGCACCGCCGGCGGCTTCGGGTCACTCCGCGCGCCGAGGTAATCGACGACCGACCCGATGAACGGCCAGTGCCGCGGGTCGCGCACGTTGCCTTCCAGTGGCAGGTCGGTTGTGGGCACGCCGGTGAAGGCGAACGCGGTGCCGTGGATCGGGGTCGGGTGCGTCAGTGACCGCAGCACCGTGACGCGGTCGAGCATCCTGGCGATGCGCGGGAAGATCTCGCCGACCCGCACCCCGGGAACCGCGGAAGGAATCGACCCGAGCGCCCCGCGAATCTCCGCCGGCGCGTCGGGCTTCGGGTCGAACGTGTCGATCTGGCTCGGCGAACCCCACAAGTACAGCAGGACGCACCGCTTGGCGGAGCCGAACCCGCTCGCGGCGGGCGCGGTCGTGCTCTGTTCGCTCGCGCGCGACCAGTTGGCGAGTGACAGCCCCAGCGGCGCCAGCGCGCCGACGTGGAGCAGGTCGCGCCGCGACAGCCCGTCGCAGAACACCTTGTTCGATCCGAGAATACGGAGCATGAGCATTCCCATCGTTTCTTCGTGGCACAGGCTTTCCAGCCTGTGTGCCGGATCGCTACACGGAGCACAGGCTGGAAAGCCTGTGCCACGAAAACCTGCTCACCTGTTCTGAAACAACACGTCCATCGGCGCCCCGCCGCACACGCGCGACGGGCGGTTCTGGGTGTCGCGGATCTCGCTTTCGGGGCTGATGCCGAGCGCGTCGTAAATCGTCGCGCCGATGTCGAACGGCGTGTACGACGTGCTCACCGGCCGCGCGCCGACGCGGTCGGATTTGCCGATCACCCGCCCGCCGACCACACCGGCCCCCGCGAACAGCCCGCTGTAGACGCTCGCCCAGTGGTCGCGGCCCGGGATCGTCTCGCCCGGCAGCGTGGACACCTTCGGCGTGCGCCCGAACTCGCCCGAGACGACCACGAACGTCTGGTCCCAAAGCCCCTGGGCGTCGAGGTCATCCACGAGCGCCGCGAGGGCGCGGTCGAGCCACGGGAGCAGCGTGTTCTTCAGCCGGCCCCAGTTATCGACGTGCGTGTCCCAGGTCTGCACGATCCCCATGTTCGCCTGCACGATCGGCACCCCGGCCTGAACCAGCCGGCGGGCCAGGAGCAGCGACTGCCCGAACTGCGTTCGGCCGTAACTGTCGCGCACCTTCTGCGGCTCCTTGTCGAGGCGGAACGCGCCGGCCACGCGGCCCGACGCGAGCAGCTCGAACGCGTGTTGTTGGTGCTCGCGGAACGCCGGGTCGCCGGCGCCGCCGGATTCGAGCTTCTCCAGCAGCCCGCGGCGCTGTTCGACGCGGCCCGGGTCGGTTCCTGCCGGAAGCGCGAAGGCGTCCATGCGGAAGTTCGGCGCGTTCGGGTCTTGCGTCACGAGCATCGGGTCGTGCCCCGGCCCGAGGAACCCGGCGTGCTGGCCGGGCCAGGTGAGCGGGCCTTCGATGAGCGCGTGCGGGAGCGTGACCCCGCTGGGGATGCCGTCGCGGCGCGGGCGCAGGTGGCTGAGCGCCGCGCCGTAGCACGGCCAGTCGCGCCGTGAGAGGACGTTGTCGAGGTCGGTGATCCGCTGGTTCGGCATCGTCGCGCCGGTGAGTAACCGGTGCTGGCCTGGAAGGTGTCCGTTCTCGCCGTGCGACAGCGACCGGACCAGCGCCCAGTGTTTCATGCGGGCCGCGAGCAGCGGGAGGTGCTCGCACACCTGCACACCGGGAACGGCCGTCGCGATCGGCTGGAACTCGCCGCGGATCTCGGCCGGTGCTTCGGGCTTCAGGTCCAGCGAGTCGATGTGACTCAACCCGCCCGACAGGTTCACCAGAATGACCGACTTCGCCCGCGCCCGGCCCTCGCCGGCGGCCGAGCCCGGGCGCGGGAGCGCGAGTCCGAGGGCGGTTCCGGCCGCGACCGTCAGGAAATCGCGGCGAGCGAGCGTCGAGAGTAACGTCATGACGGATCCGGCGAGGCGGGATACGAGGCGGGATCGTTATCATACCACAAATCCGGCCCCGGGGGCAACCGCGAGCCGGCGCGAACGGCTCACTTCCGCCGGTCGTCCACTTTTGCGGCGAAGCCCTCCACTGTGTTGCTGTCGAGGGTGATGTCTTTCGTGTCCTTGCCGAGGCGGAACCCGACCCGCTTCGCCGCGCCGCGGGTTTCTTTGAGCGTGTTGTTGCGGAACACCAGCCCCGCGGTCGTGCCTTGCACGTCCACCGCGGCGGCTTCGTCGCCACCGGTGTCGATGATCGTGTTCGCTTCCACCGTGTTGCGGTCGCCGGTGAACCCCTGTCCGCGCTCGGGGCGGAACAGGATGCCCGCCTGCCCGCTGCGCTTCACCGTGTTGCCGCGGATCAGGTTGTCCGTGTCGCGGTGGCCCACCGAGATGCCCGCGGTCTTCGTGTCCTCGATCACGTTCTTCTCGGCGAGACCGTACTTCACACCCCAGCAGAAGAATAGCCCGATGTGACAGCCCGCGATCGTGTTGTTGCGGATCACCGGCCGCTGCGACCCGCTGCCGGGGTGCAGGCCGAGGCCGGTGTGGTTGCGGCTCTCGCACTCCTCAACGGTCACGTCGTGACAGATTTGCCAACTGATCCCGTCGCCGCGGTAGTCGCGGGCGATCACCTTGCGAATCGTGATGTCGGCACAGTCTTGCAGGAAGACGCACCCGGCGTAGTTACCGTCGAGTTCCTCGTTGTTCGCCTTGTTGCCATCGAGAGTGAGGTTCTCGATCGCGACGTTCGTGATGAACTCGCCGCTCAAGATCGGGAACAGGGTCGAAGCGGTCGGGTTGCCGCCGGCCCAGAGGTTCTCGCGCAGCCCCTTGTCGAGCTTGAACCGGTTGCCGGCGCGGGCCACGAGTGTCCGCTTGATGACGGTCGCGCCGCCGTGGTGCGGGTTCTTCGCCCGCAGGCAGATCCCATCGCCGACCGAAAACCCCTTCGCGTCGGCGAGCGTGATTTCCTGGTCGTACCAGTCCGAATCGACCGCGAGCTTCGACACCGCTGACGGCTCCTTCACCAGCACCGTTTCCGGGCCGCTGCCGACGAGCCGGACGTTCGAGCACAGGTACACCGCGTTCCGCAGCCGGAACGTACTCGGGAGCAACCGGATTGTACCGCCGCCCATCCGCGCGACGGTATCGACCGCGGCCTGAATCACCCGCTGATCCTTGCCGCACAGGTCGCCCTTGTCGTTGCCGACGGTGAGGGTGAACAGCTCGTCCCACTTCGGGCCGTGCCGATTGTCGCCGGACGTGGCCCGCGGGTTCGTGACGGGCGGCCCGCCGGCGGCGTTTGCGGGCGCATCGGCCGCGGTCGCGAGAGTGACCGAGCCGGCAAGAGCGGCCGACGCGGTCGCGGAGCCGAGGAAGTGGCGGCGGTCGAGCGACATGGGAGGAACCTCGTGAGGGTAATGAACGGAGTGTAAACGCCCGCGCCCCGGGCCAGAGTTCAGTCGGGAACCGGGCTGAAGGGCGGTTATTTTGTGGGGCAGGCCGCTGGCCTGCCAGAGCCAAATCCGGCAGGCCAGCGGCCTACCCCACAATAAGCCATCACTGCGATCCCGTATTATTCTGCGAAGTCGAAACTGTGGCGAAGCCCACCAACGAACGCAGCGATCCGGCGTTGGTCTCACGGGCGACCGTATCACGGCGTTCCGACAATTCTTTCGAGTTTTTTTGAAGGGTTGCGGCCCGGGCCGGAACTCTCCTGGCGTCGGCACTTCGGAGGGGCGATGGGCGTATCATCCCGCGGGCTGTTCGGCTTCCTGACCCGGCTGCACCCGCCGCCGGCGGCCGATTCCGACGCGGACCTGCTTGGGCGGTTCGTTCGCACCGCCGACGAGCCCGCGTTCGCCGGGCTGGTGCGCCGGCACGGGCCGATGGTGATGGCCGTCTGCCGGCGCCGGCTCGGGCGCGAGGCCGACGCCGAGGACGCGTTCCAGGCCGTGTTCCTGGCGCTGGCCACCTCCGCGGCGGCGATCGCGCGCCCGGAGTCGCTGGCGGGGTGGCTGTACCGCGTGGCCTACCAGATCGCGCTGAAGGCCGCCGGGCGCCGCGCCCGGTTGCCCGTCACCGAACCGACGACCGAGGTGCCGATGCGCGACCCGCCGCCACCCGCCTGGGAGACCGACGAACTGAAAGCGGCCATCGATGCCGAGGTCGCCGGGCTGCCCGACAAGCTCCGCGCGGTCGTCGTGCTGTGCCTCCTGGAGGGGCGCACCAGCGCGGAAGCCGCGAGCGTTCTGGGCGTGCCGGTGGGCACGGTCGATTCCCGACTCAGCACCGCGCGCAAGAAGCTGCAAGCGCGGTTGACGCGCCGGGGAGTGGCCGCAACCGCGGGGGTCACGCTCGAACAGATGCTCGGCGCGCCGGTGGGGGCCGCCGGGCCGAAGTTACTGGGGTTGATTCTGAACACGGTCCCGGCGGTGTTGACCGAAGCCGCCGGACCCGGTGCCGGTGCGGTTTCACCGGCGGTCACCGAACTCGCACGAGGGGTTACTGCGATGACGACGATGAACTTGCGTCTGGTGGTGGCGCTGGGGATCACGCTCGGGATACTGGGCGGTGCCGGCGCCGGCGTCTACTTCGCCACGGCCGCTGACCCGGCGCAGCCCGGCGCGAAGGCGCCCGACCAGAAGGCCGCACCACCGGCGGTTGGGGCGCCCGCCGTCGCTCCGGCGCCCGAACCGGTCACGGCTCCGGTGAACGCCAACGAGAACGCCGCCCCGCCCGCGTCCGGCGCCGCGGCACTTCGTAAGCCCATCGGGGACGGCCTCGACCCCGCCGGCGAACCGCTGGAAAAAATCATCAAGCAAATCGAGGAGCAGACCGAACTCATCGTGCGTGTCGATGTGGCCGCGTTCCGGCGGCTCGGGATCGTCGGTCCCGACGGCAACGATCTGCCGGACATGCTGCTGAAGGCGATCTACGAGTCGCGGGCCGTGTTGCCGCGGCACGTGGAGAAACTGGCGATGGGCGACGTGCTCGCCGACGCCCTGGCGCAAGTGCGGCTGGCGCACCCCTGCACCTACCAGGTTCGCGAGCAGCAGTTGGTCATCGTCCCGGCCTACGCACCCTCGTTCCGACCCGGCGTAGACCCGCTGCGCCCGGGTGACGAGGACACGCCGGTTCTGGACGCGCGGGCCACGCACGAACAGATCTACGGCGGCGTGGTCAGCGTCGCGGCCGACAAGAAGCCTCTGGCCGAGATCCTGGCCGACCTGCGGAAGCAAACCGGCGCGAACATCGTCCTCGACCCGCGGTGCGAGGTACAGGAGAAGAAGGTGACGCTGACGATTACCCTTAGCGACGCGCGCCTCTACGACGCGCTACGGGTGATCGCCGACATGGCGGACCTGAAGCTGGTGTACGCGGGGAACATCTACTATGTGACGACCCCGGCCAACGCGAAGACGTTCCAGCCGCCGCCCGCGCGCCCCGCGGCGCAGCCGAACTTCCCGCCGCCGATGATCGGCGGCCCGGCGGGCGCGGAATAATCTGCCCAACTTCAAGTAGCCCGACTCTCCGAGTCGGGTTCTTCTCCTCGGGAGTCGGACCCGACTCGGAGAGTCAGGCTACGGGTCGTGCCACCCGGCCGGATCACGCCGGCGGTTCGACCGGAAATACACTATGCGTATTACCGGAATGCGCACAAATGGGGCTATGCCCGACCGCGGATCAGCTCAACACGCCCTTCACCACCTCGCCCGACACGTCGGTGAGCCGGTAGTCGCGGCCCGCGTGTCGGTAGGTCAGTTTCTCGTGGTCGAGGCCCATCAGGTGCAAGATGGTCGCGTGGAAGTCGTGAACGTGAACCGGCTGCTCCGCGGGCTTGATGCCGTGCTCGTCGGTCGCGCCGAAAGCGACCCCGCGCTTCACCCCGGCGCCCGCCAGCCACGAACTGAACGCCCAACTGTGGTGTTCGCGGCCGGGGTTGTTCGCGGTGTTGTTGAACGGCGTTCGTCCGAACTCGCTCGTCCACACGACCAGCACATCGTCGAACAGCCCGGCGCGCTTGAGGTCCTGGATCAGCCCCGCGATGGGCCGATCGACCTGCGGGGCGAGCCGCCCGTGATCGGCCATGTCGCCGTGCGAGTCCCAGTTCGCACTTGAGCCGGTATGAGTCAGTTCCACGAACCGCACCCCGCTCTCGACTAACCTTCGCGCGACGAGGCACTGCCACCCGAACCCATCGGTTTGTCCACGCTTCAGTCCGTAAAGGGCGAGCGTCTCGTCGGTCTCCTTCGAGAGGTCGAGCGCCGCGGGCATTTCGGACTGCATCCCGGCGGCCGTCTCGAACGACTTGATCCGGGCTGCGAGGTTCGGGTCGTCGGCCCGCTCCGCCTGGTGCAGTTCGTTAAACGCCTTCAGCGCGTCGAGTTCGAGTTGCTGCTGTGCGGGTGGCATTTTGGGCTTGAGGTTGGCGACCGGCTCCGCGCCGGGCACGACTCGCGTGCCCTGGTGCGCCCCGGGTAAGAAGTCCGACGCCCACACCTGCGTGCCCGCGTAGGGCATTTGCGGGGCGAGCACGAGGAACGACGGCAGGTTCTTGTTCGGCGTGCCGAGGCCGTAACTGATCCAGCTCCCGATGCTCGGCCGGGCGACCGCGACCGATCCGGTGTGCATCCCCAGCGTCGCGTTGTAGTGGTTCGAGTGGCCGGTGTGCATCGAGCGGATCAGGGCGATGTCGTCGATCTGGTTCGCGAGATGCGGGAACAGGTCGCTGACCTCGATCCCGCTCTTGCCGCGCGGGGAGAACTTCCAGTTCGGCTTCTTGAGGAACAATTTCTCGTAGCCCGCGCGGTTGCGGGTCTCCGGGTGGTCGAGCGTGACCGACTTGCCGTGGTCGGTGGTCAGTTTCGGCTTCGGGTCGAACGAATCGACGTGCGACACGCCGCCGGACATGAACAGGAAGATGACGGCCTTCGCCTTTGGGGTGAAGTGCGGCTTCCGGGGCGCGAGCGGGTCGGGCGAATCCGCCGCGAGCAGTTCGCTGAGAATGCCGGGCATGAGGAGCGAGCCGGCGACCGCCGACCGCACGAACCCGCGACGCGAAAGGGGATGCATGGTTTTCTCGGGTGGGTCGCTCTCTCCGAGAGCGATAAGCCCGGCTGCGCCGGGCGCTATTCGCTACGTCCGCGTCGGGTAGGGCCAACTCCGAAGAAGTCGCTCGCGGTGCGAGCGACCCGGCTCTCGGAGAGAGCCGGCCACCCGATGGTCAATCCAGATACAGGAACTCGTTGCTCACGAGCAGCACGCGGGCGAGCGCCGCCCACGCGGCTTTTGGCTTTTCCGCCGGCGTGCTCGATAGCGCCGCCTCGTAGCGGGTCAAGAACGCGGTCGCGGCGTCGCGGTCCTTCGCGGTGGGCGATCGCTGCAACACGAGTCGGAACAGCTCGTCCACTCGCGCCGCTTCACCCTTCGCCAGCACGCGCCCCGCGACCTTCTCCGCTTGCGCGTGGAAGAACGGGTCGTTGAGGAAGTACAGCGCCTGCGTCGGGACGGTCGTCGTCTGGCGCTGCGGGGTGGTCGCGTTCGGGTCGGCGCCGTCGAACAGCCCGAGGAACGGGTGCCGCCGGTTCCGCACCACGATGAGGTAAACGCTCCGCTTGTCCGACTCGTAGAAGGTGCCGAACGGCACGTGCTGCGTGTAGTTCCAGCTCGACTCCGGCGGGAACGGGTGCGCGGCGCCCGGCTTGCGATCGAGTTGGCCGCTCGTCGCGAGCAGCGTGTCGCGCAGCTCCTCGCCGCTCAGCCGCCGACGGTCGAACCGCCAGTACAGGTCGTTGTTCGCGTCGATCGCGGCGGCTTCGGCACGCGGGGCGCTCGATTGCTGGTAGGTCGCGGAGAGCATGATGAGCTTGTGGAGGCGCTTGAGGGACCAAGAAGAACCTAACCCCCCGGCCCCCTTCCCTAAGAAGGAAGGGGGAGAAAGTGGGGTCGATGGCGCGCCGAGCGCGCGGTCTTTCTCCCCCTCTCCCTTCAGGGGAGGGGGTTGGGGGGAGGGGTTCTGCGGCTCCACCAGTTCGCTTGCCAGCCAGTCGAGCAACTCCGGGTGCGTCGGCGGGCCCCCGCGGGTGCCGAAGTCGTTCGGTGTCTTCACCAGCCCCTTGCCGAAGTGGTGCAGCCAGATGCGGTTCGCCATCACGCGGGCCGTCAGCGGGTTGCTCTTCGACGCGATCCACTCGGCCAGTTCGAGGCGCCCGCTACCGGCCTTCGCGGAGAGCGACGTGCCGCCGAACACCTCCAGCCAGCGCCGCGGAACGACCGCGCCGGGCTTCTCCGGGTCGCCGCGAACGTGCATCTTCACGTCGTGCGGCGTGCCTTCCGCCACGGCATACGCCACCTCCTGCGGCGGGGCGGCTTTCGCGAGTTCGGCCCGTTCTTTGACGAGCGCTGGGAGCTTCGCACCCGCTTCGGCCTGCGCGAGAAACGGCTTGCGCACATCGACCGCGAACCGTTCGAGCACGAAGCCGACGCCGTCCGGCCCGCCGGGGTGCGCGTCCTTGATGCGCCCCTTGATCGCCACCTTGCCGGTGATCGGGCTGAGCCAGCCGATCGCGACGTTGCCGTTCGGTGCGGGGTGAACGAACAGCGACCGCGCCGGCAGCTTCGTCCACACCGCGACCGCGTCCTTCGCGCCGTTGACGAGTACCGAGGGCGTGTCGCCGTTGCGCCATGAGTACAGCCCGGCCTTGCCCTGAACGTCGCGCACCGCTTCCGGCAGCAGTGTGGGTTGGTTCCGCACGTCGAGGAGCCACCACACGTTCGCGTGGCCGTGGCCGTCCGCGTGCGGGTTCCCCGCGAGCAGGTCGGGCACCAGGTCGTCGGTCGCGCTCCACCGCCGCTTCGACCCGCTCACTTCGGTCAGCTCGAACTCGATCAGTGTGGAATCCGCGCCGTGGTTCTTGAGCGGCGTGACGGACAGCAGAATCATCTCGCCCGTGTTCACCTCGACCTCGCCGCCGTCGAAGGCCTTGTCGCCGCCGTCCGGGATCTCGCCCGCGGTGATCGGGCGGCGGACCTTCGCGAACGCGGCCTGCGCGTCGCGCGCGTGTTTCAGTTGTTCGGCGGTCGCGGCGCTGATCGCGGCGTCGAGGCGCGCCAACTTCTCCTTGTACGGCTTCACCACGCGATCCCACTCCGCCGGCGGAAGTAGCGGCACGAGGTCGCGCGGCTGTTGTTGCGGCTCGCACCCGGGGAACGCGAACTTCGTGCTGTCAAAAATGCCGTAGAGCGCGTAGTAGTCCTTCGCGCTGATCGCGTCGTACTTGTGATCGTGGCACCGCGCGCAGCCGATCGTGAGGCCCAGGAGCGCCTTGCCCACGGTATCGATCGTGTCCTCGTGGGTGAGGTACATGTCCTTGTCGATGTCGTGTCCGAACCGGCGGGCCAGCGCGAGGAACCCGGTGGCGATCGTTCGCGGTGCGTACTGATCCGCCGGGCCGGTCGCAGCGCGGATGTCGCCGGCGAGCTGGTCGCGGAGGAACTCGTCGTAAGGCACGTCGCGGTTGAAGGCGTCGATCACCCAGTTCCGGTAGCGCCAGGCGTGCGGCAGCGGGTGGTCGCTGTTCTCGCCCGCGGTGTCGGCGTAGCGCACGAGGTCGAGCCAGTGCCGGCCCCACCGCTCGCCGTACGCGGGCGAAGCGAGCAATCGGTCGATGAGTTTCTCGTAGGCGTTCGGGGCATCGTCCTTCAGGAACTGCTCGACCTCTTCGGGGGTGGGAGGCAGCCCGGTGAGGTCGTAAGTCGCGCGGCGGATGAGTGTGCGTTTGTCGGCGGGCGGAGACAGCGTCAGCCCCTTCGCTTCGAGCTTCGCGCGGACGAACGCATCGATGGGGCTGGTTACTGCGCTCGCCTTCGGCTCGCGACTAACTTTGGGAGCTTCGGGACGCTTCACAGGCTGAAACGACCACCACTTCTTCGCTTCTGCGACCGTCACGCCGCCGAGCCGCGCCGGACCGTCGCGCGGGTCGGCGGCCCCGTCCTTCACCCACTGCACCAGCGCCGCGATCTCCGCCGCGCTCAGCTTGCCGCTCGGCGGCATTTGCTCGACACTGTCGGCGCCGCGCACCGCCTTGATGAGCCGGCTCTCGTCGGGCTTGCCCGGCTGGATCGCCGGACCGCTGTCGCCGCCGGTCTGCCAGCCCGCTTTGGAATCGAGCCGCAGCCCGCCCTTCTGCTTCTCCGGCCCGTGACACTTGATGCAGTGCTGAATCAAGAGCGGCCGGACTTTGGCCTCGAAATGCTCCGTCGGGTCGGCGGCCCGCACCGCGGGGGCACCGAACGCGAGCAGGACCGCAGCAACCCATCGCGGCGAGTGAGACATCGGCGAGCGGTTCCGGGAGGCGGGAAGTCGGCGGAGTGTTCGCTTCTACGATACCGAATTCGCCCCGCGGATGAAAGCGTGCGTAGCTTACCGCACTTCGCCAGGTTCGCGGCAAATCGCCCAACTGCGCTCTTGCACCGCACCCGGCGCACGCTATACCGGCCGGTCGCAATAACACGCATGACGCGCCGAGGGCAGGCATGGAAGCCGCGAACCCGCTGTGCCGTTTGCTGGTGCTGGCCGCGGCGCTGGCCGTGATCGGGTGCCAGTCGGGCGCCGGAATGAAGGCCCGCGGGCAGCTCCCGCAGGATCCGCTCGCGCCGGTCGCCCCACCTCCCACACCGCCGCCCGGCGCGACCGCCGGCGGGTTCACCCCGATCGCGCCGCTCGCGCCGCCCACGACCGGGGTAACACCCGCGGGAGTCGGTGGCGCCGTACAGGGCAGCCCGGTGCCGCCGGCGGGCGCCGCGGGGCCGGCCGTCGTGAACACCGGCTACGCCGCCGCGGTGAAAAAGGTCACCAACCCCACCGAACTGCTCAAGAACGGAACCCCGCGGGTCAAGGTCATCGCGATCGTCGGCAAGGACAACGTCATCACCGACCAGGAGGTGCTGGAATCGGTGTGGCAGCAGAACGAGGAACTCGCCCGGCTCGACGGATACGAGCGCGAGGCCAAGCAGAAGGAACTGTACACCCAGGCGCTCCGCCGGACGATCGAGCGCGAGCTGGTCCTCGACGAGATGTACACCAAGCTCAAGAAGGCCAACAAGATGCAGGTGGCCGAGGAGATCAAGGCGCTGGCGGTCCAGATGACCGACAAACAGATCCGCACCATGAAGACCAAGCTCGGGATGAAGACCGACGAGGAACTGAACGGGTGGCTCCGCGTGCAAGGGCTGACGCTGCCGGTGTTCCGGCGCCAGTTCGAGCGGCAAATGATGTCGCAGCAGTACATCAACAGCATGTTGAAGGAAAAGGGCCGCCGGGTCGGGCTGGCCGAGGTCCGCGACTACTACGACCGGCACCCGGAGGAGTTCAAGTCGCCCGACCGGGTGAAGTGGCAGCACGTGTTCGTCAGCATCAACAAGCACCCGACCGCGCAGGCGGCGTACGCCCACGCAGAAGCGATCCGCCAGCAGGCCGCGGCCGGGACCGACCTCGGCGCGCTGTCGCGGCAGTACGACGACGGCGTCGCGGGGAAGCAGAACGGGTTCGGGGTCGGCGCGTCCCGCGGCGAGCTCCAGCCGACCGACATCGAACCGACCGTCTGGGCACTCAAACCCGGCCAGCTCAGCGCGGTGATCCAGACCCCTACCGGCTACCACGTCGTAAAGGTGATCGAGCGCGACTACGCCGGCGTGCTCCCGTTCGACATCAAGCTCCAGGGCAAGATCCGCGACAAGCTCAACGACGCGCTCTACGACGCCGACGCCAAGAAGATGATCGACGACCTGTGGCGCAAGGGCGTCGTGCGGATTCTGGAGGAATAGTGTGGGTATGGCGAACGGCGTGGCGTAAGCCCGCCGAGGCAGCGCCAATGACTCGGCGGGCTTACGCCACGCCGTTCGCCATACTCACTTCTTCCCGCGCGGGATTTCCCCCTTCGCCGGACCCCACTCGGTCGGCTTGTAGGCGATCTCCAGGTGCGGGGTTTCCAGCCGCTTGCCCTTCTCGTGCTTGCTGTTCATCGCGGCGTCGAGCACGCCGGTAGTGAGGAGCGTCCGCTCGACCGGGTACGGAGCGTGCCCGGTGCTGACGAGCGAGTCGATCGCCTTCGTCAACTCCGCGAAGTGCGCGAACGGGTCCGGTTGCTGAAGGTAGAACTGGCACACGTCCGGCTTTTCGGCCCCCTTCCGCTGCCCGGCGAAGATGAACGGCGTTCCGTCGTTCTCGTGGATCCAGCCGTTCGGGATGACGACGAACGCGCGAAGTCCGTCGCGGTACTCGACTTCAAAGATCCCCGCGTCGGCGGTCTTGGCGGTGATCTCGCGCATGTCGCCCTTCGCGTGCGCCGTCGCGAGCTTCAACCCGGCTTCCAGGAGCGGTTTCGCCCACGCCCGAGCGTCGAGCGCGTCCCACATCGCCTGGCCGGTGTGGCACGTCACCGCTTTCACGCCGGTTTCGCCGCCCTTGCGCCGTTCGACCATGCACTGAAGTCCTTCGAGCGCGTGGAAGCCGTAGCCCTCGAACGGCCCGTAGCCGATCTGGACCGCGCCGACGAGTTCGCAATCCTTCGGCAGCACGAGGTTCGGCTTCCGCCACGTCACCGGGATCGACGACCCGGCGAACATTGGCACGAACAGCTTTCGGGCGCGGTCGTACATCCACTTCGCGTCGTCCCACGTCGCCGCGAGGTGCTTGTCGTTGAACACCGGCACCGATTTCTTCGTCTCCTCGAAGACCTTGCAAATCTCCTCGAAGAACCGGCGCCGCGGGTAGAGGAGCTGGCCCTTGTCATTCGTCGGGTACTTGCCGTGCTCGCCGATCGACAGCACCCCGTCCACGGCAAGCGTCTTCCCACCGAGCGTGAGGGCCTCCGCGATCGTCTCGGTAATCTTGAAGCCGTGCTTCTTGGCGAGGTCGCGGCTCATGTCGGTCTTGGGCACCTGATCGGTGACCATCGACACGAGTTCCATGTTGGGCTTGGTGCCGTCGGGGTAGCCATCGAGCAGGTTGCGGAGGATCACATCCGCGTGCGACCACTTGCGGTACTCGGTGACGATCGCCGCGACTTTCTTGGGTGGCATGGCGAGAACCCAGAGAGGAAGGAAGAAGCCGCACGATGAACGCAGATAAAGACACGATCCAGACCGCAGAATAATGGCCACAAAAAGGCACAACAAGCCACAAAAAGAAGCAGAAACCAAGACAGGAGATTGAGTTCAAGACAACTCTGTTCTCGTCCTATTTTTGTGGGTTGTTGTGCCTTTTGTGGCCAATCTGTCCTGTATCTGGATCGTGTCTTTATCTGCATTCATCGTGCGGTTCCTCTTCTCTTCAGCCCACACTCAGCGGGCGGCCGTTGTCCTTCGGGCCGAGGCTCAGCAGGGCCGGGGCGGCCTTCTTCGCCCAGTCGGCGGGCTTCTGGTAGCGGCTGGCGCCGTCGGCCCACGCCTGGCGCAGCATGTCCGTATCAATGACCCCGGGGTTCAGCGGGATCGCGGCCATCCCGGCGGGGAGTTCTTGCGCCAGCGCGAGCGTGAGCCCCTCGATCGCATATTTGGTCGCGCAGTACGGAGCGACTTCCGGCGCGGTGCTGCGGCCCCAGCCGCTCGACAGGTTGACGATCACCCCTTGCTTCCGCTTCACCATTGCGGGGACGAACGCCCGGATCACGTTGTAAACGCCCTTCACGTTGACATCCAACATCGCGGAGAACTCGTCGGGCGGAACTTCCCAGAGCGGCGCCGGGGTATTCATCAGTGCCGCGTTGTTGACGAGCAGGTCCGGCGGGCCGTGCTTGGCCAGCACCTCGTCGGCCCAGTTCGCGACCGCCGCAGCGTCACTCACATCGACGCGGGCGAAGCTGTGCGGCGCGGGGAACTCGGTGCGCAGCGCGCGGACGTGCCCGTCGCCGCGCCCGCACCCGATGACGGTGTGCCCGGCGACCGAGAACGCCGCGACCAGCGCCCGGCCCAGTCCGCGCGTCGCCCCGGTAATGACGATGACCCTGTTGGGGCGGGCGTCGGTCGTGTCGGTCGTTTTCATGTCGCTTGGGGGCGAAAGCTTGGGGTGGCTCCGACCAGGTGGAACCGGGACGTACTCATCCTCTCTTCACGACGGTCAAAAATCCACTCAACTTCTTCTGTAACGCCCGTCTCATTTGCGCCG
This sequence comes from uncultured Frigoriglobus sp., assembly GCA_964495365.1. Classification (GTDB taxonomy): domain Bacteria; phylum Planctomycetota; class Planctomycetia; order Gemmatales; family Gemmataceae; genus Gemmata. The sequence continues at coordinate 40,529 of CAZBXY010000009.1, read as the reverse complement.
CCGGCGGGCCGATTTCTCTTGACGATCGCGGTCCGACCCGTCAGCATCATTGCACACCCGTTCGCGCGACGCGACCCGCGCACGGATCGATCGTCCGGTCACGTTTCGTTTCCGGTCGGGCCTCCCCTTTTATCAGGTGCGCCCCATGGCAGTGCTCAAGACCCAGTGCCCCGAGTGCGACGCCAAGATCCGCCTGAACGTGGACGGCACGGGCGCCCAGAAGACCGAGTGCCCCGCGTGCGGACACACGTTCACCGCCAAACCCGACCCGAAGGCCACCGCCGCGGACACCACCGCGACCCGGGTCAGCGCGGGCGGGTCGGCCAGGAAGACGGCCGTCGGCGTCAAGGAAACCACCAAATCCAGCGGCATCACCAAGAAGCCGAAGGCGACCCGGCACGACGACGATGACGACGATGACGACGCGCCCAAAAAGAAGAAGAAAAAGAAGGGCGCCCAGGACGAGGGGAAGAAGAAACTCCTGGTCATCGGGTCCATCGCCGGGGTTCTGATCCTCTGCGGCGTCGTCGCGGTCGTTTATGCGATTTCATCCGGGGACAAGAAGCCCAAAGAATCGGAAACGGCCAACAACACAACGACTCCTCCCGCGACGATGCCGCTGCCAGGCGTGGGCACCCCGGGCCGACCGCCGACGCCGCCGACCGGAACGGGTGCGCTCGTCACCCCGGACGGCAAGCCGCCGGCGGGCACCCCGGGTGGCGGTCCCGCGGTCGGGCCGGGCGGCAGTTCCAGCCCGCCGGGGGGCACCAACACGTTCATCGTCGGCCCCGGCGGCACACTTGTACCGGTGCTGGACCCGGACAAGATGACCGACGAGGAGCGGCTCAAACTCATCCCACCGCCGCCAAAGGTCACGATCGCCGGGTCGCTCGTTCCCGAATCGCCGGTGAAGATCACGAAACCGACGATCCCGCCGTTATCGGAGGACGAGGACCCGTTCGTGCGGGCCAGGAACTTCAAGCCGGACGGGCGGTTGCCCGACCTGCCGGCGCTGCCGGACCGCAGCCAGCGCCCGACCCTGGCGCTGGATTCCGGCGGCCACACGGCCCTCATCAACAAGGTGTTCTTCACGCCCGACGGCAAGCGGCTCATCACCATCGGCGAGGACAAGGCCGTTCGGATCTGGGATCCGACCACCAACGAGACCATCAAGACGCTGCGGTTCCCGGCGGGGCCGGGGAACCAGGGGTCGCTCCTGGCCGCGGCGATGAGTCGGTCCGGCAAGCGGCTCGCGGTCGCCGGGGTGCCGGTGAAGGACGCGAAGGGCGAGGCCCCAAAGGGCAAGGTGCCGATCTTCGTCGTCTCTCCCGAGACCGGCGCGTTCCTGATGCCGCCGATCGCCCTGGGCAGCGACACCATCAACTGTATGCACTTCTCCAACGACGGCGAGCGCCTGGCCGTCGGGTGCGACAACGGGGTCGTGCAGGTGTTCGACATGAAGACCGGGCGGGTGCTCGGGTCGATCACCAACCTCGGCCCGGCGCCGACGATGGAGATCAAGTTCAACCCGATCCCCAAGACCAACTACATCGCCAGCCTGGGGGCCGACCGGTACGTGCTGCTGTTGAACCTCGCCAACGCCAACCAGCGGCTCGAGTTCCCGATCCGCGACGCGGTCCCGATCACGCTGGCCTGGAGCAACGAGGGCAAGCACCTGGCGGTGGGCTGCACCAACGGCACCATCAAGCTCTTCGGGCTGGACGGCCGGCCGTTCCGTAACCTGCCGCCGATCGTCGTCGAGCGGGACGCGATCGACAAGGACGGCAACAAGGTCAAGGTCAAGGTGCCGGTGGCGATCAACCAGCTCCAGTTCCTGCCCGGGGACAACCAGATCGCGGTGGTCGGCTCCCGCCAGTTCGCCGGCGTCGTGGACTCGGACACCGGCAAGGTGCGGGTGGCGTTCAATCACCACACCAACACCGTGTTCGCCGTGGACGTGGCCCCCGACGGCCAGCGGATCGTGACCTGCGGCGGCAACAACCACGACACGCTGGTGTGGGACGCCGACAACGGCAAGCTGCTCCAGCGGATGGTCGGCAACGGCACCGCGATCTGGGCTTTGGGCTGGGCGAAGGACGGCAAGTCGATCGCCTGGGGCACGACCAACAAGCCCGAGGACTCGACCGACACCGAACTGCCGCTGGAACACGTGTTCCGGCTGGACGAGTTCGGGCTGGGCGGCAAGCCGGACCCGTCGAAGTACACGCAGGTGGTCGAGTCCGACGAGGGCGTGAACCTCGTCGTCGGGCGCCGGCAGTTTTTGGTGAAGACGCCCGGCCGCAACCCGACGGTGATCGACCTGGAGGGCGAGCCGATCTACTCGGCCACGCTCCTGCCCAAGGCGAACGCGGTCGTGGTCGGCGGCGCGGCCAACATTCACTTGGTGAACCCGGTCACGGGCCGGAAGTCCGGCAACCCGTTCATCGGGCACACCAGCCACGTGCTGTGTGTCACCGCGTCGCCGGACGGCCGGTACTTCGCCACCGGGTCGATCGACCAGACGATCCGGATCTGGCACAAGAACCAGGAAGAACCGGTGCTGTCGATCTTCGTCGCCGGGCGCGAGTGGGTCGCGTGGACCCCGCAAGGCTACTACGCGTGTTCGCCGCACGGCGAGCGGCTCATGGCCTGGCAGGTGAACACCGGGACCGGGACCGGGGCCGCGGCCAAGACCCCGCAGGTCCACCCGGCCGAGCGGTTCCGCGCCTCGCTGTACCAGCCGGCGCTGTTGAAGTACATCGTCCCCGCCGGCAACATGCAGCTGGCGCTGGCGATGGCCAAGAAGTACGACAAGGCGCTCGACGAGACCCGCAGCGTCGCCGACGTGCTCCCGCCGGAGGTCACCATCGACGGGTTCGCCGAGGCCGAGGTGAAGGTCGAGCAGGACACGCTCAGCGTCAAGGCCACGGCCAAGTCGGCCAAGCACCCGATCACCGCGATGCGGCTCCTGGTGAACGGGCGCCCGCACGAAGGTTCGGCGGGCATCCGCAAGTTCGACAAGCCGGAGACCGAGGCCACCGCCACCTGGGAGGTGAAGCTGGTCCCCGGCACCTACGCGCTGGCCGTCATCGCCGACACCGGAGTCAGCCGCGGGATGTCGAAGGTGGGCATCGCGGTCAAACCCGGGACGCCGCCCAAGCCAAACCTCTACGTGCTGGCGATGGGCGTCTCCAAGTACCCCAAGGGCGTCAACCCGCTCAACTACTGCGCCTCCGACGCGCGCCTGTTGGCCAAGGCGTTCCAGGAGAAGTCCAAGGACGTGTTCGCCAAGATCGAGGTGAAGATCGTGACGGACGCCGACTGCACCAAGCAGGGAATGCTCGACGGGCTGGCCTGGCTGAAGTCGAAGATGACCCCGCAGGACGTGGGCATCGTCAGCTTCTCCGGGCACGGCACCCGCGACCTGGCCGGCCGGTTCTACCTGGTGCCGGTGGACATCGACCCGAAGGACTCGGAGCGCACCTGCTTCCCGGGCGACGTGTTCAAGGACAAGCTCGACGCCATGCCCGGGCGCCTGGTCGCGATCCTCGACGCCTGCCACTCCGGCACGGTGGGCAACGACGGCAAGCCGCCGAAGGCCGACACGCTGGTCCGCGACCTGACGGCCGAGGACTCCGGGGTGATCGTGATGTGCGCCTCGCTCGGCAGCGAGTACGCCATCGAGAGCAAGATCTGCCGGGCCGGGTTCTACAGCATGGCCATCGACGAGGGCCTCAGCGGGTACGGCGACGTGGACGGCGACGGGATCGTCTACCTGCACGAGTTGGACCTGTACGCGACCACACGGGTGCGCCAACTGAGCAGCGGCGAGCAGAACCCGACGTTCTCGCGCCCGGCGAGCGTGCGCCCGTTCCCGATCGCCAAGGCGAAGCGCCCGGACTAGCCGCCCGGCGCGCACGTTGAACCGGACCACACACGCGCCGCGATCTTTGCGGCGCGTGTGCCGTTTCCGGGCCGGTGTCTTTCTGCTTGTGGCACAGGCTTTCCAGCCTGTGCTGCTATACACTTGAATCAAGCACAGGCTCGAAAGCCTGTGCCACAAGAAGACACTTCCGGGACCATCCCATGAAACTCTCCGCGCTCGCCGGCGCGTCGGTGTTGGGCCTCGTCGCCGCGCTCGCCGTTCCCACCCCGCTTCCGGCCGAACCCGGCCCGGCGGCCGAGTGGGCCCGCGTCACCGAGGACGACCGCGCCATCAAGATCGAGACCGACAAGCTCGAAGCGGTGATCCCCAAGAAGAACCCCAAGCAGTGGATGACCGGGATTGAGAAGGGGTCGTTCCTCGACAAGACCACGGGGTTCCGCGAGGTCGGCGACGGGCTGATGGTCATCGACTGGCTCATGGAGGCCGGCAGCGACGCCGGGTACGCCGAGCAGGTGATCGCCAAGGACGGCCACGGCGTCGGCCGGTACACGTGGTACGAGAACGAGACCGACCCGGCGCGCCGCGAGTACGCCCGCATGGCCCACGGCACCAGTCACCGCAAGCGGATGGTCGAGGGGCCGCAGCTCTGCCACCGGATGAAGCCGGTGCAGCCGGAGGTCATTCGCGGCAATGACTTCATCGCGGTGAAGACGAGCTACAAGTACGAGTACGCCGCGCCGGGGCGCAAGGCCGGCTCGCGGTGGACGCAACTGATCGTGTTCCCCAAGGGCGAGCGGTACTTCGTGCTGTCCGACCGGATCGAGAGCGTCAACGATTCCGACGAGATGTTCCTCCGCAACGACACCCCGGGCTGCGTCCGGCACGAGAAGGGCGACACGTTCAGCGAGATGTATCTGAGCTATTTGAGCGGGCCGAAGGGCGTGCGGATCCCGGCGAAGGAGTTCCACGAGCCGTTCCCGCCGGACCTGAAGTACGGCTACCGGCGCGACACGCACAAGACCCCGGACCACTTCATCCGCGCCTACCACCTGCGCGACAAGCAGACCGGCAAGGACGGCCCGTGGCTGGCCGGGCTGACGCTCGACCCGTCGGTGGTGTACGAGGCGTGGTGCAGTATGCGGCCCGGGGGAATCATCGTGATGATCGAGGAGGTCCACGGGCGCAAGGTGAAGGCCGGCGACTCGTTCGGCGCGGCTCACATCGTCGGGTACTTCGACGACATCGACCAGATGCACAAGGTGTACGACCGCCACAAGGGCCACACCGCCCTGACCGCCGACGCCACCGGCTGGAAGCTGGTGAAGTGAGGCCGCAGTGATTGTCTTCTGTAGCTGGCCTCTGTGAGGCCGGAGCAACATCATCTGTGTAGCTCCGGCCTCACAGAGGCCAGCTACAGAAAGGCACCCATGCGGACGTTCGTACTGCGCGACGGTGCTACCGAGAAGTTCTGGCACATCGGGCTGCACGGGATGACGATCACCGTCGTGTCCGGTCAGGTCGGCACCCGCGGGCAGGCCCGCGACCGGCACTTCTTCGACGCCCAACAGGCGCGGGCCGCGTTCGACAAGCTCGTGGACGCGAAGACCCGCGAGGGCTACGTCGAGACGGCCACGGCGCCGCCCGCGACGCCGACCGCCGACCAGAAGGCACTGGAAGCGGCGCTCGTCGCGCACCCGGACGAGATTGCGGCGCACTCGGCCTACGGCGATTACCTGGCCGAAGCCGGCGACCCGCGGGGCGAGTTCGTTCAAACGCAACTGGCTCTCGAAGACCCGAAGCGGTCCGCGGCCGAGCGCACCCAGCTCCGCAAGCGCGAAAAAGCGCTCCAGTCGCTGCACGAGCGCGCGTGGCTCGGCGACCTGGGGCGGTTCCTGGTCGGGCCGTGGAGCGGGCCGGACAAGCCGTACCACTTCGCGTTCGCCCGCGGGTGGCTCGATACCGTCCGCATACTGCCGGTCCCCGAGGCGCTCATCGGGGCGATCGCCCGCGCGCCGGAAGCGCGGCTGTTGCGCCGGCTCGAGATCGTCTACGACATGCGGTACCACCCGTTCGACTTCGACCAGTTCACCCGCGGGCCGCAGGCGGCGGTCGTCGCCGGCGAGCGCGGCGGGGCGGTCTACGACGGGATGCCGGCCCTCCCGCCGCTCATCGGCTCCACGAACCTGACCAACCTCCGCGCGTTCAAGATCGGGTTCAGCGACACCGGCGACCGGCTCGCGCACAGTACGATGGTCGATCCGTTCGGCACCTGCACCGCCAAGCAGGTGCTCGCCCTCCTCGCGCAGTGCCCGCGGCTGGAGGAGTTGTACCTCAACACCGGCATCGAGGGCGTGCGGGTGCTGTTCGCGTCGCCCTCGATCGAGAACCTGCGCGTACTCCAGTACTACTACGGGAGCGACCCCTACGGCGAGAACCAGGCTAACCCGTACCCGCTCTCCGCGCTGGCGAAGAACAAGGCGTTGACCAACCTTCACACCCTGCGGCTCCACCCCGGGCGCGAGGCGATCATCGACCTCGACGAGTTCGACGCGCTCCTGCGATCGAAGAACCTCCCGGCGCTCGCGCATTTGCAGGTTCACATGACGAACTTCGGCGACGAGGGCGCCGACCGCGTCGTCGCCTCCGGTATCCTGAAGCGGCTGAAGACGCTCGACATCGGTTACGGGAACATGACCGACGCCGGCGCCCGTGTGCTGGCCGCGTGCCCGGACCTGAAGAACCTCGACGCGCTCAACGTGTCGCAGAACGCGCTGACGAAGGCCGGCATCCGGGCGCTGCGCGCGGCTCACGCGCACGTCGTCGCCGACGATCAGCACGCCGCGGACGACGAGGGCTATCTGTACGAGGTGGACGTGGAGTAACGCGGCCCGCCATTTGTGGTACTGGCTTTCCGGCTGTCTTTGTTCTTGTGGCACAGGATTTCTAGCCTGTGTTGCTTTACATTTGGATCAAGCACAGGCTGGAAAGCCTGTGCCACGAAAGACAGACCCCCATGAAACCCCTCACCCATTCTCTCGCAGCAATCGCCGGCGTGCTGTTCGCGACCGCCGTTTGGGCCGCCGATCCGCTGCCGCGCAAGCACTCCAACCTCCAGCGGCTCGCGCCGGAGCGGCTCGCGGCCGTTGCCGCCGATGTCGAGAAGCTCAAAGCGCAGCGAACCGACGTCCCGCCGCGCGCGGGCCTCACCGACTACCGCTGCATCCTCCACGCCCACGCCGAGGACTCGGACCACACCGGCGGGACGGTCGCGGAGATGACCGCCGACGCCAAGAGGGCCGGCGTCCACGCGATCCTGCTCACCGATCACTACCGCCCGCCGCGCGACTTCATCGACGGCCGCCCTCGCGGGCTGAAGGAGGGCGTGCTGTTCGTCCCCGGGTCGGAGGTCCACGGGTTCCTGGTGTACCCGCAGAAGTCGATCCTCAAGCGGATGGAGTTGAAGGGCGCCGACTTCATCAACACCGTCACCGCGGACGACGGCCTCATCTTCCTCTCGCACATCGAGGAGCGGAAGGACCACCCGGTTGACGGGCTGACGGGACTGGAAATCACCAACCGCCACTACGACGCGAAACGTGACCCCGGCTCGCTGCTCGCGCTCGCGATGATGCTGACCGACCCCAAGCAACTCGCCGACCTGGAAAAGAGCCTGAAGCTCTACCCCGACGAGGTGCTCGCGTTCCAGTGCGATTACCCGGACGTTTACTTGAAGAAATGGGATGAAGGCACCAAACGCAAGCGACTGACGGGCGTCGCGGCCAACGACTGTCATCACAATCAGGTGTTCATCGTGAAGATGGTGGACGCCGAAACCGTTCTCCTCGGCACGAACGTGGACCCCGACGAGAAGAAGCGGAAGATCACCGCGGACGTGCGCCCCGGCATCAAGGAGATGACGAAGGGCCGCAACGCGGGCGACATCCTCGCGAAGCTGGACTTCGACCCGTACTTCCGCTCGTTCCGCAATTCCAGTACGCACGTCCTCGCGGCGAAACTGGACGAGCCGACCCTCCGCGCCGCGCTCCGGGCGGGTCACGTCTACGTCTCGCACGACTGGATGTGCGACCCCACCGGCTTCCGCTTCGACGCGACCGATGCGCAGGGCAAGCTGGTGGCGCTGATGGGCGACGAGGTGAAGCTCGCCGACGGCCTGAAGCTGACCGCGAAGCTACCGCTCCCCGCGTACCTCCGCCTGCTGCACCACGGCAAGGAGGTGGCGAAGTCGGAGGGCAAGTCCGAGTTCGCGTTCGCGGTGAAGGAACCCGGCGCGTACCGGCTCGAAGCCTGGCTGAAACTCGACGGCGAATGGCGCCCGTGGATCTACTCCAACCCGGTGTACGTGAAGTAACGCTTCTCGCCGGGGCCGCCGGCGAGATCGGTTGCGTGATTTTCCTGTTCGGTGGAGGGCGTTTGGTGGAAGTCACGTTACCCAAACAGCGGGTCGTCCCCGCGCTGCGAATCACCGACTACGAGCGGAGCAAATCCTATTATGTCGCCAAGCTCGGCTTCGTTGTCGAGTGGGAACACCACTTCGAGGCCCATTTGCCGGTGTTTATGTCCGTCGTTCGCGACGAGATGCGGCTGTACCTCTCCCAGCACAGCGGAGATTGCCAGGTGGGCGGTTTGGTCCACTTCGTGATCCCGGACGTCGATGCGTGGTACGAGGAGTTTCGCGAACGCGGGGCCGCTGTTGCCGAGGCCCCGAACAACGACTTGGGGTTTCGCAATATGACCGTCGTGGACCCCGACGGCAACCAGCTGCGATTCATGGAGCCGTCGCGCAATGAAACCGAGCAGGCGGACCCGAAGTCTGGCTGAGGCTTGAGAGCGAATGGCGCTTGTGGATCGACGCGAACCCGGTGCGCGGGAAGTAATTCGCAGCTCGGTCGTAGGAGATACGCGGTGGTAGAAGTTGCCTGGGTTCCTGGCTGGTACGAACTCGACCCGTCACTTGAAGTCGGGCAGACCGACGAGTTCGCATTCTGGCGGGTAGTGCCCGACCACCTCCGCGGACCGGAATCACTGGTGCTGTACAACACTCTCTGGTCCCCGAGGGATGTGATCGTCGCCCGTGGCACCATCGCAGCCATCTGGCACCCAGAACTGGGCGCGGTACGCAAGGTGGACACCCGCGGCCTCGACTACACGATCGTGCTGGTCGACGGCTCCGAACTGATCGTTAACGCCGAGGAGGAACCGGGCCAGTTGTGCGAACGGGTCGGCGAGCAGTGGCGCGTGTCATCGCGTGCCGTCGGCGACTGGCGGTTCGTGGTAGCGTTCGAGTCGCTGTCCGAACCGCAACCGGCCGAGTAGCAACCAAACCCGGCCCGCCCGTAGACACACCGGAGTTCACAGTTCCTCTGCGCCCGTCATGTGGTCCGTTCGGTGCGCGGCGCAGGGTTGTGGGTTGTCTTCGGTGAAGTGCCGGTGCCGCGGACCCGCTCGCGCGGTTTGTGGGACAACCCAGTAGAGGATCGTGCGCGTGCGACCCAGCCACCACCCGCTGTCTCCCTCGACGAACCGCCGGAGCGCGTGACCGTTGTACCGCACCGCGTCCCCGACCGCTTCCCACGCGGCGCCGCAGGCAGGCGGTCGAAGGACCGCTCGCAACAAGGGGTTGCGAGAACACGGTAGGGGGCCGATCACGCTCGGCATCACACCCAGTTCATCGCGCGGAACCACGCGATCGCTTCTGCGATCGATTCGCTCACATCGCGAGGCGTGATTCCGAGTTCCGCGAGGCTCCGGCTCGCGTCGAAGTGCATCCGCCGGCGGGTGAGCTTGACTCCCGTTACGGTTGCCGCGGGGATCGTTCCGGTGATCGCGTCGGCGACGAACTCGCTGACGTAAGCGGCGGCCAGCGCCACCGGGTATGGCACCTTCCAGCGCGGTGGGCCGACGCCGGACAGCTTCGCGACGTGCTCGAACACGCGGCGGATCGACCAGTTCTCCGCGCCGAGCAAGTATCGCACGCCGGGGCGCCCGCGTTCGAGTGCCGAGACTATTCCCGCGGCCACGTCGCGCACGTCGATCAGATTCAGTTCGGCATCGAGATAAGCGGAACGCTTGCCTTTGCAGCAGTCGAGCATCATTTGAGTGGGCGGTGAGCGCCCGAGGTCGCCGGGGCCGACCGGGAGCGTCGGGTTCACGACCACCAGCGTCGCGCCGGCGCGGGCGAGGTGAAACGCGAACCGTTCGGCGCGGAACTTCGACCGGCAGTACGGGCCGATCACGTCCGCCGCGGGAACGGCCTGATCTTCGGCGATGGGCGTCGTTTGGCGCGCTCGCGTGAGGATGCTCTCGGTACTCGTGTGCAGGACACGCGGCGCGCCGGCTTCGAGTGCGCTTCGCAGAATGTGAACCGCACCGAGGTAGTTGACCGCGTGGAAATCACTGCGCCGGCGGGTCCAGAGCTGCGGGTTCGCGGCGAGATGATAGACGACCCCGCACCCGCGCAGGGAGGCGCGCACCGCAGTCTCGTCACGGATGTCGGCGAACGTGACATCGACCGCCGACGGGAGGTGCCCGACCACCGCTCCGGGGCGCTCGATCACGCGCACCTGCTCGCCGCGCGAGACGAGCAGCGACACGAGGTGCGAGCCGACGAAGCCGGCCCCGCCGGTGACGATCGCGGGGCCGCTCATGCCGCTTTCTTCGCGTACAGGTCGAGGCGCGAATTGCCTGTAATCTGAGCGAAGACGCGGCGAATCTGGCCGAACCCGTCGCGAACCAGGAAATGCGAGTTGACTACTGAACTTTTGTCACCCATAATGTAGTAGCCTGGTTCGCGCGACTCGGGCGACCCTGCCGGCTCGTCCACGCGCAGCCCGTCGCAGATGCGCAGGTCGGCGCGGTAGCCCACGTGCGCGATCACGCGCTCCACTTCCCACGACACCGGGCGGCCCGCGGTGCGCCCCGCGACGCGGAACCCCTTGTCCGGGCCGTGGCTGACGACTTCGTCGATCACCGTTTGCGGATGAAATTCGAGATTACCGTCGCACCGCGTGGCGAGCGAGTTCGCGCGCACCGCGAGCCGGTCGCGCTCCTTCAGCGGGTCGTTGGGGACACGCGGTAGGGGGGCGCCGCGCGCCCCGCGGGTCAGCCAGAACACCCACGTGTCGTTGACCTCTTCGGCGAGTTCGGCGAGCTGGCCGATCGCGGTCGCGGCGGAGTACCCGTCGCCGACGAGGGCGATGCTCTTGCCCGCGTAGTGCGCCCGCTTCTCGCCGGCGATGTCTTCGATTCCCCAGGCGATGTGCGGGCGCGCGGCCAGCTCGCCGATCGCGGGAATGCCGCCGTCGCCGAGCCGTCGCGGGGTGTTGAACGTGCCGGTGCAGTCGAGTACCACGTCCGCGGTGTCGATGCGCTCCTGGCCGCTCGCGTCGCGCACCAATAGGCGAAACGGCAACCGCTCGGTCGCTTCCGATTTCTTCACGCTCGCGGCGCGCCCGACCTGGAGCACCGCTTGTTCGAGGTTGAGCGATTCGATGAGCGCGTCGGACTCGGCGAGCGGCTGGAGGTACGAATCGACGAACTGCCTCCCGGTGATGAGATCGGTCTCGGCGGGCAGCGAGCGCCCGGCTTTTTCGCGCCGCACTTCGGCCAGCCCGAGCGGCGTGCAGTTCATCCCGAACGGTGTGAACATGCGGACGTGGCCCCACCGGCGGACGTGTTCGCCGACCGGACCGCGGTCGTACACGGTGACCGCGAAGCCGCAGGTTTTCGCGTAGAGCGCGGCCTCGATGCCGATCGGGCCGGCGCCGATGACCGCGACGCGCTGTGAGGGGAACTTTGGCATCCGTGCCTCCGACGCAGTCGAAAGTCGTAGGGTCGAAGGTCGTAAAGTCGAAGACTGTGCTTTCTGACTTTACGACCTTACGACTCGTGACTTTTGACTTTACACCGAAGCCGGTTCCGGCTGCAACCCGACCCGCGCGCGGAGCGCGTCGCACGCTTCGTTCAGCCACTGGGCCGGCGGCAGCCCGTAGGGGCGGAACTTCTCCGGGCGCTCCTGCTCCTCCTGAAGGAACAGCGCGCGGTGCCGGCCGAGTTTCGATGCGGTGGGCGAGTCCATCAGCGTGCTCGAATCGGTCGCACTCATCTGGAACAGGACGCGCATCGCGAACTCGCGCAACAGCGGGCGGTCGAACGCGCGGTTCAGGTTCACCAGCGAGTCGCACCACGTGACCACGTGAACGCTGGCGAGCGGGCCGTCCTTGAGGATCGTCGCGAGCCGCTCGGCCGGTGACGGCTCGCGCTCGCCGCGGCGCCCGAAGCTGAAGTCGTCTTCGGACTTGCGGAGTTCGCGGAACCGGTGGATGCCGAAGACGAGCAGGAACCGCGGCGTGCGCTCGGAATCACCCTTCTGCCGCTTGTCGATTTCGGCCGTGAGTTCGGCGAGCGCCGCGGCCAGCCCGGTGCGCCCCGGGGCGGTTGCGCCGGGCAGTTTCTCGGCGAACTTGGTGAGGTAATCGGCCTCGTCCGCGTCGTCCGGCGTGCCGTCGAGCAGAGTGAACTTCGCAGCGGGCACTTGAGCCGCGACGCTCAGCGCCGACGCCACGAACAGCGCGCGGGCCGCGTCCTCGCTCTGCCCGACCATGAGCAGGTTCGAGCCGCCCTGGGCGCGGAACAGCGCCGCGGTCGGCTCCTTGATCGCCACCGGATCGCCGAGCCACGCGGACGCGACCTTCACCGGCGTGTGCTGCTGGAGCTGCTTTGCCAGCGGGCGGTTGTTGGCGAGGTCGGCACTGGTGTTGCCGCTGAACACGAGCGGCGCGGGCCAGCGGTCGCCGGCGCGCTCGTGGAGTTCTTCGAGCAGTTGCTCGCGCTTCTCCTCGGCGAGCCACACCACCTGGAACGGGTCGTTACCCTCGGTGAGGCCGTTCTGATCGTTGTAGATTGCCTCGCCGGGCCGCGAGAGCAGCCGCGCCGCGGTGTTGTCCTTACTGAGGATGAGTTGCGCGTCGGTGTCGGAACATTGCAGCGCGACGCGCACCGCCATCTGGTCGATCGTGCTGCGTGCGAGCGAGTACGCGCCGCCGAGTGTCTGCGAGCCGAGCAGCACGTGAAGCCCGAACGCACGGCCTTGGCGCACGAGGCGGTCGAGCAAGAGCGACGCTTCTTGCGCGAGTTTGTCGTCCTCGGTGAAGAACGCCTGGAACTCGTCGATCACGAGCAGAATTCGGGGTATTTTTTCGTCGGGACGCGCACTGCGGTAGGCGGCGAGGTCGTTCACGCCGGCGTCGCGGAACTTCTCGCCGCGCTCGCGCAAGATGCCGTCGAGCCGCTGGAGCACGCTCAGGCCGAACTCGCGTTCGCTCTGGATCGCGACGACCCGCGCGTGCGGCAACCGGTAGGTCGCGTACCACTGGAACTCGACGCCCTCCTTGAAGTCGATCAGGTACAGTTCGGCCTCGTCCGGGCTGTACGTGAGCGCGAGGTTCGTGATGAGCGCGTGGAGCAGCGTCGATTTACCGGAGCCGGTTTTCCCCGCGACGACCGCGTGTTGCGCCGTTCCGCGGCCGAGCGAGAACACCTGCTTGCGCGTCGCTCCGGCGCGCCCGACAGCGACTTCAAAGCCCTTCGCGGCTGATGCCTTCCAGACGTCTTCGGGCTTCGGCGCGATGTACTCGAACGGCACCTCGACGCGGGCCGCCTCCTTGCTCCCCTTCCCGACGCGCTGCACGAGTTGCGCGACCGTCGCGGGGTCGGGCGGGACGTCGATTCGCGGCGGGAACTGCGCCAGCACCGGGTCTTTTGGCACGAACCGACCTTCTTTCCACGCGAGCGTGTAACTCGCGGCTTCGAGGTCGGCGATGTTGAAGTCGCGCGGCATCGCGGCCTTCGTGTCCGCGGTCACGAGGACGCACACGCCGCACGACGGGCCGCTGTTGGCAAGGCTCACGAGCCGTTTGGCGGCTTCCGGCGTGAAGTTGGTCGGGAAGTTGGCGACCACGAGTACGCGGTACGGCTCGGCCACCTCGCCCGCGGCGCGGTTGTACTCCTCGATCGACTTGTACTGGTTCCGCAGGTACTTCTGAATCACGCTCGCGGTGTGGTCGGTCAGATCGATGAGCCGCTGCTCGATGTCGCGGGCCTCGGTCCAGATTTGCGAAGTGACGAGCTTCTCGTCGAAGTCCGCGAGGTGCATGAACGCGGCGAAGTTGTCACCCAGCCCCACGGGGTCGATGATCGTGAACCGACACTTGCCCGGCGGCAGTCCGGTGAGGAACCGGAGCATCATCGCCTGCAGGGCGGTGATGCCCACCGCGCGGCCCTCGTCGCGACAGCGGAGCAGCACCGACGAGCGGTCGGGGAACGGCAGGTACGCGGGCTGCTCGCCGTTGAGCTCGCGCGGCGGCAGGAGCTGGGTGTCGGTGGAGACGGCGCCCTCGATCGCGCGCACGTCCACGTTCAAGGTGCCGAACCGGATGCCCTCGGGCACGCGAGCGGCGAGTGGGCGCTTCGCCAGTTCGTCCCACGGCGGGAACGCGGCCTCGCCGGCGGCGCGGAGCTGGGTGCTGGTCGCGGCGCATGCGTCGGTCGTGGCGCACCACGCGCCGGCCATTTCGCGCCACGCGGCGGTCCGGGCGGCGGTCGCCGCGCTGATCCGCCGGTCGTAGGTCTCCTCGGCGGCGCGCAGGTCGGCCCCGAGCAGCCCCTCGATCTCGGCCTTCTTCGTCTGGTAGCGGTCCTCGCGCAACCGGGTCTCGTTGGCCCGCCGGCGGCGGAGCTGCTCGGCCCCGGCGGCGAACTCGGAATCGATCTTCGCCATCTCGGCCTCGTACTGCTTCTTCTGCGTGTCCAACAGCGGCTGGAAGTACTCGTCGGTCTCGCGGCGCTTGCGGGCGTGCTTGTCGCGCAGGCGCGTGACCTCCTCGGTGTACTCCTTCTCCGCGAACGCGTTGAGCAGCTCGACCGCGCGCCCGGCCTCGGCCAGGTGCCGCGAAATCGCCATGCCCTCGCGGAGCGTGACGAGCCGCCCGAACCAGCCGAGGAAGACCCACGTGCCGATGCCGAACACGAGGGAGACCGCGCCCGTGGTGATGGCGGCGGTCTGCGCGTCGGTGACCGCGAACGTGGACCCGCCGAGGGCGCCGAACAGCGCCACCAGCACGACCAGCCGCCCCGAGTTGCCCCACGCGGGCGTCTTCGCGCGGCGCAGCTTCGACACCGAGCGGTCCGCGGTGTCGAGCCACTTGTTCATCCGGGTGATCGGGTCGTCGTCGGTCGGCGGGGGCAGTTCGTCGTCGAACTTCACCAGCGCGGGCGACACCCGGCCGCGCTCCAACAGCGGGTCAAGTTCGGCGCCCAGTTCGGCGACCCGCTCGGCGCCGGCCGCGGCCTTGCGGTGGAGCGCTTCGAGTTGGTCCTTCGCGGCCTTCTCGCCGCCCTCCAGCACCGAGTCGTGGCTCCACTGCTTGTCCTGGTACTCGGTCTTGCCGCGCTGCTGCGCCGCGTTGAACCGCTCGGCGGTCTGCTTGCGGCGGTCGTCGCGGGCGCGCTCGGCGGCGAGCTGCTCGGCGGTGAACTCGCGGGCGATCCGCTCCGCGGTCGCGGCGTGTTCGGCGTCGAGCGCCCCGACGTCGCGCTCGATCGCGGCGGCGTGCGCCCGACGCGCGCGACCGACGTCGTGCTCGGCCTTGTCGCGCGCGGTCTCGAAGGCGGCGGTCAGCTCCGCGTCGGCGGCGGCGCGGGCGGCGGCGGCATCCGTGAGCCGGGTGAGCGCGGCCCGCTGGCGGTCGAAGAGTGTGTCGGACATGGTGAATTCCTGTAGGACAGGCCCGCGGGCCCGTCGGAGCTGTTAATTCCCGAACTCGCACTCCTGGCGAATTTGCGTGAACAGCACGGCCAGCAGGTCGATGGCGTGGAGCGCGTCGCTGACGGCCGCGTCGAGCGGTTCGATAACCGTCTCGCCGTGGGCGCGGCGCACCTCGTCGTCCCACGCGTCCTGGGTCGCGTCCCATTTCGCGCGGGCGGTCTTCTGGGCGTCGTAAATCTGGCTGCGCGTGGTGCCGAACCGCATTTACGACTTCTCCTCGCCGGCGGAAGATGAAATCGAAGACCCCCTCCCCCCAACCCCCTCCCCTGTTTGTTCCGCGTGCCGCGCCTCACTTGCCTGCGCAATCTCGGCTGCACGCGGAGAGGGGAGAGAGGGAGTCAGACCTTCGCGCGCCGCCGACGCCGACGATGCGCTCGCGCCTGGCTCCCCCTCTCCCCCCGGGGAAGGGGGTTGGGGGGAGGGGTTCGGCATCGCGCTGGGCGCCGGGGCGTGGTCGGGGCGCAGCCCGGCGTAGCTCTCCAGAGCCGCGGCCCGGCGCCCGAGTTCGGTCGTCGCGTTGGGGACATCGAGTTCGAGCATCCCCTTCAGCCGGCGCGACGGCCCGGTGAACGCCTCGTCGATCATCTTCGGCAAGCGCCCGATCCAGCGGCGGCACGTCTCAACCTTCTCCTCCGCATGTTCGAGCCGGGCGCGGGCCAGCCGCAGGGCTTTTTCCTGAACGGTGCAGTCCGGCTCGCGCCCGTCCCAGGTGGTGAACTTCCGCTGCGACAGCTCGGCCTTGGCGCGGGTCACGTCCTCCTCGCACGCGCGGATCGCGCGCTTCCAGAGGGCGAGTTGCTCCTCCAGCCAGTCGAAGGCGCGGCGGATCTCCAGATCGACGCCGGACATCGCCTCGGCGAGCAGTTCGCCGTAGTTGATGAGGTCGGCGCGCCAGTCGATGACCGCGGCGATGGAACGAACGTCGGCGGACATTTTGAAGTCTCAAGTCATCAAGTCCCAAGTCAACAGCCGGTTTTCGGACCTGCGACTTGCGGACCTGGGACTCTAACGTTGCGACAAGTACTCTTCAATCCGCTCGGCCTTGCGGAGCAAGAACGGGATGTGTTCTTCGGACACTTCCAGGAACCGTTCGAGTACGAGCATGGTCGCCTCGAACTCCTGGCGGAACCGGTCGTGCTCCTGGTCGCGCCAGCTATCGCCGAGCGCCATCAGTTGGCCGTGCAGCCCGGCGACCGCGGACTGGAGATCGGCGTTGAACCGCTTCAGGTTGCTGGCGAACCGCCGCACTTCCGCCGGATCGACAATCGCCTGCGACATGAGGCGCACTCCTGGAACGATGTGAGGACCGAATACCCGATTATACCGCGACCGGGCGCCGAACGTTGGCAAGTTCCTTCGGGTGGCCGGCTCTCTCCGAGAGCCGGGTCGCTCGCACCGCGAGCGACGGTTTTCGAGTCCGCCTGCCCAGTACGATCCGCAAAACGCAGAAAAGCAGCGACCGGCTGCGCCGGTCGCGGGGGGGGGGGGGAGGGGGGCCCCCCCCCAAAAAACAGCAGCAACAACACCCGCAGCGGGGGGGGCGGCGG